>DASPOK010000001.1:0-16444 GCA_035626075.1 Nitrososphaerales archaeon
CTCGCAAGAAGTCTCCTCGACGGCCACACGACTGGACTGGAAGACCACGGTGCAGAATCCCTTGTAGAATCCCTTGATGTAGTGGCAGACGGGTCGCGACGAGGTGACCTCCCTCGTGAGAGGGTTGCATCTTGTGAGTATTATGACGGACCTTGCGTCCAGGTCTAAGCCGTGGAAAGTGGTCTTGCCCCAACCGAGGTTGGTGTAGAGGTCTGTCATCAGATGCAGAAACCCATCTGGCCCCATCCTCGTCATTGCCTTCTTGAGCCGTCCCCCTTCTGCCTCCCCCGCATGCTCGCCTGCGTTGTACCAGATTAGGTCAGAGCTGCTTTGCAGCATCTCCCTCATGCCCTCGAAGACCGTTCCGAGTGTTTGTCTGTTTATCACGACAATATCATTGCCGTTCGGGGCAGAGAGCATCCCCCTGTCTGGATTGAAAATCAGCTCATCCAGGTACTTGGGCCTCGCCCTGTCCAACTTCAGTCTTGCGCTCTTCCTCCCGCTGAGGCGGTCTCCTCTCCCCAAATGCTTCTCCAAGAGACGGGGACTGCTTCAACTTCTAATATGTATTATGAGTTTCTCTTTGCGCCGAGGGACCAAGAGCCCGGAACTCGTTTCAGCTTGGGGCCAGGGCCTCTGTCCAGACGGATCGAGACCCTGACCTGTGTTCCTTGCGGATGCAGAGACGAAGCTAGTGCGCAACTGCTGCGTTGGAGTATTTCTCTCTAAGAGGCTTCTTGTCTATCTTCCCTGTGCTCGTCTTCGGCAGCTGCTCCTGCAGTATGACGTAGGAGTCTGGCACCCAGAACTTCGCTATCCTCCCTTCAGCCACGAATCCTTCCATGTGTCTCTTGAGCTCCTCGCTGCTGGCCGTTTGATTCTGTCTCAGAGCCACCACGGCCAGAGGCCTTTCTCCCCACTGCCGGTCTTTGGCCCCAATAACTGCTGCTTCAGCCACAGCAGGGTGGCGCAGGAGGAAGTCCTCGAGTATGATAGTGGGAATCCACTCGCCTCCGCTCTTCACGGCGTCCTTGATTCTGTCGACTATCGTCACGTATCCCTCCTGATCAATCACTGCCATGTCCCCGGTGTGCAACCAACCACCTCTCCAGAGCTCCTCGGTCTTGGCCGGATCCTTGTAGTATTCGCTCGTCAGCCAGGGGCCCCGGACCACGATCTCCCCCGCCGTCTTGCTATCCCTCGGGACGTCCTTCATGTCGGCGTCGACCACCCTGATGTTTACGAGAGGGATTGGAATGCCTGTCTTCAGCAGCACAGCGTCAAGGAGTTCCTCTTTGGTCATTCCGATGTGCCTTTCCATCGGGTTGGCCAACGTGAGGACCGGAGCAGTTTCGCTCAAACCGTAGCCAGCCATCACATTGATTCCGAGCTTCTGCGCCCTCAGGGCCATATCTCTCGGCAGGGCGCCTCCTCCGACGCTCACCTTCCACTTGGAAAGCGCATCCGAGTACTTTGTCACTGACGGATGACTTAGTATCATGTTCAGTACGGTCGGAACCATGTTGGACCAGGTCACCTTTTCGTTAGAGATTAGCTCAAGTATGTTCGCGGGGTCGTACTTCCCCGCCAGGACAGTCTTCTGGCCGTTCAGCCCGACTCCGTAGGGTACCCCCCAGCTATGAACGTGGAAGAATGGGACCAGGGGCATTACAACGTCCCTGACCTCCAGCCTGTTCTGCGGAAGGCTGCCGGCCAGACCGATTTGCGTGGCCAGAGTGTGAAGGACGAGCTGTCTGTGGGTGAACCAGACTCCCTTGGGCATCCCGGTGGTGCCCGAGGTGTAGAATATTGTAGCTCGCGTTTCCTCGTCAAGATTCGGGAACTCGTAGTGAGGGTCGGATTCAGCTATGAGGTCGTCGTAGAACTTAACGTTCATCAGCGGCACCGAAGGCGCAGACCCCGTGTCGCTCATTGTGACGAGACCCCTCAGCGACTTCACGCTTCCAGCAATCTTCGTCGCCAAGGGCACGAACTCGTCCCTAATCATGACGAATTCGTCCTGGGCGTGGGCCATGGTGTAGCCGATGTGCTCGGGTGGGAGCCTGATGTTTACTGTGTGCAGCGTCGCCCCCATCATGGGGATTGCGTAGTAAGCCTCGAGGTACCTGTTGGTGTCGACGTCGACCACCGCAACCGTTGTCCCCTTTCGTACTCCCATCCTCTCAAGACCCGAGGCCAACCTACGTATGCGATCGTAGAACTCTACCCAGTCGTACCTCGTCTTGCCGTAGACGATTTGCTGGCGGCTCTTGCGATGCAAGGTCTGTAGTAAGATTTTGTCGATGGTGAGCTCGTACCTTGGGGCGGCCATCTCCGCCATTGGTTCTACGTAGCGGGGCGTGATATTAAAGGGTAATACAATTGCGGGGCAACGACCCGGCTTCTCCTGAATCCTGGCTGAACTTTCGGGGCCTACATCCCGGCGCGGGTGCAGGATAAGCGCTGGCCGAAAGCTCCACCTTGTACATTCTCCTCGGGCATCTGAGCCTGTGTCTGCTGGGGCAAGACTGCTAACAATGCGATCTGCCATCTTCCCGGTGGATGATAGTTACTGCCCGAGGGCTTGTCAGGGACGAGCCCCGGGTTCGTGCTTGGGGCCTTTGCCCGTGCCCTCCTCAAGGATCCTCGTGATCAGGGCCTTGGAGCTGCCGAAGTCGTATTCCCTCGCCAGCGCAATCAAGCTCGCCGCGATCGACCCCTCGGCATGAACCATTGCGGGGGCCAATAGCCCTCCCATGGACCCCGTCAGCTCCCTGATGAGGCGGAACAAATTCATCCGCTCCTCGGAGGACATCTTCGCATTGCCAGCCAAGTACTTCTTCATCAGGGGCCCGATGTCCTTGCGGGCGTAGTCCTCGGGGCTCGGCATCGTGGACACAAGTCCGCCCGCTATGTCCACTAGGCTCTGAACCGAGCTCATGTACTGCGTGTTGGACTGGAGCTTGCCGATGTTCGCCCAGAGGCTGTTGGGATAGACTATGCCAGTCAGTTCGTCCTTGACGGCGTCGAGGGCTGCCAGTCTGATCGCCATCCTCGACTGTTCTCTGTACATGATCAGATGAGCAAGCTTCTCCCTTACGTGAGAGGCGCTCTCCGTCCCGTTCTGCTCTGCCATCATCTTTGCCGCCCCGAGCAGAGTCTCGGCTATCACCTGCCTGTAGGAGAGGGCAGTGAAGCGGTGATAAAGTCCAAACAGGTTCGCTAGAATGCCTGCGGACTCCCATTCCCTCAGGAAGAAGACTCTATCTTTCGGGACGAAAACGTCGTCGAAGATGGTCAGCGACTCGACTTCGATGTTCTTGCTAGAGATCAGACCCTCCTCGGGAGTCATCGCACTCTCTGCCTCCACGAGAGGACGTGCGATCAACTTCAGTCCCCGAGTGTTCGCAGGAACCGAGAATGCTATGGCATAGTCTCTGTCGGCCTCCGTCATGGCCCTCGTAGGCAGGACGACCACTTCATCCGAAACAATCGCTTGGGTGGTGTGTGCCTTGGCGCCTCTCACGACCACGCCTTTCTCATCGGCCTCAACGACCCTCAGGTACAGGTCCTTGTCCTTCTGCTCGCTGGGTCTCAACATCCTGTCGCCCTTGACGTCCGTTTGCGCAACAGCCAGGGCCAGGTCGTTCTTGGCGACGAACTCATGGAACTTCGAGACGCGCGGGAAGTAGCCCTTGCTCGGATCGGCCTGGTCCAGCGCTTTGGAGACAATCATGAGGGCCATGATTGCGTCTGAGCCAATCGCTTGGACTATGTTGAAGACCCCGCTCCCTGCCCTTGTCGTCTCCTCGATCAGGTGTGACCTTGTGAGCAGGTCTGCCGGAGTCCTGCACAGCTTGTAAAACGTACTGATTAAGCGCCCGTCTACCATCGTCGTTGGTGAAGGCTTGAAGTTCGGATTCCGTTGTATCCTGTACAGCTGGGCGGCATGCTCAGCAGCCAGACTCAGATACGGATGTTTTGTGATGTCCCTGACTCTCTTCCCTCGGTAGTAGACCTCTCTTCCATCGGCTAAGCTGCCCAGGTACTCTTTAGCGGTCCTCAGACCCGGAACCCCGTAAACAACCGCGCCTGGGTGGTGTTAAGTGTTTTGACAATCCCGGGATTGGTTCCCTTGGTAACCCCGGCAACTCGTCATCCGCTAAAGGGAGCCAAGCTGCAGCGCCTCCCCGCGCCCTCCTCCCCGTGCCCCGTTGGTTGCACGGGGCGCTCCTTGAGTGGAAGACACCAGGTTACTTGCAAGGTTTCGCTTTACGTCCTCTGAATCCGGCCGACCGCTTCGTCTACGCCCGACCAATCGTGGGTTGTCAATGCGTACTTCCGCTCCGGCCCCGCGACCTTTCGGGCAACACCGCATTCGACCAAGAATTCCAGGTGAGAGATGGTCTCCAGAACCGCGAGCCACCTGTTTACGTGTCCTAACGACTCGTAGGACCCCCTGGACCACTTTACCGAGGATGTCACCTCTGACACAGAACGTTCCCCGCCCTGCAGGCTCCGGTAGACTTCTTTCAAGCGCTCCCGGTGGTGTGCTGTGATGGTCTCAATCCTCCTTGCAACATCTCCGATGACATTTCCGTGGCCCGGCAAGGCGGTGCTCGGTCCAAGCCTATTCACCTTGGCCAGCGAGGCAAGGTAGGATCGAAGCGCGCTGTAACCCGGGACGGGGTAGTAGGCAACGTTTGACGTCTCTCCAGGAAGGATGTGGTCTCCTGAGATTAGAGTCCCATCTCTCGGTCGATACAGGCAGACGTGACCTGGTGAGTGCCCCGGCGTATGGATAATCCGCCAAGAACCTGACCTGGCTCCAATTTTCTCTCCCTCAGTTAGGTACGAATCCGGTTCGGGAAGGAGCGAGCGGTTGGCATTGACTGCCACTTGCACGGCCTCGAGGACATCCGTTGGGAATCCGAGCCAGAATTGGGCACTCCTCTTGCCGTTCCTGAGGACGTTGTAGTAGGCGTTCAGGTGCAGGGTCTCTTTCCTGTGGTACGAAACCTTCGACGAGTAGTTCTCGATAATTGCCTTCGTCCCGCCGAAGTGGTCAGGGTGCAGATGCGTGAGAATCAATCTTTCGATCTTGATTCCTTCTCCAAACTCGTTTCGTATTGCACCAATCAGCTCGCTGCTCGAGCTCGCCCACCCAGAATCAACCAGAGCAAACTTGCCGTCGGACAACTCTACGAGATAGCAATGAACTCGGCTTACGACTTCGGCGAACTGCTCGGCCCTTGATGTCGTCAGCCTGAAGACGCCATCGACGACCTCTTTGACTGAGGCGGCCAAGATACCGGGCCCCCTTTGGGCATGTATTTATGACTCCGCACGCTCTTGAAGAGACAAAGACCGTACTAGCAGTGGACATCGAGCGAGATGCGGCTCTCTTCGAGGGCGCCGCGCATGGGGAGGCGATGAATTTCAGAGGATCCTGCGAGGGTGAGGTCGACGGGACATTGTGGTTCCAAATCATAAATAACCGCAGTTCGGTGTTCTGGGGCAAGGCGTCTTCAGGGAGATGTCTCGACAGAGCAGATTGCGCCCTGGAAATCCACTGGCAGGATTCTTGGAAAGTCTTGAGATTAAGAAGATCAGTCCTTCGAGGAACGCCTTGAGGAGCGACTTGGGTTCGCTGGAGGAGCTCGCTGCTTCAATCGCGGAGAAGGGGCTTCTTGAACCAATAGTGGTAAGGTATGACCGTGGGGGATTCGAAGTTGTCGCTGGTAACAGGAGGCTGGAGGCATGCAAGCGCCTCGGGATGAGAAGCATTCCGTGCCACGTTGTTGACCTGGACGACAGGGAGGCTTTCGAGATATCCCTCGTGGAGAACATCCAGCACGAGACTATGAACGCCATCGACGAGGCTAGGGCCTTCAAGAGATACGTCGACGACTATGGATACGGCGGAATCTCAGAGTTGGCCGAGAAGATAGGGAAGAGCCAAGCTTACATCAGCAATAGGATCCGACTGCTCGCCCTGCCGAAGGGGGTGAGGGAGGACGTCATTCGGCGCCGAATAAGCCCGAGCGTGGCTCAAGAACTGGTGTCCCTTGATGGCGACAGCGGAGAAATCGTTGAGATAATCCGTGAGCAACACCTATCGATGAGGGAGGTCAGAAGGGTGGTGAAGGGGCGCCGCGGGCTGGGATTGCGGCACGATGAGGAGTTCGCTCCGAGCGACTTGGACGCTCGCTTCCCAGACCTATCTGAGAGGAGGGCGCAGACAACAGACAGAGCCCTCGCCAAGGCCGTGGCGTCTCTGCGCATGGACACCTACCGCCTGGGTGAAGTGATTGACGACGTTGCAGACCAGTGGGTGATTAACGAGATGCTCTTGCAATGCCGGGCCACTCTGAACGAGCAGATAGACAGCCTTCTGAGGTTCAGGAAGAAATTCCTGCGCAGCTGCGCGAAGCGCTAGACGAAAGCCTGATGCAGAATGCCGTTGGCGTGGCTTATGTCGCCAGGGCCAAAGTAGTCACGAAAACAGATAAATCGAATGGCACGGAAGAAAATTTCTGTCTTGGCCTCCAGGGCGAAAAGTGCGTCACCACGGTCAGAATCAGGGCCCCCACGCACCAGTCCTATCAGGAGAGTCGCCGTGCTCGGCGCCGGGACGATGGGGCACGGAATAGCTCAGCTTTCCGCCCAGGTCGGATGCGACGTTGTCATCCGTGATGTCGAAGACAGGTTCCTCGACGCAGGGCTGCAGAAGATTAGGTGGAGCCTAGGCAAGCTCGCGGAAAGGAACAGAATCTCGAAAGAGCAGGCGGAGCTCGTCCTTCAACGAATCAGGAAGACCACGGACCTGAAGCTTGCGGTTTCCGAGGCAGACCTCGTCATCGAAGCTGTCCCGGAAGACTTGCAGCTCAAGAAGGAGATATTCACTGAAGTCGATGAACACGCTCCGGCAGGGGCCATCCTCGCCTCGAACACTAGTTCTCTCCCGATAGATGAGGTAGCAGAGGCCACGTCCAGGCCTCAGAGTGTGGTAGGGACGCACTTCTTCAACCCACCTCAGCTCATGCGCCTGGTGGAGATTATTCTTGGAACTAAAACTGCAGACTGGGTCGCAGAGACTTCGACCGAATTTGTGAAGGGCCTCGGAAAAGAGACCATTGTCTGTAGGAAGTATGTGCCTGGGTTCGTGGTGAACAACGTCCTGCACGCACTGGGCAGGGCTTCCATGGCGATGTTTGGGCGAGGGGAAGCGACCGCAGAAGAGATTGACTCGGCTCTGATATACAAGGCTGGCTTCCCCATGGGGGTCTTCCTGCTCCGAGACTACAGTGGGATTGATGTGGGATACAACGTCCAGAAGCTGTTCGAGAGCCGGGGGTACCCTCCCGATGCCCATTCGCCGTTGAAGCAAATGGTCGAGGAAGGGAGACTCGGTGCGAAGACAGGGAGGGGGTTCTACGAATGGAGGGGCGGACAGAGGCCTGCGATACCTGTCGAAGCTGGAAAGAGGGTCGACGTCACTCCCATCATCGCGAGTGGGGTCAACGCCGCAGCTGAGCTCATAAGGCAGGGAGTGGCGACCAAGGAAGACGTCGACAAGGGGATTAGGTTGGGGCTTGGGTTCCCGAAGGGTATCCTTGAGATGGGAGATGAGATGGGGCTCGACGTGATTTTGGAATCCCTAAACTCGTTCTACGCGAGGCACGGCCGGACGGGAGAAGGCCCTTCGCCACTTCTGGTCAAGCTCGTGGATAGCGAACAGCTCGGCAGGAAGACCGGGAAGGGTTTCTACGAATATACGAGCTGACAATCTCCCCAGCGCCGTTTCTCCCTCGTTCCAGTTCGCGACTGGATACACCGATCGCGATTCGCGAGCCAGCAAGAACGGCCCTAGGGCGCAAGGTAGGCTTCACGGACGTGGGCATCATTTGCAAGGTCCTGGTTCCGCCCACTTAGGGTCATCCTCCCCGTTTCCAAGACGTATGCCCGCTGGGCGATAGCGAGCGCCCGTCGGGCATTTTGTTCTACCAGGAGGACACTCATCCTGCTCCTGGCTATCTCCGTTATGCTCCGAAAGATCGTTTCCTGCACGATGGGGGCGAGCCCAAGGGAAGGCTCGTCGAGCATGAGTAACTTCGGCTTCGACATCAGGGCCCGGCCTATGGCTACCATCTGCTGCTCCCCTCCGCTGAGTGTCGCAGCAGTCTGACGGGATCTGTCCTTCAGCACAGGAAAAAGTTCGTAGACCCTCTCGCGGTCCTTCTCAATCTCGCTGTGCTCCTTCCTGAGGTAGGCCCCTAGAAGCAGGTTGTCCAGCACGGTCATCTCTGGGAAAAGTCTCCTACCCTCCGGGCAATGCACGACGCCCGCTCTCACTATCTCGTGCCTGTGAAGGGCGTCTAGCCTGATCCTGTCGAACCAGATTTCCCCCGAACCGCGCACCAGGCCGGATATCGTTCTCAGCAGTGTACTCTTCCCTGCGCCGTTGGCCCCGAGCACGGCAACTATCTCGTTGGTCCCGACTTCCAAGCTGACATGGTCCAAGGCGAGGGCCTTGTCGTAGTGGACCGAAAGATCCTTTATTTCAAGCAAGAGCCTACCCTCTCCCCAGATACGCCTCGAGCACCTTGTCGTCATGGAGTATCTCCTGAGGCGTGCCCAGGGATAGCAGCCTGCCGTAGTTCAGCACCATCATCCTGTTCGCCAGCTGGACGACCTTTGAGACCCTGTGCTCTACCATCACCAGGGTGAGGCTCCTCTTCTCCTTCACGCGCACCAGTGCTTCGGAGAGCTCGTTGGTCTCCTGGGCGCTGAGCCCGCTGAAGACCTCATCGGCAAGGAGCACATCGGGATAGGTCGAGAGAGCACGCGCGAGCTCCAGTTTCTTGAGTTCGCCGTGGGACAGATTCCTTGACAGCGCCAACGAGCTCTTGGCGAGATTCACAAGCTGCAGCAGCTCCATCGCCTCCCTCCCGAGTTCCCCGCGGCCCTTCCCCCGGCTCAGCCTGCCCTTCCCCGAGATCAGTCCGACGAGCACATTCTCCAGGACCGTCAGGTCTCTGAATGGCCGCACTATCTGGAATGTTCTGTTCATGCCCTGTTGGACAACCTGGTGTGGGCTCATCCCCGTTATCTCCCGCCCGTTGAGAATCACCCTGCCGGACGTCGCGGGTTGGAACCCAGTCATCAAGTCGAAGAGTGTAGTCTTGCCTGCACCGTTAGGGCCGATTATTCCAAGAGTCTCCCCCTGCTCCACCTGGAAGCTGAGGTCGTCGAGGGCGACAAGACCTCCGTATTTTTTCGTCAGCTTTTCGACAGCAATCTTAGGTGGCGTCAGGCCTCCCTCCCATCAGCCGCCGGATTCTCATCGCCCTGAGGTTCGACTTCAACCTTCCCAGCAGGCCACCCGGAAATGCTAGGACGATTATCATGAGAAGGACTCCGTATACCAGAATCGACTGGTCCGAACTGATTCCGAGTCCGTCAAGGACTGTGACGAGGAGATAGGCTCCGAGCACAGGGCCCACGATTGTTGCGATGCCACCTATGATGGTCATCGCGATGACCTCGAAGGATATGTTGCTCGAGAACGTGGTGGGCCCCACGAACTTGAACAGTTGTGCCTGGTAGGCGCCCGCCATCCCGGTGAAGAAGGCGCTAATCATGTAGGCGATCAGCTTGTACTTCGTCACGTTCATACCAGCGGCCGAGGCTGCTCTCTCGTCGTCCCGAATGGACTCAAGGGCGAGGCCGAATCGAGAACTGGCAAGGTAGATGAGAATGATGATGGTAATGAGCATCATCAAGAGCGAACCGTAGTACTGTACTACGTAACTGTCGGAGATGCTCGTCAGGCCGTACAGGCCATGCTCCCCACCGAATACCGAAGAGAGACTGAAGGTGAGGTCACCGGCTATCAGAGGAAAGATTAAGGTTGCTAGTGCGAAGTATGGACCCTTCAGCCTTAGCGTAGGATAGCCGAAAGCGACACCTATGACCACCGCGACGGCTCCAGCAAGAGGGATGGTAAGGAGAGGGCCGTACCTCAAGTCTAGGTTCATGAATCCCGCTGCATAGGCGCCTATTCCGAAGAAAAGAGCCTGGCCGAAGTTGAACCTGCCGGTGAGGCCGGTGAAGAAGTCCCAGCTCGCTGCGACAACGGCGAAAATGTTTGCAAACGTCAGGATTGTGAGGGCAAAGTCATTCGGGTATACGGTGGGGAGCAGTAGAAGGACCACGGCAAGCACCACCGCAAGCAAGAGGATCCAAGATACTCTGGGCATTTTCCTCTCTACTCTTCCACCTTCCCAAGCAACCCCTTGGGGCGCACGAGTACAGCCACCGCTATGACCGCCAGCGGGATGATGATTTCATAGCCAGCGGAGATCTCGAAGCCCACGAAGATTTGAGAGTAGGAAACCACGAAGGCTGCAAGAAACGTCCCCGGAACGCTTCCGAGCCCCCCGAGGATGACGACGGCGAAGGCTATCACCGTCGCGTTGAGCCAAGAATCCGGCGCGATGCCCATCAGCGGACCAAGCATGATACCTGCAAGCCCAGCTGTCGCAGCTGACAGACCGACCGTGAGAGCCGAGATACGTGTGTTGTTGATTCCCATGAGCGAAGCCGCCTCCCCATCCTGGGCGACGGCCTGAACGGCCTTGCCCACCTTCGTCATTCTGATGAAGAGCCAGACGGCAACGAACATGGCCAGCGAGACGCCGGCAGCCAGAATCTCCTGATTCTCAACGACGACGCCGAGAGGACTCGAGATGCCCCCGATGATATTCGGCTCCCCGACGTTGCGGTTGCCTAGGACTAGCGTGACAATCTCCTGCAGCACGACTGCCGCGCTGAGGGTGATGAGAAGAACCCTCACTGGCGAGGACCGGACAGGTCTGATAATGGCCAGGTAGAAACCGATGCCCAGTATGAACATCACTGCGACGGCCAATACGAGCGACGCTGCGCTATTGATCCCCGAGAGGACGAAAAAGGCATAGTAGAGGTACCCTCCCAACATGTAGAAGGACCCATGCGCCAAGTTGAGTATTCTAGCCACGCCGTAGGATAGGGAGAAACCCAGGGACAGAAGAGCGAATACTGCGCCTAGGAGGCCGCCGAAGACAAGGATTTCGAAGACGACGATGTCACCCAAGTCGTCCTCCCCAGCAGCCTAACCTGCTGGTTACATCCAAGGCGGGCGCGCTAGGGGCTTGGTAGCCGGGGGGGTCGGCCACACGCACGTGTACTGGTTGTAGCCAGTCCACTGGACCATGGCGAGTGCGGCGCCTTTGGTGAAGTCAGGATTGTAGATTACGTTGTGCGAACGGTCGAATCTGACGACTCCGTCAGGACCGGTAATGTTCGTCTGCTCCAGGTAGGGTATCAGAGCGGTCCCGTTGGTGGTGCCAGCCTTCTCGATGGCCTGTGCTGCGATGTACACGGATTCGTAGGCGCCATCCGCCGTGTATATCGGCAGAGTGTCATAATACTTCGAGAAGTTCGCGTAGAAGTTTGCGCCGATGGTGTTTATCGGTGTGCCGGTGTCTCCTATCCCTACTTCGATGGTTTCATACTTCGCGTCACCGTTTGTCTGGCCCCAGAAGGTCGGGGATTCCGAGGCCACGTCTATCCCTATGGGAACGGCAGGGACCTGCAGAGTTGCCCACTGCTGTATCAACTGCACGCTATCCTGTCCAGCCGCAAGTATGCAGATGATTTGCGCTCCGCTGCTCCTAACGGCGCTCAATTGGGTGGAGAAGTCAGAAGTGCCGTAGGGGAAGTAGGTTGTTCCCACTATCTTGTATCCAAACGTAGGGAGCTCGTACTGCAGGACAGGAACCAGCGCATGCCAGACGGCGATGTCCTCCGCCAGAATGTAGACATTGGTGAGGCTTGCGTTCGTGTATCGCAGAGTTGCGTAGTAGGTAATGAGGCCGGTCGCCAGAGCAGTGCTGTTCACTGGGCTGACCATGAAGAAGTACTTGTAGAGGCTGTAGTTGCTGAGTACATTCTGACCAAGCGTTGTGTCTGCTGCGCCTGTGTCAAGGTATGGCACCTTGTATATGGGCAGTTGAGCCTCCTCTGCGAGGACGACATCGCTCCTTTCGCCACCGATGATGACCTGCGCGTGGTCCACGGTAACGATTCTGTTCATTGCAGCGAGCCCTACGTCTACGGGTATCGTCGGGTTGGCCTCCTGCGTGTCCTCATAGACTAGCTCGAGAGGTCTGCCCAAGACTCCTCCGTGAGCATTGATTTCTGCCACCGCCAGCTGAGCACCGTCCTTCTCGTCAATCCCCGTGACATCGGTCAAGGGCCCCAAGATTCCGAATATTATCGGCTGAGTCGTATTCTTTGTGACAGTCTTGGTGGCCGTGGAAATGCTGGTAGAAATGCTAGTCTGAGTACTGATAGCCGTGGAGACGCTGGTCTGGGTGGTGACTGCGGTGGAAACGCTAGTCGATACACTAGTCGTGGTGGTGGGAGGCGCTGTGCTCACGTAGTAATACGAAGCGAAACCTGCCACCGCCGCCACGACGATGACAACAAGAACAGCGATTGCCGCAGACCGCGCCATGCCAGAGCGTCGCGTTTCCATTGTGAGGAAAAATCACATGACTTTCCTTATAAGCACTCTCCTATCTCTGCGTCACGATGCTCGACGGTAGGTGGCCCCGCCGAGTCTCACGCGCCATCTCCAACAAAGAACGTCCAACCCAAGGGGAGGTTTTGACGCCCGAAAGGGGCTCATAGCTCTAAAATAGGACCATCCGTGAATACGAAAAGGTTCAGATGAAAGCGCTCGAACTCTTCGACCTGACCGGGAAATCAGCCCTGATAACCGGAGGCGGAAGAGGGATCGGCAGGACCATCGCCTGGGCCTTGGCCGAGGCGGGAGCGAAGGTGGCTGTCGCTTCCAGGGACGAGCAAGCATGTGCTCAGACCGCGAAGGAGATAGCTGGCGCCACTGGCCGGACGACTTTTTCGGCGAAGCTAGACGTCTCGGAAAAAGGCAGCGTTGAAGAAATAGCGAGACTGGTGAGCGAAAAGCTTGGTGCGATCGACATTCTCGTGAACAACAGCGGGGCCACATGGGGAGCTCCATTCGAGGAGATGCCACTCGAAAGGTGGGAGAGAGTCATCAAGGTCAACCTGACAGGCACATTTCTCATGTGCCAATCCATCGTCCCTACGATGAAGAAGCGGAGGTGGGGAAGGATTGTCAACATCGCCTCGGTTTCGGGGTTCAGAGGCGCCCCGTCATTCATGCACGCCTCGGGCTACTCAGCAAGCAAAGGGGGAATCATAGCGCTCACGAGGGAGCTCGCAGTCAAGTTAGCTGAGTATGGTATTACGGTCAACGCCATCGCACCCAGTTTCTTCCCGACAAAAATGAGCAAGCCCCTGACCGAAAGGTTCGGTGACATGATAACCCAAGTAAACCCGATGAAGAGAATGGGGGAAGACGACGACCTTAAGGGCGTCGCGGTGTTCTTGGCGTCCGAAGCGTCAAGGTATGTCACAGGCCAGGTAATACCTGTGGATGGCGGCCAGACCGCGGCCTAGGCACAGCGCTACCACAGGCCGGTTGGAACGGGCTTCAGACAATCATTGCAAGAAACGTTAAGAAAGTTCACATAGTTAGCATCAAATCTATTCGAAACCTTCTATAAAGTCAAAAGTGGAGAAGTAGGTCGGTTTCTCAAGACATGACCGTCGCTCTAAGGGTCAGGGACGTGATGGACGGGGACGTGGTGTCAATCGATTCAGCTGACACCGCTGCTGACGCCGTGGACCTGATGATTCGCTCGAAGGTTTGGTCCCTGCTCGTAGTAACCCGAGGCCTTCCCCAGGGGGTTGTTACCGAGAGAGACGTTCTTCGCAGATGCGTCAATCAGGGAATGGCACCCGACAAGGTGAAGGTCGGGGAGATCATGTCATCCCCACTCGTTACCATAGGCCCGGACGCGAAGATTAGAGAGCGATGAGCATGATGGTCGAGAAGGATGTGAGACGGCTGTATGTTGTCGAGGGAGGGAAGGTCGTAGGCCGTATTACTCAGACTCGCCTTTTCCAGAGCAACTTCGACCTTATGATGAGCTTGTCGGGATTGACTGGGACCCTGTAGGGATTCGGTACATTCAATTTCATCTGCAATTCTAGGCTTACAGTCTCTAAGGGGCCGACTGGACTTGCCCCCTCAGGCAGAGACGCTGCAATTCAACTGCCTTTCATGAGCCTTGGGTTACGTTTGGCCTGCGGTCACAAGTCCTTACTGACCAGGGATTACAACTTCTGCGGGGCCAAGGAGGCTCGATAGCCGTAATAACGAAGACCTCGGGCGAGCCCGGGCATGCCTCGGCTCTATCTCGACGACTTCGAAGTGGGAATGACCTTCGAGACCCCCCGGAGGACAGTCACGGAGGCTGACGTAGTTGCGTTCGCCGGCCTTAGCGGGGACTACAATCCCCTGCACACCGACGAGGAATTCGCCAAGGCCGGGCCCTTTGGCAAGAGGATAGCTCACGGCGTCCTGACCCTCGCCGTCCTGACGGGGCTCTGGGACAGGCTTGGGCTTCTCGCTGGTTCGGTGGAGGCCTTCTACGGCATCGATAAGCTCAGGTTTACGCGGCCAGTCTTCTTCGGAGACACCCTGCATGCCACAGTCAAGGTGGTGGACAAGCGAGAGCGCGAGTCCAATGGTGTGGTTGGGTTCTCAAACGAAGTGATGAATCAGCGAGGCGAGACTGTCCTGGTCTGCGACACCAGGCTTGTGGTTCGCAGGAAGCCGGACAAGGCCAGTCAGACGCAAAGCTGAGGGCTCAGCCGAGGTACGGCGATTAAGCCCGCCGCGAAACGGTGATGGCGGCTGGAGCCCACGACAGGCGTTTGCCTCCTAGCCGATGGAAGCCAATTGGGTCATAGCTCGTCGCCGACGTCGCCTGCGCGGGGGTCATGCGTGCATCAGAGTGGCCCAAGGGGTCTGCGTGCCATCGTGCGCACAACTGCGACCCAGCAAGGGTGCATCTCCCGCCGCGTAACTACTGTCTTTGGTAGACCCTTGGCGCTGACGAACTTGACATTCAGAACTGACCGTTTTAGCCGGGAGTCCTCGAATGAGGCCCGGGGATTTCAAAACCACATGTTCGTGACGAGGGTGACGGGTTCATGACTTCATTTTACTGGTGGAGTGTTGTGACTAGGCGTGAACCACGGTTCCGTCTTCAGAGTCCATAATCACTAAATCTTATCATGGAAGCTTAAAATGAATGGAAGAAGGCGAAAGCGCGATTGGATTCTGAGACGGAGTCGGGATCTTTGGCGGAGTCGCCTGCGTGAGCCGGATGGGCTTTGGCAGCCAAGGTTGAAGTTAGCGCGCGAGTGTTGCACATGGATAGAGCGCGTGGCGGTTCTGGTGACGAGTTGTTCAAGGCGACCATGGAAGGTGATGTGATAAGGGTGTCAAAGTATCGGGGGGAAAGGAAATTCTATTGGGAAGAAAGTGAGGGATACGTCTTCAAGCAGACACCACACTACACCAAAGTGAGTTGGTCACGTGCCACCATCGACCCCAATGACCTGTCGCATGCGTCAGCCAGAAACCTCGAGATCGCTACTGTCAAGAGGGAGTATTACGACGAAGTAAAGGTGCGAATCATTGGAATCAACATGGAGGAAGACCGGGCCACGAGAGCCAGCGAAACTATCAAACTCGTAAATGACATATTTGCCGAGTATCAGTATACTCGCAAGTAGGGGACTTCAGGAATGCTTCACCGACGCGCGCGCAGGAGTGGCTGGCTCCATCTACTGGACAATCCTGAATTCAAGCCAATGCGGCAAGGTTGGTCCCGGTGTCCGTCGTTTCTTTGGAATCCCAGGAAAGAACAGCCTTGGCGAAAGACATGAAGTGCATCGGCCACCTTGCGGCCAGTGCTTGAAATCTGAGAGCGGATTCATCGTGAGCCTGTGCTACTGCCAGCAACGTTAGCGGCTGGACTGTCTCTAGTAGACCCTGATCGCTTCCTGCACGGTTGGATGAATGGCGGGAATGCGATATATCCTCTGGATTGAGTATGCGAGATTCTCGGTCTTGCGCTTCTCCCCGTGGTTCACCAAGACGAGCTGCAGCTTCGGTCTCACCTTGCCCACGAAGCGGATGATTTGATTGTAATCACTGTGACCGCTGAATCCCTCTATCTTCTGGACTGCAGCCTTCACATCGACAATCTTGATTTTACCGTTCTGGTCCATCAGGCTCGCCTGGGTTCCTCCGTCCAAGACTCTGCGACCGATGGTCCCCTGGACTTGGTAGGAAACGAACAGTAACTTGTTCTTCTCGGAGGAGGCAAGGTGCTCGAAGTAGTCGAGGACGGGGCCTCCCTCGAGCATGCCCGAGGTCGCCATGATAATTGCGGGTCCCTCGCGGTATGCTTCCTCTCTATCCGTGGGGTGCTCG
>DASPOK010000002.1:0-2847 GCA_035626075.1 Nitrososphaerales archaeon
GGAATCAAGATAGCCGAAGGAGCCTTCTTCGGAGGCGTCAGGGAGGACATGCTCAACCTCCTTGAGAAGATAGACGAGATAGCCGACAGCGCTAAGGACGCGGCCCGTTTCCTCTCCTCGGATTCGCGCCTCGTCGTAGAAGCCAGGACGACCCTGGGTTCGCTCGACATGAAGGCGTTCCTGGCGGCCCTGAAGTCCTCGGTAGTGGCCCTCAACGAACTCGTGCGGGCCCTCAACCAAGGAAGAAAGGGAGCCCTATTGAAGGTCCAGGCGGTCGAAGAGTTCGAGGAGGAAGCAGACTCTCACAAGGACCTCCTGCTGAAAACTCTCTTCGCTTCCGAGACACCCATGAACCCCGTGACAGTCATCCAGCTTCGCGATTTCATCTTCGTGTCTGACGACATCGCCGACAACGCGGAAGACGCCAGCGACGTGATTCTGGTGCTGATAGCGAAAGGCTATGGGTGACATCCTCCCGCGAGCAGACTCGTGGGCTTCCAGTGGTGTTTTTCATTGAGCATGTACCTCACCACATGTAGTTCCTGCTTCCTTGACCCGGCTCGTCGGGATTGTGATTCCCAATGGAGGTCTGATCTCCACAGGCGTAAGTTCGGGCCTGTCCAGCCCTACCTTGGCGATTCCTCGCTTAAGCACGACACTCGACGCATTGAAATCTCGGTCTAGCCTTCTGCCGCACCTAACGCATGTGAACTCCCCCAGGCCAAGTCCGACGTCGTTGATGGCGCCACAGAAATAGCATTCTTGCGTAGAGTAACGGGCTGAGACTTCGACAAGTATTTTTCCTGCTCTTTCAGCCTTATGTTTGGAAAGATCCACAATCTGCCGCCATCCGGCATCCTGTATCGATTTAGCAAGAGCGTGATTCTGAATCATATTGTTAATCCTCAAATCCTCAAAGGCTATCAAGTCATGATTCCGAACGAGGCTTGCGCTTAGCTTTTGGTTGAAGTCTTCGCGCTGGCATGCGACTTTCGCGTGTTGGGTCGCCAAGAGCCGACGTGACCGCTCCCAGTTCTTTGATCCTTTCAGGTGCCTTGACAGCTTCCGTTGCAACCTCCTGAGACGCTTCTCAGACTTCCTGAGATACCCAGGTGGCGTGATCTTGGCGCCATCAGTCGTAGTCACTAGTGACCTTAGGCCAAGGTCTAAACCGACCGGAGACTTGATTTCTGTCAATAGCCTAGGAACGGGCGGAGAGAGCTCGAGGGTTAAAGAGACGTACCATTCTCCGCATGGTTCCTGAATGACTGTGCAGGTCTTCATAGTTCCATCAGATGGCAACTTTCGGTGTAACACGAGGGGTACCCATCCTACTCCGGAAATCATAATCTTCCCATCGTCAATCTTAACGCATCCCCTGTATGCCTGAGGGAACGTAATGGAGCCACAACCACGTTTCTTCTTGAACTTCGGGTATCCTGAGCTATGGTTGAAGAAGGCCCTGAAAGCCTTGTCTAGGCGTCGCAATACATCTTGTCCCACTTGGGAGTACAACATGCCAATCTCGGGGTCTGTTTTCCTCACTCCAGTCAGAATCCGTGCCTGTTCGTTATAGGTTGTTGATCTCCTGAACTCTTCCCACTTCCACATCCGATGAGCCAATGCATCGTTCCAAAGCTTTCGAGCGGCTTCAATCATTCGTAGAAGCACGCCCTCCTGCTTGATGGTGGGATAGATGCGGTACCGATACGCTATCTTGTACATGCTCAGCAGCAGTACTCGGTTTCTCCATTTAACGACCAATGACAGATTTTGGCCCAGCATCCAAGCTAACGCGCACTTGGTTTTCCGCCAACTGAGTCGCTCCATTGACAAGGCCAGCAAGCGATTGTACCGCGTTCAGAAAAGGTCCAACCCATTTTTATCGGCCCATCTACGGGATCTCAGTAAACATGGATAGCCTCCTCGTCGGACTGGCAGCCCTACTCTGCTTCCTCTTCGGCTGGAACAACAGTTCCTTCCTGATAGGCAACCTGAGAGGGGCAGGCTCCCTCTCGTTCATGGGGGCGCTGCTGATCTCCATCCTCGGGCTGCTCGTTGGGGTCCTCCTCGAGGGCTCCAAGATGGTAGGCACGCTCGCAGGGACTCTCGCCCCTTCGACAACCTTCGCAATCCTCCTAACCGTGATGTTCGTCTCTTTGATGCTCACTTTCGGGCTGACCCTGCTCGACCTCCCGGTCTCCTTCAGCATGATAATGGTGAGCTCCTTCCTGGGGGCGACCTACTCTTCAGCCATCCCCGTTGACGTCAGCAGGTCGGTCGAAGTCATCGCTTTCTGGTTCGTCGCCCCCCTGGCGACCGCCATCTTCACATTCGTAATTTACGAGGCGGTCTCAAGGGTTGTTCCTCGTTTTGGAATCCTGGCCGTTGACTCCCTGAACCGGGTCGGGGCTGTAGCCAGCGGACTGGCCGTCTCCTATACTCTGGGAGCTAACAACATCGGTCTAATCTACAGTGCCACCAGCGTCTCTATCACAGGGCAGCCTATCAACGCCCTAGTCATGCTCCTTCTTGTCCTTGCAGGCACTGTCGGGATTTTGTTGTTCGGCAGGAGCGCCCTAGGGGGGACCATGGGAGACAGGATGCTGACCCTCAGCCCTCAGGGGGTCTTCTCGGCGTTCGTTTCGAGCTCCCTTGTGGTTTGGCTAGGGACCCAATATGCTCTCCCTGTCTCGATAAGCCAGTGCCTTCTCGGCGGAATGCTCGGCGCGGCCTACTCACGCATCGTCTCCGTCGTCAACAGGAGACTCGTCAGCGAGACCCTCTCCCTGTGGCTCCTCGCACCTCTGGCCTCTTTCGCACTGTCGTACTTTCTGGCTGGCTACC
>DASPOK010000003.1:0-9341 GCA_035626075.1 Nitrososphaerales archaeon
CCGACAGTGCATGGCACGACACTGGCCTCCGGCTCGCTCGATATCGCAGTCCTCGTGTTCCGGGAAGGGCTAGAATCAATCCTGGTGCTCGCGGCGATCCTCGCCGGGCTTAGGGCCAAGAGCCCAGTCTACCGACGCTCCATACAAGCAGGGATCGGAATAGGCTTCGGTGCGGGCATCGCAACATGGTTCGTTGCGACCTCAATTGTGAGCGAGCTAACCCTGAGTTACGGTGCTCTCGCAGTTCAGGCAGCCTCCGGTCTACTGGCCGTCGCAGTCCTATTGGTCGTAATGAACTGGTTCTTCCATAACGTCTATTGGTCGGGTTGGATTGGCATGCAGAACCGTAGGAAGCAGACCCTTCTCGCGCAATCAGATAATGGAGATGCTGGTGGGAAACACAGGAGTGTGATTCTGGGTCTCGGAATACTGGGCTTCGCGTCGGTCTACCGGGAGAGCGTGGAGGTGGTCCTCTTCCTTCAGAGCTACTATCTCAGTCTGGGAAGCTCGGTCGTCTACTACGGAGCGGCAGGAGGGCTCGTCCTGACTGCGGCCGCAGGGTGGCTCACGTTGGTTGAGAACAGCCGCCTTCCCTATAGGCGGATGCTCGTCGCCACAGGGGTCCTTCTGACAGGCGTCCTCTTCGTCATGGTGGGCGAGCAAGTCAACGAGATGCAAATCGCAGGGTGGATTGGCACAACCAACATCGGTTGGTTACAGGGCATTCCGGCCTGGGCAAGCATGTGGTTCTCGATCTTCCCAAACATCCAAACCTTGGCTGGGCAGGCGCTCGCGGTCCTCGTGGTCGCGGGGAGTTATTTCGTTCATCGATACAGAACCTATGGCGGCTGGAATCCGGCTTCAAGGGCGTTGACTCGATCGGTCCAGACTGAGACGGCATTCGGACCGATCGGTGACAACGCGCCCCCCTGAGGGGGCTCTGGCTGAAGCAAGCTTGACCATCTCCAGGACGTCTGGCATTCACATTGGCTGAGATCTCTGTAGCAAGATTGAACTCTGTAGCATGATGAACTGAACTTCAAGGCGCTGCCGCTATTCGGACTCCTTGAAATATGACTGCAGGGTAGGCGTCGGGTATGCTGGTCCCGAGAAGCATGCCGTGGCTGAAGGACTACATTGAGCCCGTCAACTCCACGCTTGACGGGTTGAGCAGGCAGAGCGGTTCGACGGCGCTCGAGGATGCCGTGGCTTACGCCCTTTCGGCAGGGGGAAAGCGAGTGAGGGGCACTCTGGCCCTCTTGTGGTGCGAGATGTATTCTGGGGACTACAGGCCCGCAATCCCCCTCGCGGTCGCCTACGAGCTTGCCCACGCGAGCGCCCTCGTTCAGGACGACATCATCGACCACTCTGAGATGAGGAGGGGGAAGGATTCTGTCGGCGCCAAGTACGGCCTCGCCACCGCGATACTCGCTTCGGACCTCCTTCTCTTCAACGTCCCAAAGATGGTCGCGAAGTATGAGGACATAGAGAGCTGGAGGCTAGCCAAGATCTTCGACCTCGTCGGCGAAGCGTGTAGGGCCACCACCTGGGGGGAGTTCATCGATATGGAGATGGCCCAGGGGAAAGAGGAGACGGAGCGGGCTTATGAGGAGATGATACGACTAAAGACGTCAAGCCTGCTGAGCGCACCATGCGCGAGCGGCGCCCTGGTCGGGGGCGCGTCAGAAGAGGAAGCGGCCCTGGCAAGCAGGTTCGGTGAAGAACTCGGGCTGGCGTACCAGATTCAGGACGACACACTTGACCTTGTCGGGGACGAGTCGGCGCTAGGCAAACCGGTCTTTACCGACCTGAGAGGAGGGAAGAAGAGCCTGGTCCTCATCCATTGCCTGAGTAGGTGCACGACAGACGACAGGCGGTTCGTCTTCAGCCTCCTCAACAGATCGGGGCCCTACAGCCAAGAAGAGACATCCCGCCTGAGGAGGCTAATCGAGGAGTTCGGTTCCCTTGAATACGCCCGCGAGAAGGTGTTACACTACACAAGGGCAGCGAGAGACGTCCTCGGTTCTGTTCCCGAGAGCGGCGCCAGGTCTCGCCTTCTGGAGCTGACGGATTACCTAGCGGTGAGGTATTATTGACCATGGGTGAGACGAAAGGATCGGGCTGAGCGCATCAAAACTCAGAATTCGAGGCCAAGGCAAATGGGCTCCTGGCATGAACTAGGTTTTATTCACGACCACCTTTGCGTTGCAGTCCGTCAGACGCGCAAAGCCCTCGATTCAAACCGAGGGAGAGAACAGGTGGCGGGCTCGTCACATGTCGGCCAAAGCTTTATCGGAACCGTGCCAAGACGAGGATACGATTCTGAATGAAGTCTGTATTCACTTACACGGGAATACGGGTGAAAGACCTGGAGGAGTCGGTAAGATTCTACACGGGTCTGCTGGGGATGAAGGAGATTGGCAGGTCCAAGATTGACACGACAGGAGGGGAGGTCGCGACCCTCGTGAGCGAGGAAGGGGGCCCACAGCTGGAGTTGAACTTCTATCCGAAGGGGAGCAAGTTTGCCGCCAAGTTTGCGGCAGGCGAAGGTCTCGACCACCTCGCCTTCAAGGTGGGAGATCTGGACAAGGCGCTCGCCGAAGCGGCGAGGACCGGACACCGCACCATCCTCGACATCAAAACCACTGCGAGCAGATGGGCGTACATAAAGGACCCAAACGGCATCTACATCGAGCTGTTCGCCTAGGGCAAGGATAGAACCCGGGCGGCGGTTACCAGAAGCTCGAGGTCTCGACCTCTCGTTCCCGTGCTCCGTGCAGGACCTCACGTTCCAGGAAATCGTATTCCTCCTGCTCCGCCGTCGGCTTGAAGAGGTACCTGCTCTCCCTGTACCTCTTCCACATCTCCGTCGGCGCGACCCTCTTTGACCTGCTTATGTGACTAATGTCTAGGCTGATGACTCCTCTCTGCGACTCAAGATTCGCTTTCAGAAACTGCCCGAGCCTGTCTCTGCTTGTGGAGAGCATCGAGGTCAGTATGTCGTCCTCGCCGAAAGAGTAAGCCGCGTATGTCGGGAATGCGTCTCCTGGATAGTCCAGATGAAGTATGTGGTTGAAGATGTTCTCCAGTTCCCCGCACATTCCCCTCACCGCGACCTGATACCTCTCGAGATCCTTTGGCCGATCCTTAGGGGCGGGGAAGAAAACAGGTTTCAACAATGTGATTGTCCTCGTCTTCTCCGGGTGCAAGAGCGACTGGATGCTCTTCACGACGATGTCGGCGAAGCGGTCTGCGTCATTCACGTCGTATATGAGAGTCATGAAATTCTCCTCTTCCCGCTGGGAAAGGTAGAGGGGGGTGCAGTATATGTTCGACAATGCCTCCGGATTTTCGAGAACCTTGTTCCAACTCTCTTCCAGCTTGCCACTCGGGAATATTCGGACAATGACCATCATGGCAGCCCGAATATACCAAAAGTGAATCACTTGGTATTAACCATTTCAGGGCACGTCTGAGGGTGCTGGTCGTCCTCGGTCTGAACAGAGACGGGAGCAGTTTCACGGATCTTGCCCACCTATTGCCAGACGATTCTCCGTAGAGCTAAATATCGCAGTCGTCCGAAAACCCCTGTCTTGACGGATTTCGTTCTTGTCCCAGGGGCCTGGCTGGGGGCCTGGGCCTGGAAGAAAGTAATTCCTTTGCTTGAGAAGGAGGGCCATTCCGCCTATCCGGTCACCCTTACAGGGGAGGGTGAGAGGGTCCACCTCGCTACGAAGGACGTCGGTATCGAGACGGCAATCCAGGACGTCCTAAACGTAATCAAGTACAACGATCTTGACGGCTTCGTGCTGGTGGGACACAGTTTTGCAGGAAAGGTCGTGGCAGCCGTGGCGGACCGTCTAGCCGGTAACGTGAGGACCCTTCTCTATCTCGATGCCTTCCGGCCTGCAAAGGTCAGGACGCCTCAGGGAGCCTTCGACCCTTCGGAGTTCGGGCCCCCGCCACCCGGCGGTTTGGGCATCCCTCTCACTGAGAGTATCCTCGACGGCGTCGGAAAGGACGTCAAAGGCGCCAACCGGAAGTGGATGCTATCCAAGGCCACGCCCTGGCCAATCAAACACTCTACTGACCCGGTGACTCTCTCCAGGAACTTTGACACCGTGAAGAGTGCCTACATTTTCTGCACCGGCGGCGGAGACCCTGTCGACGACATCTTGAATGGAAAATGGGGGAAGTTGGACGGCCACTACAAGGTCATCGAGTCGGGGCACTGGCCGATGATCACGAAGCCAGAGGAGCTCGTCGAGGACATGCTAGCACTGACACTTTAGACTGACTTGAGGTGGGCCGGTGGCCTGTCCTGCCCCCTGAAGCAGTGGAGGAGTGCACCTTGGTCAACCCAGATATGCAGGCCAGCCGAGGGCCGCATGTGCGGAAACCCGCTGAGAACGTGGACGCCTACATATGTGCTTCACCAAAGGATGCTCAACCGAACCTTAGGGCGGTCAGAGAAGCCATCAGACAGGTCGCACCCGACGCGACCGAGGGTATCAGCTACGGTATACCCTACTATAGTTACAAAGGGCGACTAGCTTGGTTCGGCCTGCAGAAGGCACACATCGGACTCTACATTCGCCCCCCAGTCATAGAGGAGCACGAGCGTGAATTGTCCGGGTATGAGACGACCATGTCAGCAGTACATCTTCCTCGGAAGGGAAAAATCCCTGTTCTTCTCATAAAGAAGCTTGTAAGGGCCCGAATCAAGAAGAACGAAGGTGAAGAACGTGATTCTCGTAGCCACTAACCTCACCCCGTCCGCCAGCACTCTCGGCGTCAAGCCGCATTCATGCCCTCTTTCTGGATGCCAAATTTGACGCGGATGGCGGTCGCTCGGCGCTGGACGATGGGACAGAGACTTCGTTGTCAGGCGGTCACTCGCGCTTTCTCACGCCTGAGAAACGACTTCGGGATTCTTATGCCTCGGCGTTCAGAAAACCCCGATGCCTGAAGCGTCGGTTCCCCGACACATCAGTGCGGCGGTGGTCTTCTCAACCAGGTTTGGCAACACGGAGAAGATTGCGAAGTGGTTCGAGTCAGGCTTGAAGCAGGCTGGCGTGCAGACACTTTGCGAGAATGCCCAGGTGGTCTCCCCCGAATCGTTGAAGGATTACGACCTCATTTGCATCGGTGGCCCCACCGAGGAGTTCAGCGCATCCAAACCAATGAAGGAATTCTTGAGGTCGACCTCCGTCGTCGACCTGGGAGGAAAGCTGGCCTTCGCCTTCGACACGAAGCTCGACTCACCGCTTTCAGGGAGCGCGGCGAGGTATATCGAACACGCCCTCGACGACCAGGGCCTTCACGTGGTGGTTTCAAGGGAGTCCGCGATTGTCACCACTCGAAGGCAGAGGGGCACCATAACGGGCGCCGACTTGAAAGCTGGGGAAGAGGAGAGGTTCGAGCGACTAGGAGTTCGCGTAGCCAACGCGGCCGCCAATGCCATCGGCCAACTCTCCTTGCATCCATGAACAGCAAGGATAAGTCCCTCTTTACCAAGCCTCAAGTCGAGTTGCCGCGAGAAGCTAAACTGAGGGTCGGCGGTCTTTTCACTGCGCTCATCACCCCCTTTGACGACCGTGGGAAGGTCGACCCTGACCGCCTATCAAACCTGGTCCGTTTCCAAAGTTCGAATGGGGCAGAGGGCCTCTTCCCATGCGGGAGCACCGGGCTGGGGCCTATGCTCACGACTGACGAGAGGAAGACAGTTGCAGAAACCGTCATCGAAGCCACTGTGGGGAAGCTCCCCGTGGTCGTGCAGGTGGGCTGCGCTGATACCGCATCGACTGTCGAACTGGCAAAGCACGCCGAGGAGGCAGGGGCTGACGCCGTGGCGAGCCTCACCCCATACTATTACAAGCCAGGAGAAAAGGCAGTCATCAAACACTTCGAAGCGGTCTCGAAGTCGGTGGCCATTCCGGTCTTCGCATATAACATCCCGCAATTCACGGGGAACAACATCCAGCCGGGCATCGTAGCGGCCATGGCAAAGGCCGGCACCCTAAGCGGAATCAAGGACTCCTCTCGAGACCTCCTTCAGCTGATTGACCTCATCAGGGCTGTCCCTGATGATTTCGTGGTGATGAACGGCACAGAAGAGTACGGTCTGTTCGCCATCATGTCAGGGGCGGACGGCCTCGTGTCAGGAGGCGCGAGTGCCATCCCCGAGCTCTTCAACCGCCTCGTCGTTTCTCAGAGGGAGGGAGAGTACAAGGCTGCACTGGCGGCGCAGAAGGCTGTCCAGGAATTCAAGGACCTCGTCAAGCCGACCCCAATAGCCGCATACTACGAAATTCTAGGCCGAAGGGGGGTCGACTGCGGGAAGCCGAGGGCGCCTTTCCTCCCAATGGAACGGGCTGACGCCAAGAGCATGCTCAGCAGGCTAAGGAGCCTTGGGCTGATCTAATCGGGCCGCCCAAGAGTTCCTTGTACCTGAAACAACTCACGACGTGGTCATTGACCATTCCAGTTGCCTGCATATGTGCGTAGCAGATAGTCGGCCCGACGAACCTGAACCCCCTGCTTAGCAGATCCTTGCTCATCGCCGCAGATTCGCTTGTGCTCGCTGGGACCTCGCTCAGACTACGCCATTTGTTGACTCTTGTTTCACCCCCCACGAACCGCCAGATGTAGGCATCAAACGTCCCAAACTCCTTCTGCACCTCTAAGAACGCCTTCGCATTCTGGATTGTTGAGTAGATCTTCAGTCTGTTTCTGATGATTCCCGGGTCGTTCAGCAAGCTCCTAACCTTCCTTCGATCGTACTGCGAGATTTCTTCCGGGTCGAACCCGTCAAAGGCTTTCCTGAAATTCTCCCGCTTCCGGAGGATGGTCCCCCAGCTCAGTCCCGCTTGCGCCCCCTCAAGGACCAAAAATTCGAAGAGCACCCTGTCATTGTGGGCAGGAACACCCCACTCCCTGTCGTGGTAATCCCTGTACAGCGGGTCGTCCAGTGCTGCCCAGCCGCACCTCTTCGGGGTTTTCACGGCGAACCCCGGGAAAGCCCGGACTAAATCACTCGCGGCGAGCGCCCAAGCTTGGGGAAGACGTATGTATCGAAAGTCTGCCTAATCAGCCGTGCCAGTCTGCCCCAAGTGCGGCAAATTAATCAGCGCGAAGAAGTACAAAAGACACATGGAGCGCTGCGGGAAGTCACACAAGCATGGTTCACGGCCCCTCGAAAGCTCCGACAACTTCTACATGAAGCTCTGAGGGTAGCAAGCGCGTCCGTCGCAAATTAAATAACTGATGGGGTGGGGGTCGCTTTGGCGCCCTGGTCGTATAGAGGTCAGTATGCTGCCCTGTCATCAGGTACGCGCTTGGCAGAGCGGCAGCGACCCGGGTTCGAAATCGCCGCGACGAAAGTCCCGGCCAGGGCGCCTCTCAATATTCAATGGCGCCATTACATCTCTAATCCCGCTTGCTTCGCTCATGACTGGATTCCCTCTCTTCATTACTCATGAGTCAAATATCGAACTGGCACTCGGAACTCGAGGGGTGAGGCTTCTCATTCCCCAGTTCGGACCAAAATCATACCAAATGAGCGCAAGGGTCAGCCAAGGAAACCTGTTACAAGGTTGATTACTTCATCCATGTCTTCTGCAAGTGCATGGGCCGACCTTTCAAGATAGACAAGCCTAGAATTGGGTATGGCTTCGGCCAAGATCGGACCGTTTCCAGGAGGCACGAGGATATCCTTCCTGCCACACAATATCAGAGTGGGGGCCTTTATCTGAGGTAGTCTGGCGTGGGTGTTGAATTCCAAAACTGCGCTCAATTGCCGCCTGTAGGGTTCGACTGAAATCGGGGATTTGAGAATTCGCTGCATTAGAAGCTCTACCAACTCAGGGTTCTTCTTGACGAAATCTTCGGTCAGAATAACTGGAATGACCATTTTGACTACTTCTTCGTGGGACATGGTGCCTCTGTCGGCCGTGAGCGTTCCCATCACATCCCCAGATGGCAGAACCGACTTCTCACCTCCGCAGAAGGTGGAACAGAGGACTAGCTTTTCGACTTTCTGGGGGTAGTTCAGTGCCAGCTCTTGAGCTATCATCCCACCCATCGAAATCCCGAGCACGTGAGCCCTGGAAATTCCCAGACCATTCATCAAAGCCGCCGTGTCGTCAGCAAGCAGTCTGATAGTATAGTTTCTGTCAGACACGTCGGTGCGTCCAGCCCCCCTGTTGTCGAACAGGACCGTCATGAATCTCTTGGAGAGTTCTTGGACCATACGAGGGTCCCACCAGTCTAAGTTTGCACCTAGCCCCATGATCATTACCAGCGGAATGCCTTCGCCGTGCACTTCGTAGTAAATCTGAATATCATTCACGTTTAGTTTCGGCATTGCAATCCTCCTCTTTTCAACAGCGTAAGACTTTCCTAAAAAGGATGAGTGTTCCATCTGAGGGGTCGAGGAGAGCCTTGTGTGCGACTCTTTCAGTCCTAGTGGATATGGATATCGGGCGCTGTCAATGCATAGGTGGCGCCCTGGCCGGGATTTTCGTCACCGTGATTTCGAACCCGGGTCGCTGCCGTTCTGCCAATCTGCAGTTTGTTGACAGGGCAGCATACTGACCTCTATACGACCAGGGCGCCTAAAAGAGCCGAAACCGCAGGGGGTTTTAAGCAATCACATACGCATGTAGTAGTTGTCCTGCCCTGGTGGCAGGGGTCGCGTCTGATGCCTGTGCGACTTCCCGCAGCGCTCTATGTGGCGCCTGTACTTCTTGGGGCTGATGAGCTTCCCACACTTTGGGCAGGTTGGCACATCGCGGGCGGGGCACCTTCCGATAGATACGCATTTTTCCCTGCTGGCAGGGCCTCATCGCGCTCAAAATGAGTGAACTCAAGAGATGCGACTGGGCGAGCCTTCAGGACCCCCTCTACAGAGAGTACCATGACAGGGAGTGGGGGGTCCCGGTTCACGATGACAGGACCATATTCGAATTCCTCACACTCGAGGGCGCCCAAGCCGGGTTGAGCTGGGGGACCATCCTCAGGAAGCGGGAGAACTTCAGGCGAGCCTTCGACGGGTTCGACCCGGTGAAGGTGGCTCGCTACGACGGCCGGGCCGTCCGGAGGCTCCTCCACGACCCGGGCATCATCCGGAACAGGCTGAAGATCAACTCTGCAGTCCAGAACGCCAGAGCCTTCATCGAGGTGCAAAGGAAGTTCGGGAGCTTCGACACCTACATCTGGACCTTCGTTGGAAGTAGGCCAAGGGTGAACAAATGGAAGAGGCTCGGTGACATCCCGGCAGCCACTCCAGAGTCAGAGGCTATGAGCAAGGACCTAGTTCGCCGAGGGTTCAGGTTCGTTGG
>DASPOK010000004.1:0-3563 GCA_035626075.1 Nitrososphaerales archaeon
GAGCTTGTGTCCGCCCTCGGAGAATTCGAGAAGGACGACGAGGTCAGGTGCCTAGTAATGACAGGGAGCGAAAGGGCGTTCTCAGCGGGCGCGGATATCAAAGAAATGGCTGGGATAACCGCAGTCCAGATGACTATGACAGGACACTTCTTCTCTCTCTGGGACAAGCTGGGCCACTACCCGAAGCCGATAGTGGGCGCCCTCAGTGGCTATGTCCTCGGGGGAGGACTGGAGCTGGCAATGAGCCTCGATGTGCTCATTGCTTCCGAGACGACTCAGCTGGGGCAGCCCGAAATTGACATCGGCGTGATGCCCGGCGGGGGAGGGACCCAGAGGCTGACCAGGGCAGTAGGCAAGGCAAAGGCCATGGAGATGATCCTAACGGGGAAGAGAATCGGGGCCGAAGAGGCGAAGACCCTGGGGCTCGTGAGCAGAGTTCTCCCCAAGGAAGCATACCTAGAAGAGGCCAAGAAGGTGGCCAACGAAATAGCTTCGAAGTCACCTGTTGCCACTAGGCTCGCAAAGATGGCAGTCAACAAGGCGTTCGAGATTGGGCTAACCGAAGGAATTGACTTCGAAAGAGAAGTTTTCTATCTCCTCTTCGCTTCCGAAGACAAGAATGAGGGGATGAACGCATTCATGGAGAAGCGCAAGCCAGTCTTCAAGGGGAAGTAGATGCAGTACGGGACAGTCAAGACAGAATTAGGTAACGGCGTTCTGTGGGTCACCCTAAACAGGCCGGACAAACTCAACGCTTTCAATGAACAGATGGGAAACGACCTGCTTGCAGCGCTGAGGGAGGGGGACGAACCGCAGGTCAGGTGCCTGGTCCTTACAGGGGAAGGAAGAGCCTTCTCCGTGGGGGAAGATCTGGACACCAACAGGGCTATGATCGAGAGCGGGAAGCCAGTACTGCTGGGCGAGGTGATAAAGAGAAAATACAACCCGATTGTTCGGAACATAAGGAAAATCGAGAAGCCAGTAGTCGCGGCCGTAAACGGTGTAACGGCAGGTGCTGGGCTAGGATTGGCGCTCGCCTGCGACCTCAGAGCGGCATCCGAAAAGGCGACGTTCCATGAAGCTTTCATCAAAGCGGGTCTCGTGCCAGACTCGGGAACGAGCTTCTGGCTCACCAGAATCCTAGGGCTGGGGAAGGCCATGGAGGTCGGACTCCTCGGGGAACCGATTGATGCTGCCAAAGCGCTGAACCTAGGCCTTGTCAACTGGGTCTTTCCCGAAAGCACGTTCCGGGCAGAGAGCAGGAAGATCGCAGAGAGGCTGGCGAAGGGGCCTACCAAGGCGATGGGGCTCACCAAGCGTGCCCTGAACAGGGCAGTAGTGGTCGACATGGAGTCGGCTCTCGAATACGAGATGTACCTCCAGGACATCGCCGGGAGAACCAGGGATCATGTGGAGGGTGTGAAGGCTTTCTTCGACAACCGCGACCCGAGCTTCACGGGCCAATAGGCGCGGGTCAGTCAACCACAGACATTGTCTTGAAGCTCGCCCCCACGGGCATGAATCTATGAGGCTCGCCCTGATGGCGAGGCTTGCTCCTCCAGGGTCGGCATGACCTTCACATGCCTGATGGGCGAGAATAAAACCCAGAGAAAGGCCACGGAGAGCCCCACAACGCAGATGCCGACGGCTTCTCTATATCCAAACGCCTGCCCAAGGATGCCTCCAATCAGAGCACCTATCGGGATCGAGCCTGTGACGATGAACCTCATTGTCGCATTCATCCTTCCCTGCAGATCCTTCGGAACGAGTGCCTGCCTGTAGCTGACTTGGTTGACGTTGTAGACGACGACCCCGAACCCAGTCACGAAAAGGGAGAGGCCTATGGGGACCGGAGCGAATTGCCCCGCTGCGAGGTACAAGCCGATGGAAGGGAGGCCGAAGAGGAATGCGTTCAAGATAATCGAGGACCCCACCCCAATTCTGTCCGCAATTCTCGATGCCACCAATGCGCCCATCACGCCGCCGACAGCGGAGACCGAGAACAGAACACCAATCTGCAGCGAATCAAGACCGAAAGCCTGCACAAAGTATGGGACTGCTATGGCGAAAATCCCCCCAGAGAACATGTTCGAGGTCGAAGTGCATGCGGCTATCTGCCAGAGGCGTCGTTCGCCCAACACTATCCTCAGCCCTTCCCTCATGTCGTTGACCGTCGACTTGGTCGACTGCTCGATAGCAGCTTCCGCTCTCCTCATCCATGAGAGGAATCCCGCTGAGCTGAGGTACCCAAGGGTATCGGCTATGCATGCGACTGGGGCGGTGACGATTCCTATGACTATCCCTGCTATGAAGGGGCCGGCACCCGTCGAAATGGCCCTAGTGGCTTCCAGCTTCCCGTTGGCCTCTACCAGTTGGGAGTGTCTGACCAGGGAGGGAATGTGAGATTGATAGGAGATTTCGAAGAAGACGGTCAGGAGCCCCACGACGAAGGAAACCACGTAGAATAGGCTCATGCTGATGAATCCTAAGAAGGCGCTCAGCGGGACAAAGGCCAGCATCGAGGCTCTTCCGAGGTCCGCGTAGATCATGGTGCGTCTCCTCCGGTGACGGTCTACGTAGACACCGACAGGCAAGGAGAAGAGAAGGAATGCCAAGTTCCCAAGGCTACCAAGAATCCCGAACTCCAAGGGGGTCGCGTGGAGAATCACCTGTGCCGCATAGGGGATAGCCAGCCCCGAGAACTGGCTCCCGAAGACCGAGATCGTCTGGCCCGTCCAGAATTTCATGAAGTCTGAGTCCTGAGTGAGCAAACTAGGATGGAGAGCGGTTTCTTCGGCGCCGCGTAATCTGGCGCCTTTCTGGATCAGCGTTTCACCGATTTCTTCACACTTGAAGTCATTAGCTCGCGGAGAGCTTTCTCTGATTCGATGAGCTTGTCGAACTGCTTATCTGACATCAGCGCCAGTTGCGCGAGCTCATACATCTTGGACTTCGTGAAGAAAGCCTCATCGTCAAGCTGAGATATCCTCTCCTCCAGTTCCGGCGAGAGCCCGATCTTGTCCATCTCGGCGTGGAGCGAGGTCACTTTCTTCACCACTTGCTCGTCCGCTTCGACGCTCAGGCCCACTTTGGAGAGGGCGCCGAAAGCTTCCCGGAAGTGCTTCTCGGCTTCCCCGCTGCCTGCCTCGCCGTGGTGAAACTCGAACACCTCGGCAGCAGCCCTGTAGTAGGTTTCGATGAAGTGATCGACCCGCTCCTCCCGAGCGATTTCGATTAGGCCTACTTCGCGGAGCTTGCTGATCTGATGATACACGGCTTGGGTGGTGACGTGAAGGTCTCCTGCGAGCTGGCTTACAGTCATCTCCTTCGCCCTCAAAAGGTAGATGATTCTCCTCCTGGTTTCGTCGGCAAGGAGTTCGAAGGCCCTGGGGTCACGGATGTACTTGAATGCCCGCAACATCCCTCACAAAACAAGGAATTACATGTAGTATATATTTGCTTGTCTTTACCAAACGCAGGTTTTATTAACTGGCCAAATGTGCGTTTGTCTGACCAAAATGAAAGAGAGTATTGATAGCGCAGAAGGTCCCAAGACCTACTAT
>DASPOK010000005.1:0-17629 GCA_035626075.1 Nitrososphaerales archaeon
TGCGTCAGGGCTCAGTTCCTCCAAAGGCTTCTTCGAGGCCTGCATGATCTGGATAAGCGTGGGATACCTCGGCTCGTTGATCTCGCTCACGACAGAAGCCACGAATGGGACCGGCGCTTCCACGACTTCGACGCTGTCCTCGAGCGCGCGCTCCACCTTTGCCGTCTGGCCGCCCACCTCCACTTTCTTGGCGTAACCGACGTAGGGGAGCCCAAGCATCTCCCCGACCATCGGTGGAACCAATCCGCTGTACATGTCGGAAGAACCCTCGGAGCATAGCACCACATCAAAGGGGCCCGCCTTCCTGAGAGCAGCGGCCAGCAACTCGGCAGTACGTGCAGGGTCCATCTTTAGGGGGTCCGCGTTAACGAGCACCCCCCTGTCTGCTCCCATGGCCAGGGCCTCCTTCATGGACTTCTTCGCGTCCCCAGTCCCCACCGTGACGATCACCACTTCGCCGGAATGGGCGGCCTTCAGTCTAAGGGCCTCCTCGACAGCGTTCTTGTCGAAGGTGCTCATCTTGCTTGCGGCACCGGCGAACAGCGGGCTTCCGGAGGAATCGACCTTCAGTTCGGCCTCGTCGACGGCGTGCTTTACGCAGACAGCGACCTTCACTGGGACCTCGCCAACTCCCTTCGCGCTATTAGCATGCGGAGCACCTCGGACGTTCCCTCCCCTATTGTCAAAAGCCGGGCGTCCCTCCAGTGCCTGTGGAGCTCGTCCGTGGTATATCCGTACCCTCCGTGAATCTGAATCGCCTCGTCGCAGACTCGAACCGACATCTCGGTTGCGAAGACCTTGGCCTGCGAAGCTTCAGACGAGTAGTCCCCCCCCAGCTCCTTGATTTTGGAGGCGTAAAAGTACATCAAGCGCCCGGCGTTCAAATCTGTCTTCATGTCCGCGATTTTCTCCCTTATCAACTGGAACTCCGATATCGTCTTACCAAAAGCCTTGCGCTGACGAGCGTAGGCAACTGATTTGTCGTAGGCGAGCCTTGCTATCCCCACATTCATCGCCGCTACTATTATCCTCGCCCCGTGAAGAATCTCCTTTGCATAGTCCGCCCCCTTCCCCTCCTCCCCCACGAGGTTCTCCTTGGGGACTCGGCAGTCGGTGAAGATGACCTCTGAAGTCCTCGAGCCTCTCATGCCTAGCTTTCTCAGGTCACTGCCGAACTTCAGCCCAGGGCAAGACGCCTCTACAAGGAAACAGGACGGCCCCTTCCTCGTCTTCGCGAAGACCATGTAGAGGTCAGCCTCTCCTGCGTTAGTGATGAATATCTTTGAACCGTTTATCGAGAACTCGCCCCCCTTCAGCTCGGCCGTGGTGGCCATGGTTCCCGCGTCGGACCCCGAGGCTGGCTCGGTGAGCGTGAACGATGCAAGTGACTCGCCCGAAAGGAGCCGCGGGAGGTACTCCCTCTTCTGGTCAGAGCTGCCGAACCTGTGAAGCCCCTCGGCTACGGCGCTGTGAATCTCCACGCTGAGTGCGATCGAGGCGTCGGCAGTCCCAAGGAGCTCGACGGCGTTGGAATACACAGAGAAGGGGAGTCCCAGGCCGCCGTATTCTTCTGGGAACGCAATCTGGCATATCCCCTGCTTGAAGAGGGCCTTCCTTGGCTTCGCTATCGAAGCCTCCCCCGAGTCAAGCTTAGGAGAGAGCGGCAGTACCTCGTTCTCCAGGAACTCCCCCAGAGAGGAAAGGACGTCAGAGTATCCCTGGTGACCAGACGGGTAGAACATCTCCATTAGCCGCCTGTGCTCGGCGCTGTATATCGCCAAGGTGAGAGACTCGGGAGTCGCCGAATTTGAGGGGGATTTAATCGTTCGCATGATGGGACGAGAATTCCTAAAAGTGGAGGGACGAAGCCGCGGAGCGTGGATTTAGCCGGGAGGCTGGCGCAGTACGTCCTGTCCACGAATTATCAGGGACTGGACGCCGGGACCGTCGGCGAGATGAAGGCGAGAATCGTGGACGCACTGGGTTGCGCCATCGGAGCCTTCTACGAGGAGCCCGTACGGATTGCGAGGAGGACGGCGTCTGCACTTGACCACGACGGGAAGTCGACCGTGCTGGGGACATCAACGAAGACTTCCCCCGAACTCGCCACATTCGTCAACGGGCTGATGGTCCGCTACTTCGATTACAACGACACCTACCTATCGAGGGAGCCGGCGCACCCCAGCGACAACCTGGCCCCCTGTCTGGCAGTGGCACAGGCAGAGGAAGCAGACGGGAAGGGGCTAATCGCGGCCCTGGTGGCAGCTTACGAGGTCCAATGCAGACTATGCGACGCCGCCGACATCAGGCACAGGGGGTGGGACCATGTCAACTACGGTCTCGTGTCATCAGCGTTGGCCGCTGCCAAGCTGATGGGACACAACCTGAAGGAAGCGACCAATTCGGTCAACATGGCACTGAACGGGCACATAGCCATGAGGCAGGTCCGGGCCGGGGAGCTGTCCATGTGGAAGGGCGCGTCCTTTGCCAACGCGGCGAGGAACGCCGTGTTCGCGGCAAGCCTCGCAGGAGAAGGGATGACTGGCCCTGCACCCATCTTCGAGGGCGAGATGGGTTTCTTCAGACAGGTATCTGGGCCGTTCGAACTCGACACCCAGGCTTTCGGAGGCAGGAGGGGGAGGTACAAGGTCAACGAGACCTACATCAAGTATTGGCCTGCGGAGTACCACGCCCAATCGGCCATATGGGCGGCGCTCGAGGTGCGAAGAAAGTTGAAGGAGCTCGGGGAAGTCGATTCCATCCTGGTAGAAACCCATGAAGCGGGATTCACGATTCTGGGCAAAGACAGGGAGAAGTGGACCCCGAAGACGAAGGAGACCGCCGACCACAGCCTCCCGTTCATAGTGAGCGTGGCGCTGCTCAACGGAAAGGTCGACAATTCAAGCTACTTTGACGGGAGCCTCAGGGACCCCAGGATTCTCCGACTCGTCAAGAAGGTCAGGGTCGTGGAAGACAAGGCCCTCACGGCAAAGTATCCGGACAGAGGGATGCCCAACAGGATAACCGTCACGGAGAGAGGAGGACGGAAGGCCAGCGCCCTGGTCGACATCCCCCGAGGGCACCCGTGGAACCCGATGTCAAGGAAAGACATCGAAGAGAAGTTCCTAGGCTTAGCCAGGGGAAAGCTGGGGGAAAGCGAGGCAAAGACGGCGTTGAAGAGGCTTTGGAGACTCGAACAGGTGGGGGACCTGGAGGACGTCCTGGGGCTTCTTGTCGTGAAGCGCACGTCTAAGGCTTAAAGCGAAACGGCTGAGAGGGGACCGCATGAAGCTCGCACTAGGTTTCAACCCGGTGCTGAGCTTGCAGGACGCCTCCCGCCTCGCCAGCAATGCGGAATCGCTGGGGTTCGACTCTGTCTGGATGCACGAGAGCCTTTTCCAGCGAGATGTCGTCACCTACCTTTCCGTGATGGCGTCGTCGACTTCGAAGATACGGCTCGGGTCGGGGGTCATCAACACGTTCACGCGCCACCCCGTGACGACCGCGACGACGTTCGCAACGCTCCAGGAACTCTCAGGGGGGCGGGTCGCCTTGGGCCTGGGCATTGGCAGCTTCCCCACTATTCCTCTGATCGGGCAGCGAATCTTCCCTGTAGAGAAGACGAGACCCCTCCGCCGCCTGGAGGAGTACGTGCAGGTCGTGAAAATGGTATGGCAGGGGGACAGGGTCGATTATGAAGGGGAGTTCTTCCAAGTGCACAACCTGACTCTGGGCTTCAAGACTGGCAGGGTCCCGATATTCATCGCCTCCCTCTCCCCGAAGACCCAGGCGTTCGCCGCTACGATTGCCGATGGAGTAATCCTGTCGCCTGCGGTCAACTCCGCCTGGGGAACGGAGCGCATGGTGGAAAACGTCAGGCGCGGGGAGGCGAGGAGAGGAAAGGCTGTGGAGAGGGCATCGTATATGCTCACATCGCTCGACCCGGATCCGACCAAAGCTGCAAACGCGGTACGAGACTACTACTTCTTCGTCTATCAGCTGGCAGAGGTCGTCCGCCCGGAGGTCCTCGCCCCCTACGGGATCTCGGAAGCGCAGTTGAGTCCAATGAAGGAAGCCTGGAAGAAGGGGGATGTGCCCAGGGCGAAGGAATTGATTCCAGAACAGGCCATCGAGACCCTGACAATCGCCGGGGACGGAGACCACGCCTTCGAGAGGCTGAAGGAGTATGCCAAATCAGGGGTGACCCTGCCCATAGCCATGCCAATCGGGAACGTGGAATACGCCATGAACGAGCTGGCCCGGGCCTAGGGCCACAAGCGATTCACGGGCATGGAAGGCCTAGCCGCACCTCAGAGAGGGAAGGCCAAGGGGATGAATATTGATACCACGAGCGATGCCATGTAGAGGAGCGAGAACCGGAACGCCAGTGCAGCCGTTCTCGGGTCTGCATTGTCAGGGACGACGCCCGCGAACATGCGAACGAGGCCCCGAGCCTCCGGGGCCGTCAGGAACACCAGGAGAGACCAGAGCGGCAAAAGCCTGACCAGGATTCCGGCGACGACGAGCACGTAGGCTGCAGCGAGCAGGCCCGCGTAGACCCTCGCCGCTTTGTTCGCCCCGAGAACGACGGCCAGGGTCCTGTTCCCCACCGACCCATCGTAGCTAACGTCCCTGATGTTGTTCGCGAGCAGGACCAGGGCGACCAGCAGCCCGATGGGGAGCGAAGCCAGGACGGGAGACCAGGAGTAGGTCCCAGTCTGAACCATGAACGACCCCAGAGGAATCAAGAGGCCCCACATCGCGAAGACGGTCGCCTCGCCAAGGGCGTGGGCCTTGAGGACCACAGGGTCGGCTGTGTAAAGGACACTCCCCAGAATGCCCAAGGCCACCACGACCAGGATGGCAAGGCTGCTCATGAAGGCCAAGTAGATTCCGGCGGCCAGGGTGGCCAAGTAAAGGCAGACTGAAAAAGCCAGAATCGTGGAAAGAGGCGTCTGACCGAGGGCGGCGGGATGCACTCTGTACTTGGTCGTCGGGGCCCCCTCCCTGTCTACGCCATGCCTCACGTCGAAGAAATCGTTCAGGACGTTGGTCGCTGCGTGGAAAGCCACCATGCCAGCAAGGGTGAAAGCGTAGAACAACGGGTTGAACCGTCCTGCAATGGCAGCCATCAAGGTCCCCATGGTGACCGAAGAGAAGGTCATAGTAAATGACCAGGGCCTGGTGGAGAGGAACGCGGTCTTGGCGTCCACGGGTCGACGGCGGCTGCAGACCTGGCTTTAACGATGACACCCAGGCCTTCGAAGGCGTGCCCCCGGCATAGGGCTTTAACATGAAGACGACAGACCCGTGGAAGTTGGCCGCAACCCCCAGGTTGATCCCGGGGCTGGCTTTAGTCGTCGCGTCGATGTTGGCCCTCTTCTTAGTCCCGCATGAATACTTCGTCGTCGCAACCTTCGTTTCGACTTCTTGCATGATGGGAGCGGCCTACGGGCTGGGAGGGCTCAGGGTTGCTCGCAGGCCTCGGACCACCTCCTTGGTCATCGGGGTGCTGACCGCCGCTCTCCTCTACCTGATCTTCTACCTTGGCGGTGCCGCCATTGACACGCTTCATCCCTTCGGCATAAGCTCCGCAGCGGAGGAATCCATCTACGCGCTGATAGCGTCCCCGTCGAACCCGCTCTACCTCCAGGTGGGGTTGCTGTTCTTTGATTCGGCCGGCTACGAGTCATTCTTCAGGGGGGTCCTCCAGCACCGGCTTCAGGCGACAATCGGCGTCGCGGCGGCTCCCGCAGTAGCGCTGATTGATGCCGGCCTACACATTGCGACCCTGAACCCGGTCTGGGTCGCAGGCACCTTCTTCACGGATTTGATCTGGGGGCTCACATATCATTATGGTAAGGGGACCCAGGCAAGCTTCACGAGCCACCTGGCCTGGGACCTGATAATTTTCGTGGTTCTACCGGTCAAATAGCGAGGGAGGGGAATCACAGGAAGGCCATGCAGAACGGCCTAGCCGGGGCCTACGCAGAACTTTTCTTATAACCACAGGTTGCCTCGCCGGGCGAGCATGCCAGCCGGGAGGTTACTGTGGGAACCCGACCCAGCCTTTGCGCGGAAGACGAACATCGCGGCTTTCACGAAGTGGCTGGAGAAGAGAGGCCGGTCCTTCAGCGGGTACAACGAGCTCTGGGATTGGTCGGTGGAGGATCTGGAGGGGTTCTGGGGGGCGGTCTGGAAGTACTTCGAAGTGTCCGACGCTGACTATCCAGTCCTCGCTGAGAGGAAGATGCCGGGTGCACGCTGGTTCGAAGGGTCTGAGCTCAACTTCGCGGACGCGGTCTTCAATGAAAGAAGGGAAGGAGTCGCCATCATCGCCAAGAGCGAGAGAAGAGCGGACAAGTCGATGACCTGGCAGGAGCTCGAGAAGAGGACGAATGCGCTGGCAGCCAGTCTGAGGAGGATGGGGGTCCGAACGGGGGACAGAGTCGCGGCCTACCTCCCCAACGCGCCAGAAGCGGTTGTTGCCTTCCTGGCCTGCGCCAGCGTCGGCGCGATCTGGTCGTGCTGTTCTCCAGACTTCGGGGTGCCTGCCGTCGTCGATAGATTCAGTCAAATCGAGCCGAAGGTCCTGATTGCGACAGATGGCTACAGCTACGGCGGAAAATGGTTCGACCGGAGCGAAGCTGTGGGCTCCATCAAGGCGGCTCTTCCTGGCCATGTGCAGACGGTGCACGTAAGAGGAAGGGAGAAGAGTGCCCAACTTCAGAATTCAGTCCCCTGGGAAGACTGCGTGGCCGGAAAGGAGTCCCCGGAGTACGAATCGCTTCCCTTCGACCACCCGCTCTGGATCCTCTATTCCTCTGGCACCACCGGGCTTCCGAAGCCAATCGTTCACGGCCACGGCGGGATCCTGATGGAGCTTCTGAAGCAGCTTTCGTTCCACAACGACATACGGCCCGGCGACCGGCTCTTCTGGTTCACGACCACAGGGTGGATGATGTGGAACTACATAGTCGGGGGGCTCCTCCACGGCGCGGCCATGGTGCTTTACAACGGCAGTCCCTCATTCCCCGACATGGACGCTCTCTGGGATTCGGTGGAGAGGACAGGTACGACCTTCATGGGCGCCAGCGCAGCCTACTTCTCGGCCTGTGCGAAGGCGGGCCTACAGCCTGGTTCCGCGCACACGCTGAAGAAGCTCAGGGGGATTGGTTCGACGGGTTCTCCCCTCTCCGAGGAGTCGTTCGAATGGGTCTACAAGGCGGTCGGGGAGGACATGTGGCTGGCGTCAATAAGCGGAGGGACAGACGTCTGCACCCCCTTCGTGGCTGGATGCCCCACGCTGCCTGTCAACTCGGGGGAGATTCAATGCAGGTGCCTTGGGGCCAAGGTGGAGGCTTTCGATGAGGAGGGGAAGTCTGTTGTAGGACAGGTGGGGGAGCTTGTGGTTACTGAGCCAATGCCCAGCATGCCCCTCTACTTCTGGGGGGACAAAGACGGCAGCAGGTACCGGGAGAGCTACTTCAGCGTCTTCCCAGGGGTCTGGAGACACGGTGACTGGATAGAAATCACAAGGAGGGGGACATGCATCATCACAGGCCGTTCCGATGCCACCATAAAGAGGATGGGGGTGAGGATTGGCACCAGCGAAATCTACAGGGCAGTGGAGTCCCTCCCAGAAGTGGCCGAATCAATGGCCGTTGACCTGGAGGGTAGGCGCGAGGGGGGCGAGATGATCCTCTTCGTGGCCATGGCCGCGGGAAAGGCTCTTGACGCCGAGCTGAACGGCAGGATCAGGTCGAAGATCAGGTCTGACATCTCCCCCAGGTACGTCCCGGATGAAGTCATACAGGTCCCCTCTATCCCGAAGACGCTCAACGGCAAGAAGCTCGAAGTGCCAGTAAAGAGGGTCCTGCTAGGGGGAGACCCTTCGAAGGTTCTGAACAGGGACTCTCTGGCTGACCCGGGGTCGGTCGACTTCTACATAGAACTCGCCAAGAAGTGGGCGCGGAAGCCAGGAGTCACCGAAACCGGACATGACTAGGCAGTTGCGTCTACCCATCAAGTCCCGGGCCCCGTTAGTGGAAGGAAATTAATACCCGCCAAAACGCCGTCGTCGCCGTGGCGGGCCCAAGAAAGGTATACGCCATCTCCGGCGGCGTCACGAAGTTCGCCAAGGCACACTCCGAGATGGACTTCCGGCTGATGGTCAAACGGGCCTACGACTATGCCATGAAGGACGTGCCGAAGCTGAAGCCGGCCGACATTGAAAGCAGTAGGATTTCATACTTCTCAGACCATTTCGCAAGGCAGCTCAAGGCAGCCTCCATGGTGCAAGACTTCCTGGGCTTGAACCCCCGTGATTCGAGGAGAATAGAATGGGGAGGTGCGACGGGAGGTCAGGCGATACAGTCTGGCTGGGAGACGTTGGCCAGCGGGAGAAACGATGTCTGCCTTGTCGCCGGTTTCGAAACCATGTCTAGTGTCGAGACCTGGAAGGGGAACGAATTCATCGCCCTCGCATCGGACACCAACTTCGACTATCCCGTCGGGGGTTTCTACACCGGATATTACGCCCTGATGGTTCAGCGGCACATCTACGAATTCCTGAGGAGGAAGAAGTTCGCCAAAGTGAAGGACGAACTGGAGGCTCAGCACGCGGCGACCGAAGAAGCCAAGCGTATCATGGCGATGATCTCTGTGAAGAACCATGTCAACGCGCTAAGCAATCCTTACGCCCAGTACCCCGAGAAGCTGACAATGAGGGGGGCCCTCGGCCGCGAGGTGATTGCCCACCCTCTCAACAGACCATCGGTTTGCACCATGAGCGACGGTGCGGCAGTAATCATATTGGCGTCAGAGGAAGCGGCGTTCAAGTACACAGACCATCCCGTGCTCATCAAGGGGGTAGGTTGCGGCACAGACACCATGAGACTGGCCGACAGACCTCAGGGGAGTGTCCCGCTCTTTCCCTGGGAGACGAAGGAGTACTACGAGGACCTGAAGTACCCGGGAGTGCACTCCTTCAGAGCGGGCAGGACGGCGGCGCTCGAGGCCTACAAGAATGCAGGGATACGGAAACCTCTTGAAGAGATAAGCTTCGTGGAGCTTCACGACGCGTATGCTAGTTCGGAGATACAGACCTACGAGGACATAGGCCTCTGCAGGTATGGCGAGGGGTACGAATTCGTAGAACAAGGCCACCCCTTCATGAAGGAAATCGAGTACGGGCTCGAGCTCCCTCACAAGGGGACCATCCCGGTGAACCCCTCAGGTGGTCTGATAGCGTGCGGTCATCCTGTCGGCGCGACTGGGATAATGCAGGGGGTGTTTGCCCTTTGGCAGCTGCAGAACTCCATCGGGAAGCACTTCGGAAACGAGAGGCTCCAGGTGAAGGACGCGAAGCGCGGTCTCATCCATTCCCATGCCGGCACCGGCAGCGCTGTCACGGTGACGATTCTGGAGAAGGTCTGAGTTGGCGCCCAAGAAGTTCACGAGGTTCAGGGACGTAATGGAAGAAGTCAAGAAGTCGGGGGCTGCTATCTACCAGAACCCGGTGGGAACCAACGACCTTGTTGTGCTCTCCCCATACAGCATCAAGTACATCCACAGCTACGCCCAGGACTCAGAGTTCTTCCTAGGCCTGGCGAGAGGGGAGCTCCTAGGGAGCGAGTGCAAGAACTGTCACGCAAGGTACGCGACGCCACGTAGTCACTGTATGAGCTGTGGAAGCGAAACGAAGTGGTTCAAGCTTCCCCTAAAGGGGAGGGTCCACTCTTGGACAACCTGCTACTTCGGCAGCGAGGAGTTCCTGAAAGAGACGCCGTTCAACCTGGCGCTGGTCGAGTTCGACGGCGTCGACAGCCTTCTACTGTCGAGACTGGACGGAGTGAAGGAGCAGGAGATATTCATCGGCATGGAGGTCAAGGCCGAATTCAGAAAGCCCCCGCGCTACTTGATCTCTGACGTACACTTCGTGCCGTCAAGCCGAAGGGCCAGCGCCAAGAAGTAGCAGCTGGAAAAGCCGTTCCCCTGCTAAACTGCGTCGACTGAGGGGTCGGGGCGTTTGGAGTTCAGGGCTTGACCGGAGTCAGCCATTTGGAGTAACGCTTCGCCTTTCCGTGGACGGTCTGGTCGTAGAGCTTCGCGATCTTGTCGGTTATCGGAGTCCCATTGTATCCTATTCTTCTTCCGTCGATCTCCCTCACCTTTGCGATACCGGCTGCTGTGCCGCTGAAGAAGACTTCGTCAGAAGTGTAGAGCTCTTCCTTGGTGGCATCGTTTCTGCGGAACATGATCCTGAGGTCGCGGGCGAACTGTATCACCGTGTCGCGTGTAATCCCCCTGAGTATCCCAGAGCTTGCCGGGGGCGTGCTGAGGACTTTGTCCTTCACTCGGAATATGTTCTCGCCGGGCCCCTCGGCGACCATCCCCTGGGGGTTCAGGAGGATCGCTTCGTCGTAGCCCCCTGAAAGAGCTTCCATCTTCGCCAGGGCAGAATTGGCGTAGTTGGCAGCGCACTTCGCCTGCACCGGCATCGTTCGGGAATCGATTCTCACCCAACTCGAAATAGTGGCCCTCACCCCCCTCCCAGTGGAGTCAGCGCCAAGGTAAGCGCCCCACACCCATGATGCTATTGCCACCGAAATCTTGCTCTTCAGAGGATTCAGCCCCATTTCGCCGTAGGAAGTGTAGGCTATGGGGCGTATGTAGCACTCCTTTGCGGGGTTGTTCCTCACCAGCTCGACGCAGGCGTCGGTCAACTCCTTGCCGGAGTATCCGAGGTCCATCCTGTAAATCATCGCGCTGTTGAGGAATCGTTCGATGTGCTCGTCCAGCCTGAAGATGGCCGTCCCTTCTGGGGTTGAGAAAGCTCTGATGCCCTCGAAGACTGCCATACCGTAGTGCAGCCCATGGGTAAGTACGTGTATCTTCGCGTCGTCCCAATCGACAAGCTTCCCGTCCATCCAGATTTTCTTTTGGGCCTCCATCTCATCAGCGGCCCCCTTCCCTCGGTATTTAGGGAGAGCGCTTATCATGGTTCCGACTCGCCTAAAATCGCAAAATGCCAAAGCAAATGGCAATGCAGTCGCCCGTCATACTGTCAGCATGCAGGACACCGATCGGCAAGTTCGGCAAGAGCCTGGTCGGGGTGTCAGCACCAAGCCTGGGGGCACTGGTGATAGAGGAGGCCCTGAGGAGAGGGAAGGTTCAGGCAAGCGAGGTCGAAGAAGTGATAATGGGGAACGTCGTATCGGCCGGCCTAGGTCAGAACCCGGCGAGACAGTCTGCGATTAAGGCAGGAATCCCATTCGCGTCCGGGGCCGTGACAGTGAACAAGGTGTGCGGCTCCGCACTCAAGGCGGTGATGCTTGCAGCCCAATCAATCAAGGCCGGGGACAACGAGATTGTCGTCGCTGGCGGCATGGAGAGCATGAGCAACGCCCCGTACCTCGCAAAGGGGGTAAGGTGGGGGACAAAGTCAGGGGATGCCAGGTTGCTTGATGCCATGATAGCCGACGGGCTCTGGGAAGCATACCACAACTACCATATGGGGATTACAGGGGAGAACATAGCGGAGAGGTTCAGCATTGGCAGAAAGGAGGCAGACGAGTTCGCCTGCGAGAGCCACCTAAAGGCGTCAAAGGCGTCCGCGGACGGAGTGTTCGATGCCGAAAAGGTCGCAGTGAAGATGGAGCGCGAGGGGGAAGTCGTCGAGTTCAACACCGATGAGTGCATCAGGGGGGACACGACCATCGAGAAGCTGGCGAAGCTGAAGCCGGTCTTCAAGCCCGACGGGATACTGACGGCAGGGAACTCTTCCCAGCTTAGCGACGGCGCAGCCGCGGTGGTCGTCTCGTCCGAAGAGGCCGCCGATAGGCTCGGGGTCAGACCGATCGCCAGAATCATTGCATATGGGACAGGGGGGGTGGAACCTGCGCGCGTGATGGAGGCGCCGATTCCGACGACCAAAGCGCTTCTGAAGAAGGCCAAAATGTCGGTAGATGACATCGACCTGTTCGAGCACAATGAAGCCTACGCCACAGCCTCCATCGCCGTGAGGAGGGCGCTCGGGGTGGACGAAGCCCGGTTCAACGTTTGGGGGGGAGCGGTCGCCCTTGGACACCCCATAGGTTCGAGCGGTGCGAGAATCCTTGCGACCCTGGTCTACGGGCTGAGGCGGACAGGAAAGAAGACCGGATTGGCGACCCTCTGCCTGGGCGGGGGGAACGCGGTTTCTATGATTGTTGAGGTGTGAGCTCCCGAAGCTTCCGGCGCAGCACCTTACCTATCAGGGTCTTAGGGAGTTCCGAGGCGAACTCCACCTGCCTGGGCACCTTGTACTTCACCAGCTTGGAGGCACAGAAGTCGATGATGTCCTTCTCCGTGAGGCTCCCCGCCCCATCCTTCGGAACCACGAAGGCCTTCACCACCTCGCCGCTGAACTCGTCGGGGACGCCGATGACAGCAGCCTCCTTGACCCCTGGGTGCTGGAACAGTACTTCTTCGACATCTCTGGGATAGACCTTCATCCCTCCGACGTTGACCATGTCCTTCTTCCTGTCGACTACGTAGAAGTAGCCGTCCTCGTCCATCCTCGCAATGTCTCCTGTGAGGAACCAGCCGTCGTGCAGCACGGCGGCAGTCTCGGCCTGGTTGTTCCAGTAGCCCTTCATGACCTGAGGGCCACTGATTGCGAGCTCCCCCGCCTGGCCAACGGGGAGGGACACGAACGGGTTGTCGAGGTCGACGATCTTGGCATCGGTATCGGGATACGGTATCCCGATCGAGCCGTCTCTCACACCCCCTTCGCTGAGAGGGTTGCAGTGCGTTACCGGGCTGGTCTCGGACAGCCCGTACCCTTCGACGAGGTTCCCACCTGTTAGTTCGATGAATTTCTTCCGTACGGCTACGGGCAGAGCGGAACCTCCCGACATGCACCCTCTGATGGACCTGAGGTTGAAGTCCTTTGCCTTGGGGTGGCTGTTGACCGCGATGTACATGGAAGGCACTCCACAGAAGACCGTCACCTTTCTCTGCTGGATCGTCTTCATCACCTCCTCGACGTGGAAGGTCGGGAGTAAGACTATCTGTGAACCCGCATAGAATGGTGCTGTCATCGATGTAGTGAGTCCGTAGATGTGAAAGAGGGGTAGCACTGCAAGCGCAACGTCATCTGGTTTTACAGGCAGGTATCCCGCCGTCCGCACTGCATTGGAGTAGAGGTTGTAGTGAGTGAGCATGGCGCCTTTGGAGACCCCAGTGGTCCCTCCTGTGTACTGGAGCACCGCCACGTCCTCGACAGGGTTCACTTCGGCAGGCTTCGGAATCGGCTGACTGGACCCGACCTGTTCCGCGAAATCAACAGTATCGGGCCGGCTGACTTTCTTGACCCCTGCGAGCCCAGCAAGGCTCCGCTTGACCGCCGGGCCATAGTCTACCATGCCCGTGGTTATCACGTGCTTAAGCTGCGTCCTTCCCCTGCATCCAGCTACGCTTTCGAATAGGTCTCGTCCCTTGACGACTGAGTTGGACACAACGACCACTTCCGCACCCGCGTCGTTCAGCTGGTGTTCGAGCTCCTTCTCTTTGTAGAGGGGGTTGTTGTTCACTACGATGGCCCCGACCTTCAGCGTTCCGAAGAAGGCGAAGACGTACTGAGGAACGTTGCCGAGGATGATCGCCACCCTGTCCCCGCGCTTCACGCCAAGGGACAAGAGCGCACCTGCGAACCTGGAAGAGATGTCATCCACCTCTGCGAAGGTGAAGTCTCTTCCCTGGTAATGGATAGCGATGTTATTGGGGTACTTCCTCGCAGAATCCGAAAGAACAGCATACAGCGGCTTCATTTCAGGAGGATTCTCGGAAGCTCCGGACCGGGCTCTCTCCTTATCTTCGAATTTCGTCCAGGGACGATCTTTGAGCAAGGCCTCTCGCGATGACAAATATGGAGTTGTTCCTTAAGGATATCGAGGATTCTTAGAACGGATACGCGTTTCCAGCTCTAGGCTTAATAATCAAAGGAGAAAGCTCTCAAACGAATGGCGGACTCCGAAGCGCCGCAGCGGTACTTGGTACTGTGCGTCGATAGGGACGACGACCTGGGGGTCAAAGCCAAGGTGGAGTCCCCTGTTGTCGGCAGAGACCATGCTCTGGCGGCGGCGACGAAGCTGGCACTGGCGGACCCGGAAGAGGCCGATGCGAACGCAATCTTTGCCGCTGTGAGAAAGTACGACGAGCTGGCCCGGTCCAAGACACCATGCGAGGTCGCGATAGTCTGCGGCGAGACGAACAGGGGATTCGAGGCAGACAGGCGCCTGGGGAAGCAGGTCGCGAAGGTACTGGCAGAGTCAGACTTTGCAGGGGTGATTCTGGTCTCAGACGGCGGCGAGGACGAACAGGTGATACCGATAATCCAGAGCCTGAAGCCCATAGTCTCTGTCCAGAGGATAGCGGTGAAGCACAGCCAGACAGTAGAGGAGACCTACGAAGTACTGGGCAGGTACCTCAGGATGCTTGTCTTCGACCCCCACTACTCTAGGTACGCTCTGGGGGTGCCGGGGCTGATCTTTGTCCTGGCCGGCATCCTCATAGTCGCTGGCAGGGTGTTCGAGGCCGAGCTGGCGACCCTGCTGATACTTGGCGGAGCCTTTCTGGTAAGAGGTTTCAGCATCGACAGGACAGTGGCCGGTCTCCTGCAAAGAGGGCCGACTGGTTACATCCGCCTCTTCTCCATGATGGCAGCGGGTCTCGTAGTGCTGGCGGGAATCTTAACAGGATACAACTTGATGATGACCGACACGACTGCGGTGACCCAGATCGTCTCGAACCCGTCGGCCATACTCTCGTACGGGGCCCAACTGGCAGGATACTTAATCGGCGGAAGCCTCACCCTTATCTGGGGCGGCATAGCCATCTATGCGACAGGTGCACTACTTTCACACATCGCCAGGGACAGCGCGAGATGGCGTAGGGACGGGTTCGTACTCGTTATGCTCGCGATTCTCTACTTCCCCTTTCGCACCTTCTCCGACTTCCTTGTGAGAGGGACCGCCGAGTCGTCTTTCCTCTTGATATCATACGTACTCATAGGGCTCGCAGCCATCTTCGCCCTTACCACGACAATCTATCCGCGGGTGCGTACCAGGGTCGCTGCCGAAGACGTGTAGCACATGCTAGAGTCAGCTCTTAGGTACCTGGGGGCCTACAGGATCTACGAAAGGAGGCTGAAGACCCAGGTCGAGGCTGAGGAGATTCCTAGTCACATAGGCATAATCCTAGACGGGAACAGAAGGTGGGCCCAGTTCCAGGGGGTTTCTCAGGGGCTCGGGCACCAGGAGGGAGCAAACCGAGCCGAGGAGCTACTCGATTGGTGCCACGAGCTCGGAATCAAGACAGTCACACTCTACGTCCTGTCAACCGAGAACCTGGACAGGACCCAGGAGGAGCTGAAGGAGCTCTTCGAGCTAATAGAAGCCAGGTTGAGGCGACTACTCAACGATGAGAGAATCGTCAGGTACAAGGTGAATGTTAGGGCGATAGGCCATCTGGACCTCCTCCCGAATTCAATCGTGGACCTGTTGGAAGCCATCGAGAAGAAGACCAGTGATTATCAGGAACATTACCTCAACATAGCAGTCGCCTACGGAGGGAGGGCTGAAATCACGGACGTCGTGAGGTCGGTTGCACAGGACGCCAAGAGCGGCAGGTTGGACCCGGACTCGATTTCTGAAGAAACGGTTTCGACCCGGCTCTACACCGCCTACCTCCCCAACCAAGAGCCGGACCTCATAATCAGAACCTCCGGAGAGGAGAGGATGAGCGGTTTCCTGCTCTGGCAAGGGGCATATTCGGAGCTAGTATTTGTCGACGTGTTCTGGCCCGCGTTTAGGTTCATCGACCTACTTAGGGCAGTCAGGACGTATCAGAAGCGAAAGCGACGATACGGCAAGTAAGGGAACAGATATAACAGAACCCGCAGATGGGCAGACCGGATTGAAAGTAGCCCTGGGGACGCTCAAGGACAAGGGGGACGAGCTCGCGACATTCTTGGAGCCTCGAGTCGGGGCTAAGCCCTCGCTGGCTGGGGACTCCATGGAGATTGAGGACGAAAGCGTAAGGGAAGGAGTGAAGCCGCGCCATGTCAAGACCTACATCAAGCGTTTTCTATACATGAAAGGGGTCAGAGAAAAATACAGGGTGTTCGTCGCGGGCAAGGAGCTCACGATTCAGGAAATAGAGGTGGGCGAGGAAAAGGAAGAGGAAAAGAAGAAGGGCCCAGAAAAGAAGGTCGAGGAAGTGAAGGCCGAGCCCGAGTCGCCCGAAGCGGTGGCCCCGGCGCCCACAAAGGAGGAACCGACGGAAGAGCCGAAGGCGGCGAAGCCAAAGAAGGCAGCGCCGAAGAAGCCCCGGGCCAAGAAGAAGAAGGCAGGGGAAGAAGACTAATCAGAGCGAGCCTTTCTCGCCCTCTTGAGACGTTTCTCTCGGAGGAGCTCTCTCAAGTAGTTTCTGCATTCGCGGAGGTCCCTCAGCGCCTGGCCGAAATCTCCGAGGGCGAAATCCTCGCCCCCCTTCTTTAGGTTCCTCGAGGCGAACTGCAGAGCTTGTCTCTCGTCGGGGACCGAGTAGGCCTTCAGTTTGACGAACCTACCAGGGCTCTCTTCCCCCAGATCGAACTTGATGAAAGCGATGCTCTTCTCGACCTCGAGGTAGGCCGTCCAGACCGATTGGATTTGGTCGGCCGTTGGCTCCCCCGAAACGGATTTCAGGACCGACTCGAGCCTCCGGTTTGCGTCTGCCAGATCGGAGGCCGTCTCGTCTCTCCACTCGCTCATGGAGATGCCCGCGCTCGAGGAATGCCTAGCAAGTGCCTTGGTTTTCGGTCGCAGAGATTTATAACTAACATGCGGACGGCTGCCGAGAGTTGCCCAAGAAGGAAGAGCAGAAGATAGGAGGCGCCTGCTACGTCGGTCTCGAGTCGTTGGTCGACCTCGGAAGGCTTTCGTGCGCTCTCGAGAGGGCTCCCTTCCCGCTTTTCGCCTTCAAGCAGGGAAAGTCGACGAGGATAGCTGCTCAAGCTGACCTTTTCATGGGCACGCCGATATTCTACTATTACGATAACGGGCAAGTGGACGAGTTCCTGGCTTATCGAATAACGGGAGAAGGGGAGGAGGTGCAGCTGGTGAACTCGGCCAGCAACGCTTCCTACCTCTACGCTCCCGTGATCAGGGTACAGAAGATGCCGAAATCGTTGGACGAGAAGAGCGGGTTCCGGGACAAGTTCATGTCGATAGAAGTCGAGAACATCCCAAGCCTTGTGAAAGTTGGCGCATACAAGACCCTCTTCGAGGAGCCTCCGCTTCCCCTCTTCGCCTTCAAGGAAAGGGGGGAGTGGGTAGTCGGCACCTTCGCCCGAATCGACGACTACGAGGAGGCATCAATATTCTTCTACACGCGCGTCAAGGAGGAGCCCTCCGGATTCCTGAGATACTCATACGACAAGATAACCGAGACCACCTACGTGAAGAGGACTGATGAACCTGGCTTTCACTACATCAAGGTGGTGAAGCTCACAGCCCCACACCCGCTTGTCGAATTCTAGATTGATCCCTTGATGAATTCCTCGGCTTCGGTCAAAGTCGCCTTCGAGTTGTCATAGGAAGCC
>DASPOK010000006.1:0-8977 GCA_035626075.1 Nitrososphaerales archaeon
TGATGAACTGGCCCAGAACCTAGCCACCTTGTCCCTTCTTTGGCCTACGCTTGGACGGAAAGTGTAAGCCCAGGAAGCTCATGCCTTGGCAGCGACTTTCTTCTCGACTGAGCCCTTCTGTGTAACTTCCTGGATGATCCCTGCGGCTACTGTACTGCCTGAATCCCTAAGCGCAAATCTTCCAAGTTCAGGGTACTCCTTGAACGTCTCGGCCACAAGCGGTCGCAGTGGCGTGATCTTGACTATTGCGGAGTCCCCGGTCTTGAGGGTCTTCGGCTTCTCCTCGGTGGCCTGACCCGTCCTCGGGTCGATCTTCGCCACGAGCTCGCTGATGGTGGCGGCGGTCTGGCTTGTTGCGAGGTGGAGCACAGGGGTGTACCCTGCTGCTATGGCAGTCGGGTGGTAGACCACTATGATTTGGGCCCTGAACTCCTTCGCGATGGTGGGCGGGTTGCTGGGCGGCCCCAGGACCGAGCCTCTTCGGAACTCACCCTTGGAGACACCCCTCAGGTTGAACCCTATGTTGTCCCCGGCCATGGCCTCCTGCATCTGCGTGTGGTGAGTCTCGATGGACTTCACCTCGGCCGACAGCCCCTCTGGCATGATGACGACCGTGTCCCCTACCTTGATCTTGCCGGTCTCGACCCTCCCAACAGGGACAGTGCCCACGCCTGTGATGGTGTAGACGTCCTGCACAGGGAGCCTTAGCGGCTTGTCGATGGGCTTCGGCGGCTCGACGAAGCTGTCGAGCGTCTGGAGGAGCGTCGGCCCCTTGTACCAGGGCATGTTTGTGGACCCTTTCACCAAGTTCTCGCCTGTCCACCCGGAGACAGGGATGAAATTGATCTTCGAGACGTTGTAGCCCACGGTCTTCAGCAGGTTCTCGATGTCCTGCTTCGCCTCGTTGTACCTCTGCTCGGAGTACTTCACGGTCTGGTCGTCCATCTTGTTGATGCAGACCACGATCTGAGTCACACCGAGGGTTCTAAGAAGGAAGGCGTGCTCCCTGGCCTGGCCTCCGGCGCCGATGGCGACATCCTCCTCCCCCTTCTTGGCCGAAACCACGAGCACGGCGGCGTCAGCCTCGGAGGCGCCCGTGATCATGTTCTTGATGAAGTCGCGGTGGCCTGGGGCGTCGATCAGCGTGTAGAAGTACTTCGGTGTCTCGAACTTCTGGAAGGCGAGGTCGATGGTGACACCCCTCTCCCTCTCGTCCTTCAGCTGGTCAAGGACCCAAGCATACTTGAAAGAGTCGCCTGCGCCCGTCTTCTCGGACTCCTTCGCGAACTCTTCGATCATCCTCTGGTCGACGACACCGAGGTCGAAGAGGAAGTGGCCCATGGACGTGCTCTTGCCGTGGTCCACGTGCCCCGTTATTATCAGGTTGAGGTGAGCCTTATTCGCCATGCTACGTCTCTCGTTACAATAACTTGACCGCCTCTGAGCGTATATAAGGTTAGCGAGGTGGATTTCGGACAGGCGCACATGTAACGGACGGGCAAGAGGTGCGATGACTACTGGCGCACTTGAGGGAATCTTGGAGATGATGCCAGGCGGGCCGCACCGGAGCAGGATTCCTGTCAGATTGTTTATGTAAGAGGGTCCCTCGAACGAGTCGGCAACCGCGTGATGGAGCCCTCCGCATCGCTGGAACCGTTCAAGCCCCCGTCTGAAATTATCATCGTGACGACGCCTTTCGTGTCAGGGTACCATGTGACTCGTGTCATTGGCGCGACCTTCGGGTTAATCGTGAGGTCCCGAGGGCTGGGGCAGAACATATGGGCCTTCTTCCGGGCCTGGGGGGGCGGGGAGATCAGGGTGTACACGCAGTTGCTCGAACAGGTGCGCCACCAGGCCCTTCAACGGCTGGCCGATCATGCAAAGAGCCTTGGGGCGAACGCTGTCGTATCCGTGGGCTTTGACACGTCGGAGATGGGAGGGTCGATGACGGAGGTTCTCGCCTACGGAACCGCCGTGGTCGTGGAGCCTGACACCATGCCTGCGCAGCCAGTCGAGCTCCACTAGAGTGGAGTCGCTTCCCGAGGTAGTGCCTCGTCAGTCCGTTAGCAGAGTGGCTTACTGCGGGAGATATCCGGGGGGAGAGGAGCAGGATGCGGACGCTTCGAGCTTCGCCCCCGCCTTTACTCCTACTCGGCCGTGAGGATTAGCTTCGTACGCACCGTGGACTCCTTCCAGGCCTAGGTCACTGGGCGTTTGATTTACGGCAGGCTGACCGTCTGTTGGTTGGATTGGTCGCTCTTCGGTCGTCATGGTTCTCGCTGGGGTGGACCCGCGGTTGGTTAATATGGCCTGTAACAAATCCCAAGACTTGTCAATTCTCATGAGTGTCCCCAGTCAGACAGACCAGTCGAGAGTCTCAGGTGAACTCTCCCCAGATGCACGGGCCTTAGAACGGGATTCGTTGGGGCAGATTGGCTGGTTCGGAAAGTGGATATTCGTGGGGACAGTTATTGTTGCTATCGAATTCGTGTTTGCTCCTCATCCCCCTTCGGCTATCCTTGAGCAGTATTGCTCAGGGCCGCTTGCTCCCCCGTGGTGCAGGGGGGTGGAGGGAGAAGTCGCTTCGTCGGGAACCTATGTCAGTCTGATTTTGGCTACTGGGGCCATCTTTCAACTAGTAGCGACACTCTGCGCGACACGTGGCTACGGCATGATGAGCAAGGTCGATTCGACGTTCCGGAACTGTGCAAGACTTTCGATGGTGGCAGTGGCCGGGATATCGGTCATAGTGATCGAGATGGTGTACCTCACGCTTGCGCCCTCGAGCGTTTCCGGTGCTGTCTTGTCTGGCATCCCCATTGTCTTCGCGATTCTGCTGGTAGGGCTTGCCCCCGCCTTTGTTGGCTTCGTGGGGATAATCTATGGCATTGTCAAGCTTGGAGACAAGTACGATGCGGGCAACCTGGGTGCGGCGGCCGCCGCCCTTCTCCTTGGGCCGGTCTTGAGTGCAGTAGTACCACTGGTGGGACCCCTCGTTGTAATCTACGGGCTCTACAAGTTGATCAACGGCACTGGAAAGGCGATGCGATGACCAGCCTAGGACATAACCAGATGAAGGACTGCTACTTCTTGAGCTCTTCGCAGGTTCCTGGGGCTCGCGTGAAACCTGCAGCGCTGTCTCTTTAGGGGTTGTTGATTGGCCCAGTCGAGGACCTCCTTTTCGGATCTAGCGGCTGATGGGGTAGCTGCTGCCGGAAATGCCGGTTTCGCTTCGGATGAAAATTGGGGTAAAGCGGGGGCGTGAGACGCGTCGAGCCCCGCGCCTCTACTTTCTAGGTGTAAGCCCCTATAGGACTTAGCTCGATGACAGGTAGCTCCAGAGGATTACGCCCACGAGCATCATCATGGACCCGGCTAGGCCCGTTATGAGCGCCCCGGCCAAGTCCGCGCTGATCCCGAAGTTCTCGAAGAATGCGATCACCGGGGCTCTAACGAGCCAGGCGAAGAAGCCGAGGGTGTACCCCAGGAGCCAGAATCCGACCAGTACGAGTTTTCTTCCCATGCTGTTTCGATGATGAATATCACTGTCGAGGTCGGTAAATGCGGGGAAGGTAGTATTCCTTTACATTTCTGTTAACTTAGCTGGACAAGAGCGCGATAGTGGAGGAACGAGACGACGACTCCAATCCTCCTGGCGGATGGATGGAAATTGACTCGGCCAGATGAAGGGTCTGGCGAGTCGATAGAACCACGGCTTGGTGGAGAAATTTAGAGCAGTATGCCGGCAAGGGACAGAAGGTAGGTGGTGGCGACGCTGCTTGCCGCCCCCAGAAGCACGAAGGCGACTCCTTCGAGGACGGCCCTCTTTTCGGGCTCTGGATACTCGTCGCTTATGCACCCTGCTAGAAGACTTCCGAAGGTGGACCCGGGGTCCTGTGACATGTCCCAGTTCCAAAAAGCGATTCTTAGGTTAATTAACGATTATGGAGACCAAGTCTGCACGCACGGAGCCGCCAGGGGGTCAACAAGACGAGACAGGGGCGAGCCTTGAAATACCTAAGGAGAATCCCTATTTCGGCAAGGTGGGGGTCTTGCCAGGTAGCTTTCTCTCGAAACTGAACAGCGCGAAGGATGTTTTCACCTTCCGCGACTTCATCCTGCTTCCTGGGAGGAGCGAAGTCGAACCCAACGCCATCGACCTTTCGTCGAGACTGACGAAGAACATCAAGGTCAAGTTGCCGTTGGTGTCGTCGCCCATGGACTCCGTCACGGAGTGGAGGCTCGCCCTCGAGATGGCTAAGTGGGGCGGGGCAGGGGTGATACACCGCAACATGAGAATCGAAGACCAGGTGGAGCAGGTGAAGAAAGTGAAGGGAGCGAGGGTGGAGACTCTTAGCATCGACGAAAAGGGAAGGCCCCTGGTGGGCGCCTCGATCTCCCCCCTCGACGCCGAGAGGAGCAGGGCCCTCGACAGGGTCGCAGATTTTCTCGTAGCCGACGTCGCCCACTTCCACAACTCGAGGGTGATGGGGGCGACCCGGCGGCTTCTTCCCCAGATCGCCTGCGACTTCGTCGTCGGAAATGTGGGGAGCCAAGAGGCGGTCTTCGACGCCGTAGACGAACTCCCCAGAGTGGAGGGGTTCAGGGCAGGGATAGGGTCAGGTTCCACATGCATCACGTCGGAGGTGACGAGGGTTGGAGCCCCAACCCTTTATGCCGTGGCCGAGGTCGCCAGCGCCCTTGCCCAGAGGAAGCTGGACATCCCCGTCGTGGCCGACGGAGGAGTAAGGGGTCCCGGTGATGCGGCGCTTGCGTTCGCTGCGGGCGCCTCCAGCGCCATGCTTGGCTCTCTGCTTGCGGGGACGGAGGAGGCTCCGAGCCAGATAGTCGTCCGCGGGGGGAGGAAGTTCAAGACACACAGGGGGATGGCGAGCGCAGCGGCACGCAGGGTAAGGTTCGCTCTTGACAGGTACAGCCTCCCCGCAAAGGGGCTCGACGAAGGGGTGGAGGAGTACGTCCCCTGCGTGGGTAAGACGGAGGGGGTCCTTGAGAACATGGCGAACGGGCTCAGGGCGGCCTTCGGCTACGCGGGTGCCAGGAGTGTCCAAGACATGTGGAGGAAGGCGTCCTTCGGGTCAGTGAGCGCAGCGGGGGCGGGAGAGCTCGGAGCACACTCCTTCGAGGTAAAAAGGTAAGCCAGCTTGGAGCCGGACCTCGCCGGCGGCATTGCGGTCCTGGACTTCGGAGGGCAGTACGCCCACCTGATATGCAGAAGGGTGAGGGCCCTTGGAGTATACTCCGCGCTACTCCCCCACGAGACGACCCGGGAGAGGCTCGAAAGCATGGGGGTCGCAGGGGTCATCCTTTCAGGAGGACCCGCGAGCGTCTATTCCGAAGGTGCCCCAAGGGCGGACCCGAAAATATTCGAGGGACGGCTGCCGCTGCTAGGAATCTGCTATGGCTACCAGTTGATGGTGAAGGCCCATGGCGGAGAGGTCCGGAGGGGGGAGCAGAGGGAATACGGGAGAGCAAGCATCAAGGTCCTGGAAAGAGAGGGAATCTTCGAAGGGCTTGGGAGCGACAGGCTCGTCTGCTGGATGAGCCACTCGGACTCGGCGACAAGGCTCCCCGGGTCAATGCGGGTGCTCGCCTCGAGCGAGGGCTCCCCCTATGCGGCCGTGAAGCTCTTGGGGGCGCAGCAGTACGGGGTGCAGTTCCATCCTGAGGTCTCCCATACGGAGAACGGCCAGGCGCTGCTTTCGAACTTCGTCTTCCGGATATGCAGGGCGAGCAAGAACTGGGACATGCAGGGCTTTCTTCGAGGATCGCTCGAGCGTCTGTCCAAGATAGACGGGAAGGTGCTCTGCGCCGTCTCCGGAGGGGTGGATTCGTCGGTCACAGCAGCACTCCTCCAGAGGGCCATAGGCGAAAGGCTGACGAGCGTATTCATCGACACCGGGCTGCTCCGTGCCGGCGAGGCCAAGCGAGTCAGAACTTACCTGGGAAGGGACCTAGGAATCCAAGTATCGTTTGTTGATGCATCCCAGAGGTTCCTCGGGGCGCTTGCGGGGGTTTCAGACCCGGAGGAGAAACGTCGGAAGGTGGGCAAGCTCTTTGCGGACGTTTTCGAAGAGTTTGCAGCCAGGGAAGGTCCTTTCGAGTACCTTGCTCAGGGGACACTCTACCCCGACGTAATCGAGAGCGGCCGGTCGACAGGGCCTTCATCAGTAATCAAGACCCACCATAATGTGGGTGGACTCCCCACCGAGCTATCGATGAAGGTGGTCGAGCCTCTGCGCGAGCTCTACAAGGATGAGGTCAGGGAGCTGGGGGTTCTCATGGGGCTACCAAGAAGCGTGGTGGAGAGGCACCCTTTCCCGGGTCCTGGGCTGGCCGTCAGGGTCGTCGGAGAAGTCACGAAGGAGAAGCTGAGAGTGTGCAGGGAGGCAAGCAAGGTGGTGGAAGATGTTCTCGAAGAAGCGGGGCTTTACTCGAAGGTCTGGCAGGCTTTCGCCTACGTCGGGGACGACAAGGTGACGGGCGTATTGGGGGACGAGAGGAGGCTCGGTTACCAGGTGACTGTGAGGGTTGTGGAGTCAGTGGACGCCATGACAGCCGACTGGGCAAGGCTGGAGCCCAGGGTTCTGGAGCAAATTTCAGGCAGAATAACTAACGAGGTGAACGGGGTCGTGTCGGTGGCCTACTCGATATCATCCAAACCTCCGGCCACCATCGAACCTCAGTGACCTGCGAGACGGGACTCGTGCCAAGGGCGGAGCTAGCAGAGGTACATTCCCACCTAGGAGGTCCATGAGCCCCGCGGTGATGTGGGAAATACCGCACGCCCTGGGCGAGTGGGTGTTGTGGAAGAGTGCAAGCAAAACCTTTGAAAAGAGATTCGCGAAACGTCATCCAGTTGGAACTGGCTGAGAAAGAGATCGTCGTGGGGGAATTCACTATTAACTTCGCCTCGGTGGGGAGCCAGGAACCTCTGCTCCTACTGCATGGCAGCGAGCCCGGAGAGTCATGGCGGGTCTGGGAGCCCCTCCTAGCGCTTGGGGACTCCCACAGGCTCCTCGCACCTGACCTTCTGGGGTTCGGGAGGTCGACCAGGCCGACGGAGACCCCTGACTACGGCGCCCAGGCGCATATGCTCAGAGACTTCGTTGACAAGCTGGGAATTGCGCGTCTAAGCTTGATGGGTAGTGGATGGGGGGGACAGGTAGCGTTGGAGTTCGCCCTTGAGTGGCCAGAGAGCGTGATATCGTTGGTACTCGTAGCGAGCGCCTACGACAAGGAACAGCTGCCCAGGCTCCGGAAGCTCAGAAAGCCCACGCTGATCATCTACGCCGAGGACGACATGGTGACCCAGCTCAAGGCTGGCTACGTCCTGAGGGACGCCATAGGAACGTCCCGCCTCGAGGTCCTAGACACGGTTGCACGAGACCCCAAGCAAGACTTCCGGATGTCTCACAGGCTACAGAAGTTCAGGGCGCCGAAGGTGCTTCAGCTCACCCGGCTCTTCCTTTCGAACCCGGCGGCCATGGTTGCGGAGCCGCCTGAGACTGAGAACGAGCTGAGGGGGATGGCCATGAAGAGGGAGGAAGAAGCCGGCGGTCAGGAGTCTAGCGGGACGCCATAGCGACGCGCTCCTGTTCGTTCTTCTTCTTGACGGCGTAGCTGCTTGCATCTCCGGCGGCCGCTAGGATTATCTCATCCGCCAGGACTTGTTCGACTGTCCGCGGGGACCCGAACGCGGCCTCCCTGACTCCTTCCGAGATGAACCGAAGCGCCAGGTCGACCCTTCGCACCGGCGAGATGTCGACTGACTGATGATAGACCACTCCTCCGTAGCTGAGACGCGTGGTGTCCTCGTTGGGGGAGGCGTTCTCTATCGCCTTCACGAGCTGCTGCACCGGGTTCTGCCCGGTCCTGAGCTCGATGATTGCGAAGGCGGTCTTGACGATGTTCATCGACTTTTGCTTCTTTCCTCCCATTCGCCCGGTATTCTTGGCGTACTTCTTGCCGAAATGGGAGGTCTCGTTCACCAGTCTCTCGACGAGGTTCACCTTCGTCTTGGCGAACTTCTTGTGCTCATGGCGGCCTCCCGAGTGAGGGATGAGCATCGGCTTGAGATTGATCACATTCTGCAGGCCGGGGTCGGTAACCTTGACGGCCGTCATGTCCCATCTCTCCCACAGAAGGAGGTTCGGGTACTCGAGCGACTGCCTGCTCATGCCTATCTCCTCGGCTTCTCCTTTCGGCCGTAGACAAGCTCGTTGAGCGAAACGCCGTTGACTTTGAACACTGTCCAGCGGACACCAGGGATGTCCCCCATGGCCCGCTTCATTGAACCCCCTATTCCCTGCAGCATGACTTCGTCGTGCTCGTCGACGAAATTGAGGGCGCCGTCACCGGGGAGGAACGCCGTGACCTGCTTCCCGTTCTTCACGATTTGACAACGAACGCACTTACGAATCGCAGAGTTTGGCTGCTTGGACTCCACGCCCACCTTCTCGAGGACAATGCCTCTTGCCTGTGGCGACCCTTCAAGGGGGTCTGCCTTGTAGTCCAGGCCGAGCTTGCGCCTCTTGTACCACTTGTTGGACCAGCGGAGCCGCTGGCGCTTGAGCGAGACCTGCCTCGCCGCGAACTCCCCGCGTGGTGAACCCGACATGCTTCAGACGCCGCCTTCTCTCATCGTATTTAGAGCTTTCAAAGTTCACTAGTTATCTGGACGTTGCTAATGTCGAAGTAGCGCTTGGCCAGGATTCTGACCTTCTCGGCGTTCTTCCCCCCGAGCCCCAGGACGGCCCCCTTCTTTCGGGAGTCGACTACGACGACCACCCCCTTTGTGCCATCGAGCCTTTCGCTCACCCTTACTTCCTGGACGAACTTCGCTCCCAAGGAATTCTTGACGAGCCCCTCGATGTCGTCCGCCCATTCAACGACTTCGACCGGCCTCCTCACAGCCCTCTCGATCTTCTTGACGGACGCTCCCTCCTTGCCGATGGCG
>DASPOK010000007.1:0-16510 GCA_035626075.1 Nitrososphaerales archaeon
TTCGAGCGGTATCTCGAGTTCCTCAAGTCCCAGTTACTCCCGGTGGCGAGACCCCAGGAGAAACCCGGCATAATGCACATTGCGGGAGGGGCGGAAGCGTATGTCAAGCTGATACGGGTCCACACCTCGTTGAGCCTCACCCCCGAGGAGGTCCACCAGACTGGGCTCAGGGAGGTCGCAAGAATCAACAGAGAGATGGAAGAGCTGGGAGGGAGGGTCTTTGGTATTAATCGGCTGAAGGACATTCTCAAGCGCCTGAGGATGGACCCTTCGCTATACTTCTCCAGCAGAGACGAGGTCGCAGCCAAGGCAGAGTCGGCCCTGGCAAGGGCCAACGCCGCAATCCCGAAGTGGTTTGGACGGCTCCCCAAGACACCGTGCGAAGTCGTGACGATGGAGGAGCACGAGGAGAAGCATTCTACGATTGCATACTACCGCCCTCCGGCGACCGACGGCTCAAGGCCAGGACGATATTACATCAACACCTCCGAACCAGAGACCAGACCCAGGTACGAAGCTGAGGCTCTTGCATACCACGAATCCGTCCCGGGGCATCACCTGCAGATTGCCATCGCTCAGGAGCTCGAAGGGATTCCAGAGTTCAGGAAGAACAGCGGAGTAACGGCTTTCGTCGAAGGGTGGGGGCTGTACGCGGAACGCCTGGCCGAGGAGATGGGGTTGTACTCTTCGGACCTGGACAGAATTGGCATCCTTTCCTACGACGCCTGGAGGGCCTGTCGTTTGGTCGTCGACACGGGCATGCACGCCATGGGGTGGACCAGAGAACAAGCAATCAGCTTTATGCTAGACAACACGGCCCTGGCCAGGAACAACATAATCAACGAGGTTGACAGGTACATCACGTGGCCGGGGCAGGCCCTGGCCTACAAGACCGGGCAGCTGGAGATGATTGGGTTGCGGCGGGACGCGGAGGCGAGACTGGGCAAGAGGTTCGACGTGCGAAAGTTCCATGATGCCCTGCTGGGGAACGGGGCCGTGCCTCTGCAGGCTCTGCGGCAGATTCTGGGAAGCTACGCGTGATGGAAGAAGGCTTATCACAGCAAAAGGTGTCTACACGACGGCCATGAGCTTGCAGGCAGCGAAAGCGGAGGAGTTCCGCAGGCTCCACGACAGAAGGCGGGTGCTGGTCCTCCCCAACGCGTGGGACGTCCCGAGCGCCCGGGTGTTCGAAGATGAGGGTTTCCCTGCCGTTGCCACTTCGAGCGCAGGTATGATGGTGTCCCTGGGATACCCCGACGGCGAAGACATCCCGACCAGCGAGTTCGTTGCGGCCATCAAGAGAATCGCCGGTGCTCTTTCTGTCCCCCTGAGCGCAGATGTTGTTGGCGGGTTCGGCGACAGTCCTGAGGGCGTCGCCAAGAGCGTTGGAGCTGTCGTGAAGGCAGGGGCGGTGGGGATAAACATCGAGGACTTCATCCACAGCACCAAGAAGCTTCTCCCGGTCGAGAAACAGGTGTCGAGGCTGCGGAGGCTCGTCGAACTCAGGAAGTCACTGAAGGTCCCATACGTAATCAACGCGCGGACCGACGCGCTGAGGTTTGGCGCAGGGGATGACGACGCGAAGCTGGCGGAGGCCATCAGAAGGGCCGAGGCATACAGGGACGTTGGTGCTGACTGTGTCTACCCGATGGGTTTGACAGATGCGAAGTCGATTTCGAAGTTCGTCGAGGCCTTGGATTTCCCCGTCAACGTCATGGTGAGGAGGGGGCTTCCGCCCGTGTCCGAACTGAAACGGCTCGGAGTCGCCAGGGTGAGTTTTGGACCCAGCGCCTCCTACGCTGCCATGGGGCTTCTGAAACGCGCGTCGAGAGAAGTGCTTGAGGAAGGGACCTATGACTCTCTCGTCGAAGGGGCCATAGGTTTTGACGAGCTCAACGCCTTGGCGGTTCCCAGAAAGACGCTTCGGTCACAGTGACAACAGGAACAAAAACAGGCGGGCCCGGCCCCCTCAGCTGCAGAGAATATTCTACCGGAAAAGAGCTCTAGACCTTAACTCCCAGCAGACGCTCGAGGATGTCAGAGAGGGTAACCATACCCAGTATCTTGCTATCGTCGAAGACGAAAGCGATGGTGGTTCCAGCGTCCTGCATCTTGTCGATGACAGTTGGGAGGCTGTCGTCCTTGGAGACCCGCGCGGGCTGGATCATGTACTCACGAATTCCGTAGTCCATGTGGTCTCTCGATGCAGCCCGTGAGATGGTGCTCGACGTTACCGCCCCGATGTACGTCTTCCTCTTGGCATCATAGACAGGCATTCGCGGATGGTTCGTCTGCCCCATCGCCTTCAGCGCTTCGAAGACGGAGGATTCGCTGTCGATGGACGATATGTCCTCGACCGGGGTGGTCGCGTCAGCAGCCGTTGTCTTTGACGACGCAAGAGCAGTCCTCAGAAGCCTCCCTGCGTCAGGCTCGATGTGGCCTCCCTTTTCGAGCATGGAGACGACGTCCTCGAACTCGGCTGCCAGGTCCACTTCCCTGTACCCAGGCTTCCCCACTAAGCCCTCTGACAGCCACCGTGCGAAGTTGGTCAGGGGTACTGCGAGGGGCGAAAGCACGGCCATCAGCATCTTCGTGGAGGGGGCTAGAGTGATTGACATTCTCAGGGCGTTCTCGATCCCTATGGCCTTGGGGAGCAGGTAGAGCAGAGTCATAATCACGAATGACCCTCCTACGGCGCTGTACACCCATCCCATGGGGCCGAAGAAGTCGGAGAGGATAAGCCCTATGGAAGTGGCGAGAACCACGTTCGAGATGGTGTCAATGAACGTGGTGACACTGACGAGCCTCGTCTTCTCGCTGACTATCTCGAGCGCGGTGGCCGCCTTTGTCGAGCCGCTCCCTATGGATGAGCTGAGAGAGAAGGGGCGCAGCGTGAGGTACGTCGCCTCCACGAGGGATGACCAGAAGGCCACCAAGATCGAGGCGACCAGGGAGATATAGACTACAGCCGGGACCATTTCCGGTTGTTTTTCACTCCTGCTCCTTTCAACTGACGAGCGTGCCTATCTTCTCGCCGTGGACGGCCTTGATGACTCCCCTCGCGTCGGCGCCGTTGAGCACCACCAGCCTGACCCTGGACTCCATGAGCTGGTCTACCGCCACTGGGTCAACGATGCTGTGGATGCCCGGGCGGTGGGAGCCGCCGAGAATCTGCTTCATCTTCTCGTAGGTGATCTTGTCGAGCTTCTTTGCCTTCTTGTTCCTCCTCGGGTCCTCGGTGTAGATTCCGTTCTGGTCTGAAGCCTTCACGAGAATGTCAGCCCTCCATCTCTGTGCCACAAGCGCGGCCACAGTATCTGTGGTTATTCCTGGCTTGAGGCCTCCCATGACGGCGACCCTGTTCCTAGCGAGCCGCTGGAGCATGCCATCTATAGAAGTGGGGACACTGCTCACACCGCCGAGCTTCATGGCCACCAGGCGCGCGTTGAGCCTTGAAGCGTGAATGGCCACTGTGTCCTGCTGGTAGGGTGACAGGCCCATCTCTGATGCGGATTTGATGTAATCGCGGGAGACCTGACCGCCACCCACTACAACAGCTATCGAGTGCCCCTCGTGGTTGAGGTCAGAAATCACGTCGGCGTAGGCGTTGACCACCTTGGCCGACGGTGGTGAACCTAGGACCGACCCACCTATTCTGAGCACTGCCTTCATCTTCTCAAATCCTCGCGTGAGGCGGTTCATAGAGTGATAGGTTTTATAAATGGGGTGAGGAAGATTTCGAGTATTCTCATGTCCGCTGCCTCTGGTTCGGTTGATTCTCAGGCCTGACGTAGAGGTAGCCATCCATTGTCGAAGACAGACTCTGTTAGGCTCTACAAAGTAAGGAAGCTCATCTCCGAGCTCAGCAATAAGGAGGGGCGGGGGACCGAACTCGTCTCCCTGTACATACCTCCCAAAAAGCCAATCCACGAAGCGATTGCAAACCTCAGGGAGGAGTGGGGGACCGCCGGGAACATAAAATCGGATACGACGAGGAATCACGTCCAAGATGCACTTACCAGGACGATGCAAAGGCTCAAGCTCTACAGGACTGCGCCAGACACCGGGCTGGTGATTTTCTCCGGCGCCCTACCAACCAACGGGCCCGGGAGCGAGGTCGTCAACGTGTACGAAATAGCGCCGCCAAAGCCCGTGACCCAGTACCTGTACCAGTGCGACGACCACTTTCACGTCGAATGGCTCAGGGACATGCTGAGAGAGGAGAAGGTCTACGGGATTCTTTCCATAGACTCGAGTGAGGCGGGGCTGGGGATACTCAGCGGGGACAGGTTGGAGGTCGTCGATGTCATGACTTCGGGCATCTCCGGGAAGACTAGGAAGGGGGGCCAGTCAGCGAGGAGGTATGAGAGGGGCAGGGAGATGGAGATGACCTACTACTTCAACAGGGTGGCGGAGCACGTCACCCGCGTCTTCATGGACAGCAACAAAGTCACTGGGGTGATAGTCGGAGGTCCTGGGCCCACCAAGGACGAGTTCCTGAAGGGAGGATACCTCCACTATGAGCTCCAGAAGAAAGTCATAGCCGTCCTCGACCTCGGCTACTCCGGGAGGGAAGGGGTCAGGGAGCTCGTCGAGAAGGCAGGTGACATACTGAAGGACGTAAGGTTGGTGGAGGAAAAGCGGCTGGTCCAGAAGTTCCTCTTTGAGGTCAACAAGCAGGGAGGGCTGGCGGTTTACGGACTCCCCAGGGTCATCGAGGCCCTCCAGAAGGCGAGCGCCGACATCGTCCTCGTCTCCGACGACCTGGACATGGTGAGGCTCGACGCCAGATGTAAGAAGTGTGGGACCGTGAAGATGGAGACAATCCAAGCTGTGAAGAAAATCCAGGTGAGGCAGGAGATGGGCTCCACGCCCTGTACCCAATGTGGAGGGACCGAATACGAAGTGACTGAGCGAGACTTGGTGGACGTGCTCGAAGAGATGGCGTTCCAGGTGGGGTCGAAGGTCGAAGTGATCTCTTCCGGGACCGAGGAGGGGAGCATGTTCAAGAGCTTCGGCGGAGTCGCCGCCATCCTGAGGTACAGACCCTAGGACACCGCGGCCGTCTACAGGTTGAGCGTCTCAGGCGGGCGGGGTCTTGACCCGACCTTCAAGCACGAGTGGGAAGGATGCCATTTATGACGAATCCCGCGCGTCGCCGCCAACCAATCTTTTTGAACGTCAGTCCCGAACGCGGTAACCAGAGTCGCACGTGAGCGAACCAGCCAAACAGGAACCGGTGAAGGCTTCGCCGGCAGGGAGGAAGACCCCCGGGGTGGTTGACGCCGAGTTGAAGGGGAACACCCTCAGGGTCTACGTATACGCCCTGAAGAAGCGGAAGGTGGGCGTGAGGGAGGTCCAGAGGGCGTTGCTCATGTCGAACCCCTCGCTCGCGCAGTACCACCTCAACAAGCTCAAGGAGCTTGGGCTCGTCTCGGAAAACAACGGGGAGTACGAGGTGGCAGGGGAGGTGAAGGTGGACGTGATGAGGGACTTCCTCCGGCTTGGTACGCTGATAGTACCCAGGTTCATCTTCTACGCGGTGATATTCACGGTGTTCGCCGGATACCTGACGTTGGTGGGTTATCCATACTTCAGCCTGGTGCCAGTCCTAGCGTGGTTCACTGTCGTTCTTGCTTGCGCCGCAGCGGCGTTCTGGTACGAAGCCGTGAGGGCCTGGCGCTCGGCCCCCTCCCCATGAGGCCACCGGGGCGCGCAATGGTTTTTATCAGGTAAGTGCAACTCGGGCGACGGCGGTTTCGAATGCCTATCAGAATTGGTTTAATCGGCAAGACTAACGCGGGCAAGACGACGCTATTCAATTCCATGACCCTCCTTTCGGGTGAGGTCTCCAACTACCCCTTCACCACCAAGGCGCCTGAGACGGGAGTTGCGAACGTAGTCACCCTGTGCGTCCACAAGGAGTTCGGAGTGGTGGACACCCCCACGAACTCGAAGTGCGAGGACGGCTGGCGATTCATCCCCGTGGAAGTGACCGACCTGCCGGGGCTAATCAAAGGAGCGTGGATGGGAAAGGGACTGGGGAACCAGTTCCTGAGCGTCGCCGCTCAGTCAGATGCACTGCTGCACGTCGTCGACGCATCAGGGAGCGTGGACAAGGACGGAAAAATCTCCGAGCCCGGGACCGGCGACCCCATGGCAGACTTCGCAGATGTGGAGCTCGAGCTTGTCCTTTGGTACACGAAGCTCTTCAACCAGAACCTCCCCAAGATTTCAAAGCTTTCGAAGATGCCGGGCTACGGGATTCCTAGCGCTGTAGAGGAGGTCATGCATGGCATTGGGGTGAGGAAGGAACACGTGCTCCTGGCAATGAAGGAAGCACTTCTCGAGGATAGGCCTTTCGACTCCTGGAACGAAAAGGAAATCGAGAACTTCTGCTGGTCGCTGCGTGAGTACTCGAAGCCCACCCTCCTGATTGCCAACAAGATGGACCTCCCCTTCGCCGCGGAGAACTTCCAGAGGCTCCGTGAGAAGTACAAAGGACTCATAGTAGTGCCGACCAGTGGAGAGGCAGAGCTCACCCTGAGGAGGGCAGAGGCCAAAGGGCTCATCAAGTACGTCCCCGGTGAAGAGAGGTTCGAGATACTCAAACCCCAGGACCTGAACGACGCCCAGAAGAGCGCACTAGCATACATCAGGCGGAAGGTCTTCGGCGAGTACCTGAGGACGGGGGTGCAGTTCGCCCTCAACTCTGTGATCTTCAAGCTCCTCAAGGAGAACGCCGTGTACCCAGTGTCCGACCCCCAGAAGCTGGCCGACAAGAACGGACGCGTCCTTCCGGACGTCTACCTCCTCCCGAGCGGGTCAACCGTGGAGGACCTGGCCAGGGACGTGCACACGGACCTCGTCAAGGGCCTTCTCTATGCCATCGATGTCAGAACTGGGCTCCATCTCCCGACCAACTACGTGCTCAGAGACAGGGATGTACTCTCGATAGTGTCGACAGCCAAAGAAGGCTAAGAAGGGCCTTAAAGGGCTAGGACGCTTGGTAGAGGGAAATGCCGTACGGCGGGCCGTTGCTGTCTGACTTGGAGCTCAGGTACCCCTTCGCGCCTCGGTCGAGGAAGTTCTTCGAGGCCATACCAGTCGAGGAAGGGCTGGCCAGCAGGGACGTGATTGGGCAGACAGAAAGCAGGCTACTAAGCACCCTGGGGAGGGCGAAGTACGAGCCCAGCATCTCGGAGCTGGTGGAGTTCTCGAGCTTCTTTGCGGCCGCGCTTGTGGCAAGCCAGGACACAGTCCTGGCGTCGAGGTTCTCCAAGAAGGAGGCAGAGAGGGCGAAGGAGTTCTTCGTAAGAGAAGAGCCGAGGACCAAGGTCACCACCATGTCCGAGTGCTTTGGTGTTACTCCACAGGTAGTTGACATCGGAACCGGTAGGGCGAGCTACTCCATGCCCTTCGAGAGTTACCTTGCGCTGGTCTCCAAGTACGAGCTGGCAAAGAACCCCGAGTGGAAGCTGGCGAGGCACGACCTCGACAAAGGGGTGGTCGCCCTGAGCGACAATATGCTCAACGACCTCTTCGGGGACTGCGCGCTTGCGGCCGTCGCCGAGGGAGTCAGGAACCTGCGGAGGGCCCCCTTCCCCAAGCAGCTTTTGGGGGTGAAGACCGACGTGCTACAGTACGTGCCTTCGCCGAAGCCGAGGACCAACAAAGGGTATCTGTACGTCGAGGACCTGCTTGCTCACCCCGTCTCTGACGGGCGCCACAGGCTGGTCTGGCTCGTGCTCGCCCCCTACCTTGTCAACGTCAAGAAGCTCGACGACGAGACAGCCATTGAGAAGATCAGAGCCTTCGTGGCTGTGGCGGGGGAGTCCAGCGCCCTGAGACGTTTCGTCGAATACAATGTACGAAGGGCCCGGAGGAACGGCCTGCTCCCGCCCACTTTCTCGACCCTGAAGACCGAGCATCCAGACATCTACTGGCTTCTCCCCAAGGAGGTCCTGGCGTCCGATTCAGCCCCCAAAGGGAGGGGTGCCTCGTAGCAACCGGATGTGCGATTATGGAAAGCAAATCCTTCGGCTGGACTGGAAAGCAAGTGACTTCGCTCGGGCTGGGCACCTACTACGACTTTCCATGGATCATGAAGGCCAGGATGGGGAGAACCGGGGGAGCCGAGGACAAGGTGGCAGCTCTGAAGGCGGGGCTCGATGGCGGCATCCGCCTGATAGACACAGCCGAGATCTACAACTCGGAACCTCTGGTCGCCAGGGCAATCGAGCGGTTCCCCAGAGAAGACCTGTTCATTGCCACCAAGGTGATGCTCCTGCATCTGCGGCATGACGCCCTGGTGAAATCGCTCCAAAGGAGCCTCAGGAAGCTGAAGCTCGATTACGTTGACCTCTACCAAGTCCACCAGCCGAGCCCTTTCGTGCCGATCAGGGAGACCATGTCGGCGATGGAGGAGATGGTGGACCGAGGCCTAGTCAGGTACATCGGCGTATCGAACTTCTCTCTGAAGCAGATGATGGAGGCCAACGGTGCTCTGAAGAAATACCGCCTGGCATCGACCCAGATGCCCTACCACCTCGCTGATAGACGGATGGAGAAGGAAATCATGCCCTATTGCAGGGAGCAGAAGATGGTACTTCTGGCGTATTTCCCGCTCGGCCACGGAAAGCTCACAGCGGGCGGGACGCTGGCGAGAATCGGACAGAAGTATGGCAAGACTCCTCCCCAGGTTGCGCTCAACTGGCTGCTATCTCAGGAGAACGTGTTCCCCATCCCCAGAGCTTCGAGCAAGGCCCACGTCATGGAAAACATCGGGTCTGTGGGCTGGAGGATGACGGATGATGATAGGACCGAGCTGGAAGGGTCGTATAGGTAACGACTTAAATCGTCGAGAATGAAGTGTCTGAACAGGCGGGTAGGTGCCCTCCACCCGTTCCGCCCTACAAACCCCGGTGTGGGAGGAAATGAACAAAAAGAAAACGTGGAATACGCGTAGCGTCGCGCTTACGGCCCTGCTGGCGGCCCTCTACGGGGCATACGTTTTCTATTTCGCCGTCACAAGCTTCGGCCCGCTGCAGGTCAGGGTGGTTGACGCCCTCCTTCCCCTGTCTGTTCTCTTCGGCCTTCCTGCGATAGCGGGGGTGACAATAGGGTGCTTCATTGGGAACCTCCTCGGTAGCCCCATAGGGATAGTAGACATCGTCGGAGGGCCAGTCGCGAACTTCGTAGCTGCGACCCTTGCCTGGGCGGTCACGAGGAGGAAATTCCGTGGGGGGTGGGTTCTGGCTGTAGTCATCGAGATAGCCTCTGTCACATTAATCGTCGGGAGCTATCTGGTGGCCTGGGCGGCCGCGCCAGGGGTCCCTGTCTGGGTGGGCTGGGCCGAGTTTCTGGGGAGTGAGATCCTGGCTATCGGCGTGCTCGGCTATCCTCTGCTGAAGGCAGTTGACAGGGCGACCCGGCGAAACATCGTCTTGGGGACCCAAAACCCGAAAACGGTCGTCTCGCGTGGTTCACCTTCATATACTCTCTCATGGGACAGCCTGTATTCGTTTGCAGCCCCAGTTCTCGGCGAAGCTTGAGGCCACTTCATGGGACCCTAAGCTAGAGGCCGAGATGAGACAGGTATGGGACACAGAACGAAGAATCTTTGAGTTTAAGCCCTCAAACAACAAAAATCGTAACTTCGTCATGGACACCCCGCCCCCATACCCCTCAGGGAAGCCTTGGCACCCAGGGGCCCTGACCCAGTACACCCAGATTGACATGATGGCCAGGTCGGCCAGAATGAGGGGGCTGAGGGTGCTCTACCCCGTGGGGATAGACAGGAACGGCCTCCCCGTGGAGATTTTCGCCGAGAGGAAGTACAGGGTGCAGATGAGGAAGACGCCCAGAGAGGAGTTCATCAACCTCTGCAAGCACGCCCTCGACGACCTGGAGGCATACATGGTGGGCCTCATGAAGACCCTAGGGATTTCGGGGGACTACTACAACAAGTACAGGACGGACTCGGAGGAGTACAGGACACTCACACAGTGGTCCTTCATCGAGCTCTGGAAGAAGGGGCTGGTATACCTCGCGAACCGGCCCAACAACTACTGCGTGGACTGCAACACCACCATAGCCGACGCGGAGATTGAGTACGAGGAGTTGCCCACCTTCCTGGTCACGAACACGTTCAAGGTGAAGGGGAGCAAGACCGAACTGTCCGTGGCCACCACCAGGCCGGAACTCCTGGCCGCGTGCCAGATGCTGGTTGTAAACCCGGCCGATGGAAGATACAGAAAGCTGGTCGGCAAAACGGCCATCGTCCCGATTTACGACAGGGAGGTTCCAATCAGCGGGCACAAGAGCGTGGACCCAAAGTTCGGGAGTGGCGTGGTCATGGTGTGCAGTTACGGGGACTACAACGATGTCATGCTGTTCAGGGAATTCAAGTTAAAGGAAATCGTCGCCGTGGACATGGACGGGAAGATGACGGCAGCGGTCGGGAAGTACGCAGGGGTCCCCATCAAGGACGCCAGATCCCAGGTGATTCAGGACCTGCAAGAGATGGGGGTGGCCACCAAGGTGGAACAGATTCAACACAGGACTCCGCTCTGTGAGCGGAGCAAGACACCCATCGAAATCATCCCGATGGAGGAATATTATCTCAAGCAGCTTGACTTCAAGCCCGCCCTCAAGAAGCTTGCCAAGAAGATAGAGTTCCATCCCGACATGCACCGCCAGATACTCCTCGACTGGATTGACGTGCTGACGACAGACTACCCGATCTCTAGGCGCAGGTACTACTCCACGGAGATTCCCGTCTGGTACTGCAGCAAGTGCAGCACCCCTCACCTGCCGAAGCCCGGGGTCTACTACAGGCCCTGGAGGGATGAGGCACCGTTCAAGAAATGCAAGAAATGCGGGAATATGAAGTTCGTGGGGGAGACAAGGACCTTCGACACCTGGATGGACTCAAGCCTTTCGCCGCTCTATATCTCGAAGTACATGAAGAACAACAAATTCTACAGCACGACCTATCCTGCGACCATCAGGGTACAGGGCAAGGACATCGTGAGGACTTGGCTCTACTACACCCTGCTCAAGTGCTATCAGCTCACGGGGAGGGAGCCGTTCAGGCATGCCTGGATAGGCGGGCTTGGGCAGGACTCCCAGGGACGGGCCATGAGGAAGAGCCTCGGCAACTTCATCGACCCGGAGCCCATCCTCGCGAAGTTCGGAGCAGACGCCTTCAGGTTCTGGGGTGCGTCCGAAGCGGGCCTGGGCTACGACTTCAGGTTCAGCGAGGAGAGAATAGCAGGAACGGGGAAGTTCCTGACAAAGCTCTGGAACACATGCAGGTTCATCAGCTCCTTCCCTGTGCCCGAGAACGCAGAACTCACCTGGACCGACAAGTGGATGCTCAATGAGCTCGGGAAGCTGACCCAGGATTGCGTGGCGGCCTACGAGCGTTTCGATGTGTTCACGGTGTCGACCAAGGTGAGGGAGTTCCTGTGGAACGTCTTCGCCTCCAACTACCTAGAGATGGCGAAAGGGAGGGCCTATGGGGACGGGGCGACCCAGGCGGAGCAGGAAGCGGCGTGGTACACTCTGCACAAGGTGGTCAAGAGCATGCTCCTGCTGCTGGCCCCAATCATCCCGTACCTGACCGACTACACCTGGAGGAGGCTCTACGGCACGCGGAGCATCCATCTGGAGACTTTTCCCAAGGCAGAGAGGTTCGACGTGAGTGAGAAGGTAAGTCAGAGCATAATGGAGTTCAATGCACAGGTGTGGAAGACGAAGAGGGACAAGGGGCTGGCGCTCAAGGACTCGATCACCGCCAAGATTCCGGCGAACCTCAAGCAGTTCGAGAAGGACTTAGTACGTATGCACCACATAACGAAATGATTCGTTAAACGCAGAAGTCAGGATAGCCTTTTGTCGTCGTTTATATATCGGAACGGCCCGTTTTAGTGGTGTTGCAAGGAATCGGTGCGCCCAGCCGGTGCATTTGGTGCGACAACGCCTTGAACCAAAACAGTGGCCTGGAGATGTCGTACTGCTGCTGCTCGGACTGCTTGTTTCCTCTCCCTACCGAGTAGGCCTAGCCGGTCGCTATCCTAGCATATTCGGCAGGATCGAACCTGACAGAGACCGACTCGGCATTCTCTTGTAGGTGGGGAATGCTGGCTGCCTTCGGGATTGCAACCACCTGCTCGTGGCGCGTCACCCAGTTCAGCATCACCTGAGCCGGCGTCATGCTGTACTTCTGGAGGATTGCCTTGGGCACCGAGTCAGCAATTCTTCCTCTGGCGAGAGGGCTGTACGCGATAAGAGTGATTTCTTCCTTCGCGCAGTAGGGCAGAACGTCGCGCTCGGCGCGCCTATCCTCAAGAGAGTACTCGACTTGGTTGGAGACGATTTCGTTCCTTGCCAGCGAGGCCCTCGCCTCTTCGGTCTCCCCGACGCTGAAGTTGCTGACCCCGACGTACCTGACAACACCGTCGTCTACGAGCTTCTCCATCGCGGCCATGGTCTCCCTGATAGGGACGCTGGGGTCTGGCCAGTGCACCTGGTAAAGGTCGACGTATGATGTGCCGAGCCGGCGGAGGCTCCCCTTGCAGGCCCTGATGACATCGTCGTAGCGGAGGTGGCCTGGGGCTACCTTCGTGGCGATGAAGACGTCTTTGCGGACATCTTTGATTGCCTCTCCTACGACCTCTTCTGACCTCCCGGTAGCATAGATTTCAGCGGTGTCGATGAGGTTGATGCCAAGTTCAATCCCCCTCCTCAGGACCCCGGCCTGGCCCGCCCGCTCCTGGGAGGTGCCGTGCGTTCCCATCCTCCAGGTTCCCATGCCTATGGTGGAGATCTTTTCGTTCGTTCGCCCAAGCCGGCGGTATTCCATGTTGTAGAGCTCGTGCGGGATTGGTTTAAGGCATATCGTCGGAACAAAGGTGATAAACCGAGTTTGGTGCGAGCAGGCCGTGCCGCGGTAGCTCAGCCTGGTTAGAGCACCTGCCTTGTATGCCAAACAAGGAGAGCAGGGGGTCGCGAGATCGAATTGCGACGGGCACGGAAGTCTCGCCCGCGGCTCTCATCACATTCCTAGCCGCCGCTCTTGCGAAGGACTTCGAAGACGTCCCTGATGGTTGCCACGAGGTATGGGCCATACTCTTCGTCACTGAACTCCAACACGTCAACCCTACCAAGCTTGGTCGCCACCTTGTAGCTGAGAAGATGGTAGCAGATCTCTTCTCTTCCCGTGAGGACTCGGAAGAAGAAGTTGCTGCAGGAACAATAGGGTTTCTCGGGGTCGATGAACTCGTCCCCCAGCCTCCCCACCACGGTAACAACCTTCCTTTGGCTTGGAAGGAACAGGGACTCCTTGACCCCACCGGAGAGGACCGTGTCTATGGCCCTGTCAAGCTTCGACCCATATTTCTCGAACTCGGGTAGCCCTTTCCGAAGTGACTCTCTCTGCTCGTTCATGCTCTCATCTCGTAGGGTGCAGAAATTCCGACAGCGAAGTCTGGTCTTCAACGCTGACCAGGCCACCGACGCGAATCCCCACCCTCCGGAAGTCTTTGCGGACGCTTCCGCTCAGCTCTTTGAATAGGGTCATGGCAGTGTCTCTGATGGTTGCCAAATCGTTGACAGGGGTCTCGAAGCTTCTGCTCTTCGTTTTCGTCGACAGGTCGCCGAGGACGACAATTGCTGTGATGGTTCTGAAGGAGTTCGAAGACGAAGTCAGCTTGTCGTGAACGTGTTCGATTCCCTTGGAAAGCTGCTCGAGGGCCTCGCGAGGGTCCCTGGTGTCGCGCTTCAGCGTCACTATGCGGCTGAACTGGGTGGGTTCGAGGCCGGCGACCACTGGGTCTGCGTCGGTGCCCGTGGCCGCGGCAAGCAGGTATGCCGCGGATTTCTTTCCGAAGTTCTTCTCGAGCTCAGATGGGCTCCGCCGGGCGAGCTCCCCTACGGTCTTGATCCCTATCTCGTCGAGCACTGAAGCGGTCTTCGGACCGATGCCATAGAGCTTAGCCACCGGAAGCGGGTCGAGGAAGGACTCCGTGGCCTCTGGGAGAATCACGGCCAGTCCCCCGGGCTTTGACATGTCAGAACCGAGTTTGGCGACGACCTTGCTCCTCCCTAGCCCCACCGAGCAGGTGAGGTGTTCAGCCTTGAGCAGAGACTCCTTGATTGATTCAGCCGTCTTCCTGGCCTTGCCGAAGTCTCCGCCGGTGGAGGCGGTCAGGTCGAAGAAGGCTTCGTCGATTCCCGTCGGTTCTAGCACATCCACCTTCTGCTCGAGGTCGTCCATTATCCTGCTGGAGACTACTTCGTACTTCTCGTGGTCCATTTTGATCACGGCGGCGTCCCTCCCTTCGAGCTTCTTTTTGGCAAGGATGATTGGTATCCCCGAGTGCACCCCCAGCTCCCTCGCCATGTAGTTGGCCGTGCTTACGACACCGCTGTCCTCGGTCCTTCCTGAGAAGACGCATACTACGACAGGTCTTCCCTTGAGCGAAGGGTCCTCCACTTCCTCGACCTGGGCGTAGAAGTAGTCTAGGTCGATGTGGCCAATCACCCGGGACAAGAGTCTGTTCGGTTAGCCGGTGCGCTTTATGTCGTTTTGCGAAGCCGGCAGAATGCGGAGTGAACGGTGCTCGCTTGACAATTGGCGTAATTAGGAAAACCGGAAGATTGTAGAGGATTACCCAAAGGACGGCATTAGCAAGGGTCACGCGAACAAGCTGACCGGGGTTCAAGAGGGCGAAGAGAGGGGCAGGAATCTGTGCCGAACTCTGGGTCGTCGGCAAGTCAGCCAGCGAAAAGAATTAAGAAAGCAGACTCGGCGAATCGGTTTCGTGGCGGCCCAGTACGACATAATCATAGTTGGAGCTGGGATCATGGGGGTCGCTTCAGCGTATCATCTGCAGAGGAACAATCCACAGAAACGGATCCTGGTAGTAGACAGATACGGCGCTCCGGGCCAGGGAAACACGGGAAGAAGCAACGCCATGTTCAGGAATACCTTCTCCTCTTCGGACAACCAGACCTTGGCGAATAGCTCCATCGACTTCTATACTCATGTGCAAGAAAAGGAGAAGTCGGACATAGGCCTCCAGAAGATCGGCTACCTCTGGCTAATGGATGAAGGGCAGCTTTCGAGAAGCGAACCGTTCCTGAGGGGGATGGAGAAGAACGGGATTGAGGTCATCAGGCACGGGAGAGAGGAGCTCAGGCGCCTTCTCCCCAGTATGGTAACGGAGTTCGAGTCGGACGACGAAGCCTCGCTGATGGAGCTCCCATCAATCGCTGGCGGAGTTTTCGGGCCGAAATGCGGCCGACTCGACCCTGACAAGCTGGTGAGGTTCTACGCCGGCGAGTTCGTTAAGGCAGGTGGGAAGTTCGCCTTCAATACCGAAGCGGCTTCGCTTGTCGTAGGACCTTCGAAGAGGCTGGGCATTGAGGGCGAGCCTTTCGTCTGGCAGGACTTCGAAATCGAAGGAGTCTCCGTCAAGGGCAGGGGCGATGGTATGCTGAGCGCACGAACAGTCGTGGTCGCGGGAGGCGCGTGGGAGAACGAACTACTGGAACCCATTGGGGTAGACGGCCATGTGAAATCGAAGAAGAGACAGCTGTTCAGCATTCAGGCGAGGGAAAGCAAGCTCGAAAGGCTATTGCATACAGGCGGGTTTAACGCCCTCGGCCTCCTGCCTCTCGTCATCCTGCCCAAGGCTGGCGTCCATTTCAAACCGGTCAGCGAGGAGAACGTTTTCTGGGTGGCGTGCGAGGATGAAGTGGTACGCCCGTTCATCGACTTGCCTGGGCACGACCTCGAAAGTTACACAGCCGAGAAAGACTACTACGAAAGGAGTGTCTATCCCGTTCTTTCCTCCTATTTCCCCGAGTTCAGAGACTCAAGGATCAAGGCGATGTGGGCCGGCCTGTATGCCTACAACACACTTGACAGCCTCCCGTTCGTCTTCAGAAAACGGAACCTCATCGTTGTGGGGGGAGACAGTGGAAGCGGAATCATGAAGGGAGATTCCCTCGGAAGGATAGTGAACTCGGTGTATCGCGAAGAAGAAGAGGCGCTGCTCTACGGGGGAATCCCGTATCGTGTCTCCAAGATCGGGTTTGAAAGCAGGGACGTGGAAAGAGAAGAGTGGGTCATCTGACGGGCGCTGGACTAAACTGGCTTCGCAGGGAGGGGCGTTATAAGGACCGGTGCTCTGCTGTGGTATAGAAGGGTCATCTTGAGTCTCCTCGCCAAGGCGAAGAATGGTAGCTCGCGTTCATTGTCGTACCTCTATTGGAGTTGGATTCGTCACATCGCAACCGAAGAAGGTGTGACCCTCCCTCAAAGCGGGTCCGCCACCGATCTTCTTACCGATGGCGAAGCGAAGAAGCTCGCCTCTGCACTCAGAGCCAGGGCGGAGAAAATCAGGAAAGGGCTCGCCCCCCGCGATGCTACTAACTATGTTCAGCAAATTGACAAGGAGTGGTTTCCCCCCATGGTTGAGGGCGATGACGTCGGAACCCT
>DASPOK010000008.1:0-4608 GCA_035626075.1 Nitrososphaerales archaeon
CGTGCCGTCTTCTATTTTAATATTGAAACGCCGTAGCGGGACCGACGCAGGCGGGTTCATGACTTCTCCTGTCTTCAAGTTGAATTGCGAGAGGTGAAGCGGGCAGACCACTCTGTCCTCTATGATGAACCCTATCCCCAAGTCCGCCTCCTGATGGGTGCAGGTCCCGCTCACGGCAGAAACCTCGCCTCCGAGTTTCGCAAGAAGTATGTGCGAGCCGGCGAGGTCCACAGTCGTCATCTCGCCCTCAGACAGCTCGACGATTTTCAGGGCAGGGATGAAGCTCCCCATGGGCCTCTACCTGTACTTGTAATGCCGTTCGAAGATGTCCTCAGTCTCCCTCACCTCGGGAGTGACCTCCCCCGTGGCTGCGAGGAGCGCTTCCCTGTCGATTAACCGCCTCTTCTCGCCTTGCCACTTGCCCTCTATCATGAACCTGGCGCCCTCCCTTGTCTGCTCAATGGGGACCCTTGACAGGACTGGCTCAAAGAAACCGAGGACGATCGTCTTCTTCGCTTCGTCCGCGGAGAGGCCCCTGGCCATGAGATAGAAGAGCTGCTCCTCGTCTACCTGGGCAACCGACGCAGAATGGGTGGCCCTGACCTCGTTGTTGTCTATCTCGAGACTTGGGACGCCGTCAGACTTCGCCGTGCTTTCGAGTATCATGGCGTGATGCGCCAGGTACGACTTCGCGTTCTTGGCCGCGTTGACTATTTTGATCATCCCCTTGAAAATCGACTGGGACTCACCCTTGAGTACCCCCCTGGCCTGGGTGGAGCCGGTCGAGTCGGGGGCGTTGTGAATTAGGTTGGTCTCGAAGTCGTACCTCTGCTTCGCATTGGTAAAGAATATCTCGAACCCTTCAGCGAACGACCCTCGGCCGTTCAGAAGGAAGTTCATCCTAGATCGAGAGACAGAGGCGCCGAGTGAGAGAGAGCTGACGGTGACCCTAGAGTCGCTCGCTGTCTCGACGGTCCTGTTCGAAACGTGAGTGGCCAGGTCGTCCAAAAGCTGGATGGAAGAGAAATCAACGTGAGAATCGGGCCTCGCTCTTATTTCGGTCGTCGACGCCACGAGCGACGGGCCGGGAGCGCCCTTCGAATAGAGCTCCTCTAGGAAGACTAGCTTTGATTGTTCCTCTGCGATAACGAAGTTCAATTCGACTATCGCTGTCCGAGGGGAGTCGAGGAGCAGCATCCTGCGAAGGGGCCTGTCGAGGACAACGCCCCGGGGGACCCGGACGAACGTGCCACTGTTGAAGAATGCGCTCGCAAAAGCCACGAACTTGTCGCTCCCCGGTTTCGCCAGCCTCTGCTCGACCAGCGCTCTCACCTTCGCCTCATCGCTCTTCAGCGCTTCATGGAAGGACATCAGGTTGACCCCCCTTGACGAGAGGTCATCGCTCAGTTCAGCGTGGACCTGGGTCTCGTTCCCCTGCAGCACGATGTCTCTCTCCTTGCCGGTGAGAAAGTCCGCGAAGAAGCTACGGAAGTCGACCCTTGACTTGCCAGGGACAAGTCTGAACTGCTCGAGAGGAAAGTTGAACGTGCTGACGTACTTCGTGTAGAGGGGGTTCTTCTCCGGGGGGAGGCTGGCAAACTCCTTGTAAGCCTCCAGCCTGGTGTTCGTGAGCCAGTCGGGCTCCTCCAGGGAGGCCGAGAGGGACCTGACCAGGTCTTCGTCGAATGAAGACAACGCTGTCTGGGACAAGCTCCGATCACGATTCTGGGTGTGGCTTCTCAGCCGACCGCGTTGGTCATCTCTATGGACATAAGACGATTGAACTCCACGGCGTAGGTCATTGGCAACTCCTTCGCAAACGGCTCCATGAACCCGTTAACTACCATGCTGAGCGCATCTCCCTCTGATATCCCTCGCGACATGAGGTAGAAGAGTTGCTCCTCGCCTACTTTGCCTACGCTCGCCTCGTGCGTGACTGTCGCGTCGTCTTCCTGAATCTCCATGTAAGGGTAGGTGGCCGTGGTGCTCATCGGGTCGACGAGGAGGGCGTCGCACCTCACCGTGGACTTCACGTTCTTCGCCCCCTTTGCGATGTAAAGGAGGCCGCGGTAGGCTGTGTGGCCGCCGCCCTTCGAGACCGACCGCGAGATTATCTTCGAGGTGGTGTCCTTGGCCAGGTGTATGGCCTTCGCACCGGTGTCCTGCACCTGCCCGGGCCCGGCGTAGGCCACCGAGATTATGTCAGCCTTAGCCCTCGGACCCAGAAGGTACACAGACGGATACTTCCTGGTAAGCCTCGACCCACCGTTGAAGTCTACCCAGGAGACTGTAGCCTCCTCGTGGGCGTGGGCCCTCTTGGTCACCAGGTTGAGGACGTCCCTCGACCAGTTCTGCAGCGTTGTGTACTTAACGAGGGAGCCCTTCCTCGCCACTATCTCGACTATCGCAGAGTGCAGAGACTGAGATGAGTAGACGGGGGCGCTGCATCCTTCGTTGTAGGACACTTCACTGTACGGCTCAGCGACGATGAGGGTCCGCTCAAATTGCCCCATCCTCCTCTCGTTTATCCTGAAGTAGGCCTGGAGGATCATTGGGACCTTCACCCCTTCAGGGACGTACACGAAGGACCCTGCGCTCCAGACCGCCGTCTGGAGGGCAGCGATGTAGTTATCCTGATAGGGAACGACAGTCCCGAAATACTTCCTCATCACGTCGGGATACTCCTTCAACGCAGTGACCGTGTCCGTGAAGACCACTCCTTGCTTCTGGAGCTCCCCTTGGATGCTGTGGTACACCGCCTCACTTTCGTACACCGCTCCGACGCCGGCGAGGAACTTCTTCTCCGCCTCGGTTATTCCGAGCTTGTCGTAGGTGCGTTTGATGTAATCAGGAAGCTGCTCCCAGGAGTCGGCGGCTTTCGCGGTCGGCCTGGCGTAGTAGTAGAAGCTCTGGAAGTCTATGTTTGCGAGGTCGGGGGCCCAGTCAGGTGGCTTCATGTCGAGGAAATGCTTCAGGGCCTTCATTCTGATCTGCTCCATCCAGGCGGGCTCGTCGTGGAGCCGGACGATCTCCTGAACCACGCGCTCGCTCAGTCCCTTGATTCCCTTGACAGCGTAGGCCTCGACCGGGTCGCTGAAACCGTACTTCTCCTTGTAGTCTTCGGCGATGACGTCCGTCTGGGAGGTCATTGGCGTTTCAAGCTCCAATATAACATAAGTTATTTTCCTTGATAAAAGGGTTATGGGACCTGCTGGGCCGCCTGTTCTTCTTCCTTGTAGCCCCTTATCCACGTGTACCCTTTCTCCTCGAGGAGTCTCGAGAGCTCCTCCCCGCCCGATTCGATTATCCTACCCTGAAACATGACGTGGACGAACTGGGGCTTCACATACTTGAGGATCCGCTGGTAGTGAGTGATGAGAAGCGTGCCCGTCTGTGGCCCTGACACCGTGTTGATTCCTTCCGCAACGATTCTCAATGCGTCGATGTCCAGCCCGGAGTCTGTCTCGTCGAGGACCGCGAACTTCGGCTGCATAAGGGCCATCTGGAGAATCTCTGCCCTCTTCTTTTCCCCTCCCGAGAAGCCCTCGTTGAGGTACCTGTTTAGGAAGGAGTCATCCATGCTCAGCATCTTCAGCTTCTCAGCGACCACTTCCTTGAACTCGAATAGTGTGGGAGGCTCGGAGCCCGCAGGCCGGGAGTTGTTGTAGGCGGCTCGAAGGAAAGAGAACATGCTCACTCCTTGGACGCTGACTGGGTATTGGAAGGCCAGGAAGAGACCCTTCTTGACCCGCTTGTCGGGGGTGAGGCCGAGGATGCTTTCTCCGTCGATGAGTACCTGCCCGGACGTCACCTGGTACTTCGGATGCCCCATCAGGGTGTAGGCGAGGGTGCTCTTGCCTGAGCCGTTCGGCCCCATCAGGGCGTGGGTTTCGCCCTGGCCGATTGTCAGGTCAACCCCCTTTAGAATCTCCTTCCCTTCTACCGAAGCATGAAGGTCCTTAATTTCCAGCTTCATGGTCGGAAAGGCCGCCAGCCCGGTTTCTTATTTAAGTATTATAACGTATGTTATTGACATAGCTCAAACGGACCAGTACATGCTCGCCTTTCTAGCTACCGCCTCGAGGAACTCCCTGTCTAGGGAAGAGAAGGCGTCAAGGTGCTCGCTGTCAATGTCAATCTCCCCCACAACTGTCCCCTGGTTCGAGATGGGAACCACGATTTCTGACTTCGTCGAAAGGAAACATTGGAGATACCTGGGGTCCCTGCTCACGTCCGAAACGATTTCCGTCTTCCCCGCCTTGGCAGCGAACCCGCAGACCCCCTTGCCTACCGGTATTCTAGTGTGCTCGGTGGGAGCGGGCCCTGACCAGGCGTCCAGAACGAGGTCCTTTCCCTCCACCACGTAGATCCCCACCCACGAATAGGTAGAAACAGCGGAACTCAGCAGTTTCACCATGACTTCCCTCGCCTCTTTCCCCCTGGCTGTACCAATCGATGTTTCGAGACTGACCAGCACCTCCTTTGCCTGCTCTCTGCTTAGCCTGACTGGGGTTGCTTTCAAGGCCCGAAGCGTCCTCGCCTAGAGTTATTTATCCACGTCCCTTACTGCTTCGGACTTTCCAGCGCGTTCCTGTAGACCAAGCCTGC
>DASPOK010000009.1:0-6062 GCA_035626075.1 Nitrososphaerales archaeon
AACGCCTTCAACATGATGGACTCGTTCAACGGCGAGATATCATGGTTCACGCTGCTCACATCCTTGGCCCTGCTTTTCGGGGTGTGCCTGCGCGAAGCCTTCACCTCGGGATACTCCGTCGCCAGGGTCGCAGTTGTCTTGCCTCTCGTGGCCGTGGCGGCCGCATTTCTCGTCTTCAACAGGTATCCGGCTCGGGCTTTCGACGGCGACAGCGGCGCCCTTATGTTCGGGGCGATGTTCGCAGGCCTGGCAGTCACTGGAGGGGTGGAGATTGCCGCCATGATTGCAATAGTTCCTGCAATTCTGAACTCCTTCTATACGCTGTCGAGCGTTCGAGGGTTTGTCGAAAGGAGGAAGATGGGGCTCAGGCCCACGTACCTAGGTGAGGATGGGAAGCTACACGCCTCGACAGAGCGTGACTCCCCGAGCACCCTGGTCAGGCTCATCTTGCTCGAAGGTCCTCTGTCTGAAAGAGATGTCGTGAGAAACATCATCGCCTTAACAGTCGTGGCATGCATACTCTCGGGAGCTATATCGATACTCACCTGGGTGCTCTAATATGAGACTCGCTACACTCATAGCCGTAGAGGCGGCAGCCTTTCTCCTGATAATTGGAGAGACGTACTTCTTCTTCGCCTTCGTCGTTCCGGTCGGTTCCATCCCGCACAACCCTTGGACGTACACCGGCTATGCTCTCGTCAAGGTCCTCCTGACGCTAGGACTTGGAGTCCTGTGGTTCTTGGTGGTGCTTGGAATGACCCGTCGCTACGTGACGTCCAAGCTCAGGAGCCTGACTCCCAGGCCCTCATCTTAGTGTCAAACTCCCTCCTGCTGTAGGCGACCCTGGCCGGTACGCCCATCACCACCTTGCCGGGTGGAACATCCTTAGTGACCACAGCTCCCATGGCCACCACAGCACCTCTCCCTACCTTGACCCCTGCCTTGATGACGGCACGGGCGCCTATCACCGCGTTATCCTCGACGATGACCCCTATCATCCTCTTGCTCGGGGGATAGGGGTCGTTCGTGAGGACCGCTGCCGGCCCGATAAACACGTTCTTCCCGATTCTCGACAGCGGAGGGATGTACACGCACCCTTCGATCATTGTCCCACTTCCTATTCTGACATTGTAGTCCACGTGTGCGAGTGATCCTATCTTCACGTTGTCCCCTACTATCGTCCTGGCGCCTACGTAGGTTAGGTTCCAAATCGAGACGTTCTTCCCTATTCTCGCGGTCTTGTCGATGACGGCCCCTATTCCCTTCTTCATTCTAGATCTCCAAGACACTTGAAACTCTTCGGATTGGCAACGGGAGACGAGGTCCCTCCGCCGTGCTTCTTAAGAATGTGGAGGACTCGTTTTCTCTTCCTACCTCTCACCCTAGGTAGATGGGCGCACCCGAGGAGCTCGAAGCAAGAACCGCCTCTGCCACTCTGGTCACATTGAGGCCATCTTTCGGGGTTACCAGCGGCTGCCTCTTTTCTTGGATTGCTGTCACGAACTCCTTCAGCTCCAGCATCAGGGGCTCTTGGAACGGCCTCGTTGGGACCGTGGTGGCCGCACCCTCGTGGATGCTCGTCTGCTGCGTCACGAAATCCACGTCTACCACCCCCCCTGAGAAGACCGCGCTCAGGGTCCTCACTCTGTTCGGGGTGATCCAGTTGGTCACCAGGAAAGCCGTCTTCTGGCCTGAGAAGCCCAGTAGTATCGTGGCGAAGTCCTCGTGCTCCAAGGGGACGTACATCGCCCCCACCCTGGCGTAGACCACTTTCGGGGCCTCGCCGAAGAGCCAGCAGGCCGTGTCGATGTCGTGAACAGACGCGTCCTTCACTATCCCCACATCGCTTATGTTCTCTCCCCTCCTGTTCTCCCTGTGAAATTCAAGCAGTATGGGTTCCCCCATTTTCCCCTCCGCAATCATCCGCTTCAGAGCCGTGATTGGGGGGTTGAACCTCTCGATGAACCCAACGGTGACGGTCCTGTTGGCGCTCTTCGCGGCTTCGATGAGCAGCTCGCCATCCTTCGTCGTCGTCGTCATGGGCTTCTCAACGAAGGCATGGGCGCCGGCTGCCAGCGCCTGGGATGCAATCGAGAAGTGCGTCGAAGCCGGGGTGCAAATCGTCACCCCGTCGAGTTTCTCCTTCTTCAGCATCGCCTCGAGAGAGGCGTAGCCTGGGACGTGGTAGCTCTTCGAGAAGGAATCGGACCTCTCCTTGTTCATATCGCAGACAGCGGCAAGGCACTGCAGCTCGTTCAGGACTCTGACATGGTTCTTACCCCAGCCTCCGGTCCCGACGACCCCGACTCTCGTCAAGCAAGGTCGAGCCCCATTTCCATTTGATATAGGGTTAGCGTCAGCCTGATTGGACTCGACAGCATGAGACTCCTCTCATTTGTGGCCCTTCGAGTGAACCCAGCCACATTGGTTTCTCTGATCAGAACGATGGCTAAGCAGGCATAAGGGTCTAGGAAATACGTCCCCAGGGCTGTACCTTGCTTACTCTCTCTTGAGGCTGGGGGTGGCGGACAGGATGGTCGTCTCCACGCTTCTTTGTTCCTTCTTTGCCTGCTTCATCAAGTCCCAGTCCTCCTTCGAACAGATTATGACAACGTTGTGCTTCAGCGGGTCGAGAATCTCCAGCCCGCCCCCCTGTCTGGACCGAGAAACAACGTCCACGTCGGTGACATAGTCCCTCAGTCTCTGCTGAATGCTCTCCGACACCTGAAGCCGCTCCCCCCGCATCTCGTACCTGTCTAGGTTCCACAGAAGTGAAATCTTGGTCCTGCTCGCCTTGAGCTGCTTCTCCTTCAGTACCTCTCGCGTCTCGTCGACAACATATCTCACGTAGTTGTCGAAGCTCTTGAGTGTGGCTCCGGCCAGGTACGAAATCGATTCTCCCGTCTCCTCGCTGGACTGAATCGCCTTGAGCTCGTACAGGTATTTCGCAAACTCGTCAAGGTACACCTCCGACGACCTCTGCATGACTACCTTCGCCTCTCTGGCCCGCCTGGCCATCTCGATTTCCGTCACCGATGCCACCGCCGACTGCATCACGCTCGACGCATACTCCAGCTCTGCCGAGAACACGTTCTGGGTGTTCTGCGAGAACCCAAGTGCCTGAAGAGGCCCCTTCTCCTGAAAGCCGATGGTCGAGACCACAGCCGGCTTTGGGTCCTTCGGCCTAAGCGGCATGTACGCGTAGGTCAGGCTTGAACCCACTTGGAGGCCGGTCTGCTTCTCGACCAGCATTATGTTCTCCGAATTGCCCCCGGGGCCGGTGGGTAGGGAATTGACCAAAGTGACCCCCTTGGAGACATATCGGGCGAGATCTCTGAGTTTGGTCCCCGCCTCTATGAGCGTCTCGTCGGAGGGTCTTCTCAGCTTAGGGGTGAAGAAGATGACCTGGGCCTCTCCGAGGACCTGGCCGAGGGGCTTGAAGCTGAGCAGCGGCTCCTCCCCCATCACTTCTTGGAGGTTCGGGTTCTTCCTCAGGAAGGGGGCGTCCAGCTCCATGGCCATCTGCAGGGTCTCGTCGACTATAGTCACCTGAGCCCTGTCCACCAGGTCGGCCGCAAGCCGGTAGGCTTCGCTTGTGAGGCCGTACATCGCGACCTTAATCTTTGGCAAAAGCTCGTCGTAGCTCCGTGCCCGATTCTAATTATACTTTGAATGACGTGCCCTCGGACTAAAAAGAGGCAAACGAATTAGTAGGGTGGATTGTAGTCGGAAAACGCGAGGGAATCGAGAGCCATGAGAGCCTGGGTCGATCTACTGACACCCAAACAGATTCTGTTCTTCGGACCCATCATTAGGGAGCTTGAGTCCTCAGGCGTCCAGGTCCTGGCAACCTCGCGCAGGTACCGGGAGGTGGGGCCTTTGGCCGATAGGTCAGGGCTCGATCTGACCTATGTGGGAGACAGGGGGACCAAAGGGCCCGAGGAGCAACTGCTGGCCGCAACAAGGCGTCAAGCGGAGATGATTCCCGTAGTGAAGGAGTTCAAACCCGCTGCGGCCGTATCAATCGCCTCTGCCGTGTGCGCCCGGGTCGCCTTCGGGCTCGGGATCAAGCACATCGCCGTAAATGACTCGCCTCATTCAGAGGTCGCTGGCAGGCTTTCCATCCCGCTCAGCTACCACCTTCTTTGTCCTTGGGTGATTCCCTACGAAGCTTGGGAGAGGTTCGGTATTCAGAGGAGACAGGTCACCACCTATCACGCGCTTGACCCGGCCGCCTGGCTGAAGAGAGAACCTCTGCGCGGCCCAGTTCCGAAGTTAAACCCCTCAAAGAAGACGATAACGGTCAGGGTCCAGGAGAGCGACGCGCCGTACCTTGCAAAGGCTGACATGAGCTGGACCGACAAACTGCTGGCGACACTGCTCGACGCCTTCCCTGACGCGAATATCGTGGCCCTTTGCAGGTACGACTTCCAAGTCGATGAAATACGAGGCAAGTTCGGCTCGAAGTGTTTCGTCCCTGACGACATCGTTAGCGGGCACGACCTTTTGGCTTCGACCGACCTTTTCGTCGGGATGGGAGGGACGATGAACGCGGAAGCGGCGCTGATGGGTGTTCCTACGATTTCTGCCTTCCAGGGTTCCCTTTACACTGACAGGTACTTGGAGTCAGTTGGGTTGCTTGCGAAGGCACTCACTCCTTCGACGCTAGAGACGCACGCGCGACGTCTCCTTGCGGAGTCATTCAGGGCTGGATACAGAAGGAGGGCGAGGCGCGTCTTGGACTCGATGGAGGACCCCGTTCCGAGAATAGCGAAATTCGTCAGGAAGACCGCCAATCAAGCCTAAATTACCATCGTCCTGTGCATGAACCTGCAGCCCGGTCGTCTAGTTGGTCAAGGATGCTGGCCTTTGGAGCCGGCGACCTAGGTTCGAATCCTAGCCGGGCTACCACGCAACTATTCTTTGGTAGACGCATCCAAGAACTATTGCCTCCGCTCACGCGTCGAACTCGGGCATTATGATCCAAGGATATTGATAGGCACGTAGCAACGGATAGAGCGGCGAATTTCGATGACACCGAGCCTACTACCAAGCCTGTTGCAGGGAATCGTGATAGGATTCTCGGTCGCTGCCCCTGTTGGACCAATCGGATTGCTCTGCATCCAGCGTACCCTAGCGAGCGGCCGAGCCTCTGGACTCGTATCCGGCCTAGGGGCGGCAACCGCAGACGCCGCTTACGGGAGCGTAGCTGGCTTCGGATTGACTTTCGTTTCGGAGTTCCTGACGAGCCAGCAACTCTGGATTCGTCTACTCGGGGGAGCATTCCTGCTCTTTCTAGGTGCACAGGTATTTCTTAGCGTCCCGAAGAGCTCGGAAAACGAGCCCGGAAAGAGAAGGATGACTAACGACTATCTGTCGACACTGGCGCTCACGCTGTCCAACCCTGTCACAATCGTCGCCTTCGCTGCCATTTTCGCAGGACTCGGCATCACTGGCCGAGGTGGCGACTATGCTACAGCTACGGCACTCGTTTCAGGAGTCTTCACAGGCTCCGTTCTGTGGTGGGTTCTTTTGAGTACGGGTGTGAGCGCAATCAAGGGGTCGCTTGACGCCAATCGGATGCGATGGATAAACAGATTCTCCGGGGTCGTAATATCCTGCTTTGGGGCAATCGCTTTGGCGAGCATTTTGCTCTGACCAATTGTCGAAACTGGGGCTGCATCATATGATCTGAAGCGAGGCCTCACAACCACTTCACGTAATCTGAATCTAACAGATTAGCCTAACGGGCTAAATACTTCTTTGACAGCCCAGCCTTGCTGAGCCGTTCGTTGATTGACCCTAGCGCCGTAGCGTGGGTGCTTGCAGCCACCGCTCTCGTCATGCTGATGACACCCGCAGTAGGCTTCTTTTATGGTGGCCTCGTACGCAGGAAGAACCTAATCTCGACCATAGTCCAGACCCTGACGATATTCGCAGTCGTGAGCCTGGTCTGGGCGCTCTGGGGCTATAGCGAGGCTTTCGCGCCTTCGATAAACGGCATCATCGGGGACCTCTCGAAGGTCGGGCTCAACGGTGTGGGGGCCGCACCCCTCGGCAAC
>DASPOK010000010.1:0-2740 GCA_035626075.1 Nitrososphaerales archaeon
TGGAGCCGAAGACCGCGTCCGCAAAGGCAGCCGTTGCGTTGGCTGACAATCTGCAGAGCGTTAAGGCCGACTTCGTCAGATGCTGGTTCTCCTGGCGCTTCTTCGAGCCCCGACTCGTCCCCGCATCGTCTCTGGACCAGCTTGCCGCAGCTGGATACCCCGAATACCCGATGGACGACCTCGTTAACACGTTGACGGACCGGGGCATCAATGTCATCCCGGTCATCGTCTGCGGCTACCAGCGGATGCTGCCGGACGGCCTGTCGGTCGACTCTGACCCCACCCTGTACTTGCGCAGGGCAGGCATGCATGCTAAGCTGTTGGTGAGGAGATACAAAGGCAGGGTGAAGTACTGGCAGATAGAGAACGAGCCCAACTGGTGGGAGATGCACGAGGCTGGGGGTTGGCGTCGAGGTGTCTCGTGGGTCGAGTCCAAGGCGTTCAGGGAAGACCTCCTCACTGTTCTGAACGAGGCCGTCCACGACGAGGACCCAAACGCCCAGACAATCATCAACCTTGAAGCCGACAGGCCCATCGCGGACATAGGCTCGTTCTCGAGGCACTGCGACCTGATGGGATTCGACTTCTATCCCAATTACAGGGTGGCAGAACCCATCAACGTTTCGGTGTTCACGAAGGTGGCAGAGTACGCCAAGACCAGCGGGAAGCCCGTTTTCATTGCAGAGACAGGGTATCCAAGCGGCCCCGCCCTACTGGGGTACAGCAAGCAGAAGCAGGCACAGTATGTAGAAGCTTCGTTGAGGGAGACATTCGCAATGGACAAGGTCAACGCGGTTGGGCTCTGGCGCTACATAGACACGGCCTGGAGGTCTTTCCCTCCGCAGGAAAATCACTTCGGACTGATCGATGAAAAAGGCGGGCCCAAGGACGCATGGTATACCTTCGGCAGGGTCCTGAAGGAGCTGCGAGGATAGATGTAGAGGAGACTGGGACGGGAGGAAGTTTAGTTTTCTTCGAAAATACGGCCTGAGTAGCAGTGGAAATAGAGTCACAATCCATAATGGACTTAACAAATCTGCAAGACTATCCCGGCTAGTTGAAGTCAACGGGAGCACCAACGGAACGAGCAAAGGGTTTGGTAGCACTCCCAGGATTCAGAGCTTGGCTGGTCAGCATAGTCGGTCTGTCTCTCGTCTTTGTGCTCCAGCCTTTGTACCCCAAGTCCATCGGACCGCTTTCAAACATATTTCCCACACTCTGCGCAATGGTTGCCTTTCTGTCATCTCTCTCCTGCATGCGTAGGTACGGCTTCAGCCTCAAATTGAATTTCCAGGCAATCTGGTCTCTCTTCACGCTAGGAACGGGGCTGTGGGCCGCGGCCGAGTGCACTTGGGCTGCGTATTATTTCATCCTAAAGATTGCGGTTCCGTACCCATCTTTAGCAGACATCTTCTACGTTGGCGGCTATCTCCCGATAATAGCGGGGCTCCTCGGGTACTTGGACACATTCCATGTAGCCTTGACAAGGCGACGGCTAGCCTATAGTTTCGTCGCCATCAGTGTCGCGGTCGCGCTTGCCCTGTTGTTCGTGCTGCCAGTCGAACTCGGGAAGAACCCCCCACCCTTGACCTTCCTTACGGACATGATCTATCCTGCCCTAGATCTGTTATTGCTCTCGTTGGCTGTCCTGTCGCTCGGAATCTTCGTAGGGGGGACTATCGCGAAATGGTGGATGATTTTTGGTGTTGGCGCAACCCTGTACGTGATCGGGGATGAATTCTTTCTCTACCAGGTCGCTCACGGCACCTACTATAACGGCAGTGTTGACGACCTCATATTCCTGCTAGGGTACTTGACCTTCGCACTGGCATTCTACGCCCACAGGAAGGAGTTCTGAGGTTCGGAGGGAGAACACAATCCTCCTATGATTCTCGTCAAACTATCAGCTGACCGGACTCAGGAGGGGCAGGACGGAGACTAGCTTTGAATGATTACGAAAAGTCCTTCGTTCTACAGATGGGGCGGTTGAAGAATGCCGGAATCAGTTTCGAGGCCCTGGCACGGGAAGCCCTCACCGGCAAGTTTGGGGGGGCAGCTGACGTCCTACTCCGGGACCTCAGCCCTGTAGCCTTGAGAGAGCCTGAACAATTCGTTGCAGAACTATCAAAAGTCTTCGGACGTGGTGCCCTGGGTGTTTACGAACCCATCACCAGGTATGTGGACATGGGGCTGTACAGCCCGAATGAAAACTCTCCAATACTTGCATTATTGCACCAGCTGGGCCCGTCTTTGGTAGGAGAGCCTGACGCGAAGAGAATCTTCCTGCATGAGCATCGTATTAAGGACGAAGAAGGAAATTATCCTGACAATGCAAACTAGCCTGGATTGAAGATCCAACGCAGGTTGGACTCATCAGAGACGGAGGGGAGTTCACGTCCCGGCTTCCGCTCGGCCGCTTTGGGGATCCCGACGAGGTTACCAGGATGGCCGTCGTTTTAGCTCGCGCACGCGGCGCAAATCTTCTAACGCTACTCCAATTCTTCCGGCTCCACTACCGCAATCTTTCGACGCCCGGTTTCAGGAGCCTTTCTCAGACCGTCTTCGTTGGTTCTCATGCCTAATTGAACTCAAATCCTAACGGCGTTGCCAAGATTCGCTTCGTTTCATGTGGAGCAGATGCGGTCGCCGGGAGTCTGAACGTTGGTTCAAATCGCCAAACGCATCTGTCTGAGGCCGCTCAAGAAATCGAAGCCGCGCATCAGGGAATGATTTCGCAGCC
>DASPOK010000011.1:0-2983 GCA_035626075.1 Nitrososphaerales archaeon
GTGACGACGAGGTAGGCTCCTACAAGGAGAGCGGCTGAAGCCTCCGAGGGGGTTCCACCAGCGGGCCCAAGGATCAGTTGGAATAGCCTCCCCGCAGACGAGGGCAACAGCGACTGCTCGTACAGCGGCGGGAGGGAGCCCGCAATCGTAGTCGGGAGGTAGACGTGAATCGTCTGATAGAAGGCGTTCCCCGTGAGTTCGTAGGCAATCGAAAGGTAGGTCCCGATTATCTGGCTGGCGACTATGAGTGCAGACGACAGGATGTACGCCAAGGAAGAACGCCTCACCAGTTCGCCAATCATGAAGGCTACCGAAAAGAACAGCGCCGAGGCGTAAACCTCCATGATGACGACCCCGGGGACCGTTCCGAGTTGAGCCTGCGGCCCGAAGGTCAGGCTAGCGGCAGCCACGCTTAGAACCATGTTCAGAAGTATCAGCAGCGCCAGAAGCAGGTACCCTCCCAGAAACTTCCCCAGGAAGAATTCGGCCCTGCTGACGGGCTTCGACAGGAGCAGCTCCGCCGTGCCAGACTCGTACTCCTCGGACATAGCCCCCGCCGCGATCAGTATGGCCACAAACTGAAGAAAGAGCGCGAAAGGCGCAAGGACCCCGGCCACCCAAAGGTAGGGATAGAGTTCCTGTGGTATGCTTGTGGTCCCCGACGTCGCGAGGATATAGTAGGGGACTGTGTCCAGAAGGGCGATGAAGGCAACCATGGCTATGACCTTCCTCCTGGCCAAGGCCCTCCTGACCTCGTAGACTGCGAAGGTGTAGACTCTACTGGGCCTTATCCACACTGTTCCTCAGCGCCTCGATGTATGCCTTCTCGAGCATCCTCTCCCCCTCGCGCATGGTGAGCAGCTCGGCCCCGGATTCTATGATCATCCTCGCGATTGCAGGTCTGACCTCGACCCCGTGCCTGATTTTCACCTGAAGTCCTCCAGGGACCGTCTCGACTCCCAGGACGCCTTCGACCTTCCTTACTGCGTCGACTGTGCCGGCGGTTAGCTCCTTCGCCTCAACGCGCACCTCCACCCCGCCCAGCACCTGCTCGACCATTTGCTTGGGAGTCCCCTTGAATAGAAGCCTCCCACTGTGAATCAGCCCTATGGAGGTACAGATGTCCTCCACCTCCGACATCATGTGGGAAGACATCAGTATGGTTCCGCCCTTCCTGCCGTATTCTCTGAATGCCTCCCTCAGGTGCGCCGTCCCAGCGGGGTCCAGCCCGATCATAGGCTCATCCATCACAAGAGTCTGAGGGGATCCAAGCAGCGCCTGGGCCACGCTGAGCCTCTGCACCATCCCCTTGCTCATCCTGCCTACCTTGGTATCCCCATACTCGATTATGCCGACTTCCTCGAGCACCCTGTCGCTCTCCGCTCTGACGGCCGAGTTCAGTCCTATCTCGGATGCCGTCAGTGCAAGGACCTCTCTTGGGGTCATGAACGTCTGGATGTTGGGGAGTTCCGGCGAGTAGCCCACTCCGGCCAAAGCCTCCGTGTGGTTGCGGAGGGGGTCCAAGCCCCTCAGCATAACCTTCCCCGCCGAGGGCCTTACCAGCCCCAGCAGCATTCTGATACAGGTGGTCTTGCCCGACCCGTTCGGACCGAGGAATCCGAAGATTTCGCCCTGGTCTACGGAGAACTGGACCGGTCCGATTCTCTTCTCTCCGTAGAGCTTGATTGCTCCGGCGAACTCTATGACGGGGACGGTCAATCCCGAGCCTTTAGTCTACCCAGTGCAGCGGCTTCTCCCCCTGCTTTTCGGCCCTCTTGTCTCTGTGCCTCATGAGGAAGGCACCGCCGAGGACCAGGGCTCCGATTCCAACCCCAGCGCCAACATAGGCCGCCGGCGCGGCCTGAGGCGAAGATGCGTCCAAGGGCAGATTGGTAGCTTGTAGGACCACCCGAAGCCGAACCATGCTGTTCCCAACGCTGGCCGAGTAGACCAAGGCAGACGGGAAGGTATCTACAGTGCCATTCGTCTTGAAGCTCTTGGAACCGAAGGAAGCCGAAACGGAAAGAACCAATACATTCAGGGTATACTGAGTGCCCTTGAACATCGCCGTAGTGGTACCCGAAGTCGTGACATTCACGTGGACGCTGTAGGCAGTCCCGTTGCTGTATTCGAACGACTGGGTCCCCACCTTGGGCATATATGGAAAGAGATTCTCTGACGCATTCACGAGCTTGGAGTAGGTCAGATTTTGCTGCCCTCCGAGGAGTTGCAGAACCAGGTCAGAGTAGCCGGCCTTGTCGGATTGACTGACGGTTTCATTGACCACCACCGAGCGCCCGCCCAGAGGCGATGTGACGCTCACAGTGTAGGTCGCGAACCCCCTGACAGGTTGGGCGGCTGCGGCGGAAGAGCCAACCAGCAATGCGACGAGAGCGAAACTTGCAATCACGAAGCCTCTCATCTTTCTCACAAAGCGAACACCTCCCTGTTGGATATAAAGCCAACGCGATTGCTCCCGACATCAACACACTGCAAGTCCTCCGCCTACCAACCCTATTGCAGTCGAGACAGGCAATGTGGCAAGCGACCTTCGCCACATCAGGCAAACCGAATCTGACCCTCGGGTTCCCTTCGAAAGGTCAGCCGAAAGCGGGGTGCTTCCTTTAGTCTCGGCGCAGGGAACCTAGATCTTCGCCCCACAGCTCCTGCACGCCGAATCGGTGGCGTCGTTCAAGAACCCGCAGTAGGTGCACCTCACCTTGACCACCTCCTTCTCGATTACGGTTGTGCTCGACTGCGCCACTTCCGCGCCACACTTTCCGCAGAACTTCTGCCCCGCAGCGAGCTGAGCACCACACTTGCTGCAGTAACCACTCGAGGTGGCAGCCGGCGGTTGACCGGTCTGAACGGCAGCCGAGACTCCGGCCGAAGGGGCCGTGAAGGGGGTCTGGAATCTCACGAGATTCTGCCTAACAAGGCCGTATGCCTTCTGAGCATCGTCGTTGGGTATTGCATCCAGTGT
>DASPOK010000012.1:0-10791 GCA_035626075.1 Nitrososphaerales archaeon
ACTCGGGACGGATCGCCTTATCTCAGGATACGCCCTTATCAGGTCGTCGAAACCCTTCTGGGAGGTCAACCTCCCTACCGCAGTGATCAGCCTCTCGCCAGGAAGGACTTTCCACTTGCTCCTCGTGGCCTCAACGTTCACCGGCTTCGAGAACTTCTCCACGTCGACCCCATTTGGGATCTCTTGTACCTTCCCCGGGGGGAGCTTGAACTGGGCGACCACCTCTGACCCCATCCAGCCGCTGACGGCTATCACGCTCGCGGCCTCATAGGAACCCCACCATTCCAGCCCCTGCACCATAGCCGATTCGGGGGATGAGGATGATGACGAGCGGGAGGATTCGGTGCTGTGGAATGTCATGACGAGAGGGACCCTCAGCAGGTGCTTGCTCGCCACTCCGGCAGACACGGTGAGCCAATCGTGAATGTGGATGATGTCCGGCGCTCCGAACTCATTTGCAAGCTGTCCCACCCGCTTCTCGAAGAAGTGGTTGAAGAGAAGGACCCAAGAATGGAAAGTCGGGGCAGGGACCTCCACCTTGACCCTGTGAATGAAAAGCGAGCCTGTCCTTTCCTCCAACTGGGTTCCTGGGAAGTCGAGAGTCACGACGTGCACTTCGTTACCGATGGCAGCCAGTGATTTCGACAATCCCTCCACATGGCGCGCGAGGCCGCCAATGATTCTGGGAGGATACTCCCAGCTAAGCATGAAAATCCTCAATTCTCGTTCGCGTGAATCGTCCTACTGCCGTACTTAGCATTTCTGCCGCTACGTCCCTACACCCTGTCTGTTCCAGAATCTGCTTCAGGATTCGTTTATAGGCCTGCTTCAGAAGGCTTGCCGAACACTTCTTGGAAATCGCCGTTTTCGTGATGGAAGTGGGCCTTAATGACAGCATCCCCACCTACAGCGGAGGACTAGGGATACTTGCAGGGGACCTGGCCTACTCCTTCGCGGACCTCGGCATTCCCGCTACATTCGTGACGCTCCTTTCAAGGAACGGATACGCCTCTCAGAAGCTGGACGCAGTCGTCGGGCAATCGGACTCCCCTCAGCCCTGGGACTGGCAGTCCACACTCACCAAGACGAAGGCCGTTGTTGCCCTGGAGATGGGGAATAGGACTCAGAAGGTTGGTGCTTGGGAGTATGTCGTGAAGGGTAAGACGGACACGAGAGTAATCTTCCTCGACACAGACATCCCGGGGAACGATCCGGAATTCAGGGATGCCACCGACCGGCTATACGGCGGTGGGCAGTCAAGTCGGCTCAACCAGGACATGGTGCTCGGGACAGGGGGGTACAGGGTCCTGAAAGCTCTCGGGCTGGATATCGAGATCTATCATCTCAACGAGAGTCATGCCGCTTTCGCGGTAGTGGAACTCCTGCGAGACTTCGGCAGCGCCGACGCGGTGCGGAGGAAGTGCGTATTCACGACCCATACTCCTGTGGCTGCTGGGAACGACGTCTTCCCCGCGGACTCGGTCCGTGAGGCGTTCAGGAACTATGGATGGATGAACTGGGACGCAGAGGTCATCGACGGCAGGATCAGCCTGACGAAGCTCGCTGGGAAGTACAGCGGCGTGACCAACGCGGTCTCGCTGAAGCACAGGTTCGTGTCTAGGGGGGTGATCGGCCATGACAGCATTGCTTACGTGACCAACGGGGTCTATCACAGAAGATGGGTGTGGCCGACTGTGAAGTCCGTCTTTGACAAGTACATTCGCGGGTGGGAAGAAACTCCCGCTCTGCTGGCAGGGGCTGATTCGATTCCACCAGAGGAGCTCGGGCAGGCGCATGACGAAGCGAAGCGCGCCTTGGTTTCCTTTGTAAACCAAAGGACCGGCGTCGGGTTTTCAGAGGGGGTAATGACCATCACGGTAGCAAAGAGGTTCACCGCCTACAAGAGGAATGGCATGATACTTTCAGATACCGATCGCCTCAGTCGAATCGCTTCTCAAAGAGGGAAGATTCAGGTCGTGATTGCGGGGAAGGCCCACCCTCTGGATGTCCCGGCAAAGGGGATACTCGTCGACGTGATGAAGAAGGCCGACCTGCTCAATCGCGGCACGACAGGGGTCAGGGTGGCCATAATGGAGAACTACGGTATCGAGATGGCCAAACTCCTGGTGGCGGGGTCGGACGTCTGGCTCAACAACCCCGTAAGGCCGCTCGAGGCTTGCGGGACAAGCGGGATGAAGGCGGGAATGAACGGGGTTCTGAACCTCAGCGTCTACGACGGCTGGTGGTTGGAAGCGGGAATCGACGGGGTGAATGGCTGGGGAATCGGAAGAAGGACAGAGTGGGCCGACACGAGTGGGCCTGCCGAAGGAGAGGACGAGAACGCGCTCTACCAGAAGCTCGCAGACGCTGTCATCCCTCTTTACTACAATGGCCACGAAAGGTGGTTGGAGATGTCCAAGTCATCCATCGCGACCGCCGGGTCTCTCTTCAACTCCTACCGAATGGCACGCGACTACGTCACCAAAGTCTACGCCCGTGCCGCGTCGCCAAAGTGAAACAACTAACCGGGATTAGGACGAGCCCTCGGAAATTCGGCTCGCTTCGACGTGCTCTTTCCGCTGCCCTATACGGTCCGAGTCTTGTCGAGCAGGGGGGTCGAGATCGGAGGAATCTTCCTAAGCACCGCTGCGTATATCGAAACCATGTCCAGGAACAGGCACCAGTCCAGAAGAGACGAGAGGAGGGCCCCTTCTTCGCGGACCTCGAACACCGGGATCCCTGCCCTGGCAAGGATCCATTTGGCTCTGATGAGCTTCCTGGTCACATTATCGTCCTCATCAGTGTGCCTAAGTAGGACCACCGCCCGATCCTCGGCTGATTTCCAGGTCTCTATTTCGTTGTGGAAGATCTCTGGATAGCACCCAGAGTCAACAGAGACCTTCGCGTTCTCGTTCATCGACGCCTTGAAGTGGTGGCCGACAGACTCGCTGTATGAAGGGGAGTAAATCACTGCCCTCTTCCCGTAAAGGACCTTCGCCAGTCTTTTCGCACCGTTGTCTCGGAATGGAACGTCAGGCGTGACCTTCGGGGCCATCCTTTCGAGGCCGAGGGCCGCCTCGCGCAGGTCCTTTTGACAGTCGACCAGCCCGAGTTCTCCTAAGACCCGGAGGGCGACGAACACCATCCCAGGCATGGAGGCTCTGGGAACCATCATCTTCTCCACTTTGTTGTGGGGGACTCCCAGTCTCCTGCACATTTGTTCCAGGACACCTCCCGATGAGAGTGCCACTACGTCGCAGTTGCGAGCGACGGCCTCCTGTAGTACGCTTGTCATCTCTTTCGTGTTTCCGGAGAGGCTCACCACGATGACAAGGCTCCTCTTCCCCACTTGCCTGGGGAGATGGTAGTCCTTCACCACCGTCGCGGGAATGGGAGAGTTTGCCGACAGCCAGTCTGCTACCACGTCGCAGGCCGCCCCTGACCCTCCCATCCCTCCGAGAACGATGGATTCGGGTGAATGGATCACGGGGAGTTCGAGCCTCTGGGCAAGTGCGCGTTTCGAAAGGTCTGGCCACTCTTGGTAGGCCAGCCAGAGCCCGGCTTTGTCGACCCTGGCGACCTCATCGGCACCGAGCATGGACTACCGGGATTCCTCTGGGTATTTAGGCTTCAGACTGCGACTGGGAATCCGAAGGTCGGATGCCTACGCATCAGGGCAGCCCAGGCTATCGGTCGTCCCCTGCCCTCAGCTCTCTTCGGAGGCTCCTCTCGACCGGGTCGAAGCTCAACACAGACGTGCACCTTACGCCCTCCCTGCGGCAGAGCTCTTCGAGTTTTGACCCTCTGACGACGAAGCATTCGTCAGCCTTTCTTGCTGCCGGGAGGTCAGATGCTCCGTCCCCCACAAAGACGACCCTGTATCCTGACTCCCTGTAACCCAATAGGATGTCGTCCTTCATGTTGACCGAGCCCGAAGCCAGTCGCTTCGGGTAGGTGAAGACAATCCCCTCCGGAGTTACCTTTGACCGGGGAGAACAGAGCTCAACTTGGCCTCTGAGCCCCGCCCGACCGAGGATGCTTTCGATACAGAAGTCCAGGCCGTAACTGACTATTGTGAGGGGGATTCCTGCTCGCGTGCAGAATCTCACCAGCTGGTTGAACCCGCGTCGAAGATACACCTTCGCGTCAATTTCGTTCAAAATCGCTCTCTTTTCCGCCCTGACCATCGCGAACTGCCGGCTCAGGACCTCCTCTATCGTTGCGCGGCCGAGGTCGTAGAGCTCGTCGAGAGTCCGCCAGTCCCCTTTGGCGAACCTGTCTAGGATGAGGACCCCTGTGTCGATTGCCGTGACCGTGCCGTCGAAGTCGCAGAGAAGCGAGGTCGGTCTTGCGGCCATGGCGGGGGAAGAAAAAGTCCTCTAGAAAAGCGGAGAGCGGCCTCTCCTTCCGCTTCGGCTGCAGGCCAGAAGGGCCAGTTCAGGTCAATCGCAGAAAGCCGTCTCTCATCATCTCAAAAACAGAAGGAAGAGCGCCGTCGGTGCTTCGCCGAAGGCGCCTTGGTTTTGCGGGGGTTGTGCCTATGGGAATGTCCCTAGTGTCTTGACTGCGTCAGCGACTCTGCCCACGGCGACGACCATGGCTGCCGTTCTCATGTCCGTCCCGTGCTTCAGGCTTGCTGCATGCACGTCCTGGAAGGCGCCTGTGATCTTCTTCTCCAGCATGGCGTTCACCTCGGTCTCGGACCAGGTGATCCTCTCCAGGTTCTGCACCCACTCCAGGTAGCTTACGATTACGCCGCCCGCGTTGGCGAGGATGTCAGGAACCACGAAGACCTTGTTGGCGAAGAGAATCTTGTCCGCCGCTGGGGTCGTCGGCCCGTTGGCGCATTCTGCGATGATTTTTGCCTTGATTCCTTTTGCGATGTCAGGGAGGATTGTGTTCTCGAGTGCCGCTGGGCTGAGGATGTCTACGTCCATCTGAAGGAGTTCCTTGCCCGATATCTGCTCGCTCCCGGGGAAGCCCACGACTGAGCCTGTCTTTCCCTTGAAGGCGATGAGCTTGTCGGCGTCGATGGGTGTCTTGCTCGTGATGGCACCCCTTGAGTCGCTGGCTGCCATCATCTTCGCACCGTAGGTCTGGAGGATCTGCGCGTAGAAGGAGCCTGCGTTGCCGTAACCTTCCACCGCGAACGTGGCCTTCTTCAGGTCTATCTTGTTGACTTTGGCTGCCTCGACTGTCGTGAAGACAGCTCCTCTTCCGGTCGCTTTGTCTCTTCCGAGAGAGCCTCCGAGGGATATGGGCTTGCCTGTGATTACTCCTGGCGACATGAAGCCTTCTAGGGTGCTGTAGGTGTCAAGGATCCAGGCCATAGTCTGGGAGTTGGTATAGACGTCTGGTGCAGGGATGTCCTTGTAGGGCCCGATGATTGGCGCAATGGCCGCCGCGTAGCGGCGCGTCATGCGCTCCAGCTCTCCTAGAGACATGTGCTTCGGGTCGCAGATGATTCCACCCTTTGCACCGCCGTAGGGGATGTTGGCGACGCTGGTCTTCCAGGTCATCCAGGCAGCCAACGCCTTCACTTCGTCCAGCGTTACACCCGGGTGATACCTAATGCCGCCTTTGAATGGCCCTCTTGCATCGTTGTACTGCACTCTGTACCCAGTGAACACATGGGTCTTCCCATTATCCATCCTCACTGGGAGGGAAACTGTGAGTTGTCTCTTCGGATTGGCAAGGATTTGGAAAATGCCGTCTTCAAGTTTCAGGTACTCTGCAGCAATCCTCAGCTGCTCGGTAGCATTCTCGAACGGGTTGGGTTTGGATTGATCCACTTGCTTCGCTTCGGTTTTCTGAACCATGAGAGCCGCCCTAAAAATATTGTATTTAACCGGGTGCGCCCGTTCTCACTTTAGAGAACCAGCCAGCTCTCTGACCTTCGACTCCCAGTCGCCCGCTTTCACTACGCTGCTCGCAACCAGGACTCCGTCAACCCCTAGCTCCACCGCCTTTCTCACGTCCTCCCCTGTCACTATTCCTGCACCGCAGAGTATCTTCCCATCGAATCCTGCCCTCCTCACGGCTTGGACGGTCCTTTCAACGAGCTCAGGCTTCGCCTTGGACACGGCAACGCCCGAGCCTATCAGCTCCGGGGGCTCGATGGCTATGTACCTTGGAATGAGGGACGAGAGTCTGGCGGCCTCCGGCGCGTCCTGGGCGCAGAGGCAGACTCCCAGCCCCATTCTCTCCAGTCTCGGTACAAGCTCTTGGAGCTCTTCTACCGGTCGCCTCGATTCACTGTGGTTCAGAATGGTCCCTGACGCTCCGGCGGCCTTGATGGCTTCTGGAAGTATGGCCCCCGTTGTCTTGTCCCCCGACGTGCTCGACACGGTCTGGCCGTAGACCTGCACTTTGGTCCTGGAAGCCACGAGTGCCAGCATGGGCGCCGGGGGAGCCGCTATCGCCTCCACCTCGGTTGCGCCGGCCACCCTCTCGATGGCCAGGGCCAAACGGACTGAGCCATCCCCGAGTACCTCGGGGTAGTTCTTGAAATTGACTATCAGTGTCCTCATGGGTGCAGCCCCGGGAGGAGACGGCAAGGTTTCTTAAAGTGTAGCAGGCTACTCGCCCTTCCTCGGATAGAACGCTTCTGTCCTAGAAGCCTTCCTCGTCCGAGTCCTCTTCCCACCCGTCTTCGTCCAGGTCTTCGTCCAGGTCCTCGTCGAGTTCTTGGTCCTCTTCAGACATTGCCGGCCCCGGCGATTTCGATTGCACTATTAAATGTCGCGGTCGAGGGTGAGGTCTCCCATTGGCCGTTGACATCCTCCCCATGGAAAGAGGCCCAATCGAAAAGGCTGCGAGCATCGTTCGCCGCGGGGGCCTGATCGTGTTCCCAACGGACACGGTGTACGGTCTCGGCTGCGACCCCATGAACGCGGAGGCCCTCACACGACTGTTCAAAACCAAGGGGAGGGCCTCGAAACCGGTCTCCGTCCTCTGCTATTCCGCTGAGAAGGCAAGCGAGCTCGTAGAGCTGAAGGGGAGAGCCCTCGAGTTGGCGAAGGCTCACTGGCCAGGTGCCTTGACCATAGTTGCCCCTCTCCGGCGAAGGGTGCCTAGCCTGCTGACGCAGGGGCTCCCTAACCTTGGAGTGAGGGTCCCAGCCCAGCAATCCTGCCTAGAACTCATCGGCAAGTGCGGCGGCTGGCTCACAGGCACGAGCGCGAACCTCTCCGGGAGGCCCTCAGCCAGAACCGCGTCAGAGGCTGTCGGCCAACTGGGCGGGTCCGTCGACCTGGTCCTGGACGGGGGAGTGCTAAGCGGCAGGGAGTCCACCGTGGTCAAGGTCGTCGGGGCCCAGGTCGCAATCTTAAGAACTGGTCCTGTCGAGGTCCGAGTCGAGTGACCGGCCGACGAACCTCATAGTGACTTCGGCCAAGGGGCTCGAAGCAAGGGCTTCTGCCGAATTCAAGGAGATTGCCCTTCTTTCAGGAATCAGGAAACTCACCATAGACAGGTCAGCCTACGACGGCGTGACAGAAGTGGACGTCGAGGATCCGAAAGCTCTCCTATCGTTCATCACCGAGTTCGTCCGTTCTGAGCCTTTCAAGGTGAGGTTCATCCTCCGCATAATCCCCGTCGACAGAGTCGTCGACACCAAGGTTGAAGACATCGTCAAGGTGGTCAAGGACCTTGCGCCTGCCATTGGGCCCGGAGAGACGTTCAGAATCACCATCGAAGCAAGAGACTCTCCCTACTCGGACAAGGAGTTGATAGACGCAATCGCAGATGCTGTCGACAGGAAGGTGAGCCTCGACTCCCCCGACAAGGTGGTCCTTCTGGAGATATTCGGCGAGTACGCAGGGATCTCCGTTATATCCCCACACGAGATTGTGAGCATCCAGAAGCTGAAGAGGGCGACCTAGGACCTCTGTGCGTTGAGCAGGGCGGCCCGCTCGACCCTGCCGAGCTCTGACGCTGCCAAGGTTCTCCTCGGGAGCTCCATCCCTTCCAATTCCGCCAGCCCTTTCTGTTCCGAGTGACCGGCAACAACGAGGATGAAGGGCGAGCCCTCTCTCGCCCCGTGTTCCCTGATGGCTCTGGAGATTTGAGTGGTGCCTGCGAGCCTGAGCAGGAAGTCGATTTCAGGTTTCTTCGCCAACAGACTCCCCGAAGCCTCGGCCTGTAGGGTCTGGGCCGCCAGCATCTCCACAAGGAACTCGTTCTTCACCGTGCCAGCCCTTGCAGCCTGGACCATCGAGCCCGGATTGATTAGAAGTAACCTCCGTTTCATCTCCTCTGGTCTCGTATCCCATCCGCACAGATACGCCCTGGCGAAGACCTTCATCTTTTCACCCCCCGTGGGAGAAGGGGATGAGTACGACCTTCTCGCCGCTCTTCACGCGTCTGGCCGCTCCGGCAGGGACGAAAGCCTCGCCGTCCTCCACCAGCATAAGCGTGTTGTACTTCGTGAATCCGGGGTCTGCCTCGCGGGAAAGAGTGCGAAGCCGTTCCACTATCTCGGATGCGTCCAGTTCTGACCCCTCCAGTTCGACTTCCCTAGCGCCCACGCTGGTCCCAATGTGACCGAGGCACGTGACCAGGATCATTACTGGTTCAACATGAGCAGCCTTTCCTTATACCTTCTTCCTTCATAGACAGAGTCTGCCGGGAGGAGCCGGCCCTCCCTTCCCTCGAGGCGCTTACGGAGGATTTCGGAGGTGGCCATGTTGAGCTCCGCGATGGGGAAGTCGACTGCAACTGGCCTGGGGTCGATGACGTGCATCGACGTCTTGCAAGGAAACAGCCTCCCCGTCATCCCTGCGGACACGACATCATCCTTGAGGAGCCTTCTAAGGAGGACTACCAAGTTCCTAGGCTCTTGGAGCGGAAGGTCGATGTCGTCCTCTGGTACGAACCGCCTTTTCCACCCTTTCTCCTGCGAAATGCTATCAAGGCTCCTCACGGCGCTCGTAGCCCTCCCCAAGTCTGAATTGGGTTCAGGCACAAAAGCAGCCTGGGAGGTCAGCACCGCGTAGCCCGACTCCCTCGTCTCGAGGGAGCCAAAGGCCTCGGCAAGAGTGGTCCTGTGGACCGAGCCGAGGGCCCCAAGGGCATCATCGAAGGAATCCCCGAAAGAGGTAGTGTAGACCCTGGCCCAGCGGCGGAGGGTGATGGCCCTTGAACTGTAATCCACGGAACAGCAAACTGCGTTCTCTATCCGAAGCGCGCCGAATGCAGCGAGCCTGTGCATGCCATCCAGCACGGTGGCGCTGTCCCTGTCTATGATTATCGGGTCCTTCTGCACCCCGTCTTTCAGCATCTCCGACGCAATGAGCTCGACATTGGCGGCGATGATGTCTTCGTGTGGGCGGAGCGAGCTCACGGGTCTTATCCCCAGGGTGAACCCCGTCCTCGCCAGGGCCAAGGGCTACTCCTTTGTCTCTTCGCCGGATTGTTCTGATTCTTCAGATGCGTCTTCTTGGTGCGCTTTCGCGATGTAACCAGCTATCCGGTTTCTGAGCTGTTTGGACGGAATCAGCGCTAGTTCCTCCAACGCCTTCTTGTTCAGCTCGAAGTCAGGGCCGAAAGCTTCAGGGTGCCTTTCCATGATCTCCTCTGAAAGCCTCCGAGTCCTGTCCAACTTCTGTCAAGCCCGTCCGGGTGCCATGATTAACCTTTCTCGCTCGCGCCAAGGAAGCGCAACGAATTCTGACATACGGTCTCCCTCGTCTGTTCGAAGTCCACTCCCCAGACATCTGCGAGCTTGAACAGCACCGAGGGCACCAGCCACGACCCACGTGCGCCACCAAGGGGAGCAAAGCTGACTGGGAAGTCCGTTTCAACCATCACCAGGCCGCGGTCACACTTCGCAGCCATTCGCTGTAGCTTCTTCGAGTAGACAAGGGATGGGCCGAAAGACACGAAGTAACCTCTGTCCATGACCAGCTCCAGCTCATCCTCGGCTTGAAACCAGTGCATCAGCACTGAAGTGAGGTCGAATCGGGCCAAGGCGTCCAGGCACTCCCTTTCAGCTCCCCTGGAGTGCACCTGGACGGGTTTCCTCATGCGTTCGACTGCGCTGAGCTGGGCTTCGAGCGCCTTCAGTTGGGTGCTCCGAGAACCTGTGGCCGAGTACTTGGGGTCGAGGCCCACTTCCCCCAGTCCGGTTGCCCTTTCAAGTCCCTCGGAGAGCCACCCCAGGCCGGCCTCCTTCGCAGCTTCCGAAGGATGGACCCCGACGAACGCCCTCGCATGCTGGGGGTTGGCTGCGGCCAGCTCCAAGGCCCTCATCGAGGTTAGACTGTCGACCCCGCAGATCATCAGCAGCGCTCCGTTCGAGATGGCGAAGTCTAACAACGAACCCGTTTCGGGGCCTTCGAGATGAAGGTGCGAATCGACGAAACGCACGCCCCTCCTTTGTCAGGGTAGTATTTCAGCCCACTCCATGGCCTTCCGACGCAAAGCTGAACGTAGGAACGACTGGGTGCGATTTTTCTACCTATTTTCGAAATAGGGGTGAGCTTGGGCTCTTTGAAGCCGAAAACGGACTGCAAAACAGGCCAAAATGCCCAAAAGTTTTTAAATATACCGCGTATAGTCGAAAGGCGAATGTCCAGTTCCGAGTTCGGCCTTGCGGCTGTCTACAGGGTGATAAAGAAGGCGGGAGCGGAAAGGGTCGGCGACGACGCTGCCATCGAGCTCAGGACAGAGCTCGAGAACGTGGGGATGCAGATCTCCAAGGCCGCGGTGGAGCTGGCCGCCCATGCCGGCAGGAAGACTGTGAAGCCCTCAGACATCAAGCTCGCCGCCAAGTCGGTACTCAAGCAGAAT
>DASPOK010000013.1:0-2655 GCA_035626075.1 Nitrososphaerales archaeon
TCGTTGCTATCCCCCCATGGACTTCAGCTCGCTCACGTCGACGTCCTGGTGAAGCCTGAAGGCGACGACCACGATGGCGAGTATCACTGCAGCCTCGGCTGCGGCCAGGGCGATCGAGAAGAGGACGAAGGTCTGCCCCAGAGGGTTCGGGGTCGCTGCCTGTGCAGCGCTGGCGAAGGGGAGGTACTGTCCGAAGGCAACGAAGTTCAGGTTCGCCGCGTTGATCATGATCTCGACTGCGAACAGAAGGCGCAGGGCGTTCCTCTTGGTCACCAGGCCGTAGATTCCGATCCCGAAGAGTATGGCGGACACCAGGACGAAGTCAGCGAGGGAGTTCATTGACCCTTGTCCTCCCTGTCAACCCTTGACAGCGTGAGGGCGCCAACGACTGCCGCTGCAAGCACCAGGGCGAGGACTTCGAGGACGGGCGAGTCGCCTGTTGATATCAGTTGGCCTATGTTGACGAACGTGGCGCTGTTGGTCAAGGTTGTGAACTGCGAAAGGTCGGTCGCCACGACGGCGAAGGCCAGAGCTACTGTGATGGCCAGCCCCGTGAGGATTCCGGCGATCCTGGTGGCGGACTTTGGAGGGACTTCCTTGGCCCACTTCTCCTGGCGGATGAGCATCACTGTGAATAGGATCAGGACGGCCACAGCTCCGATGTAGACCGCGATCTGGAAGACGGCGACGTAGGGCGCGTTGAGCAGGAAGAAGAGGGTGGCTACGCCGAAGAGGGAACCGGCCAGGCCGATGGCCCCGTAGACTATCTCTTCGGCCTCCAGGGCGACGATGGCGCTCCCGATCGTTACCACCGCCATCGCTATGAAGACGAAGTCAACCATACTTGACCACCCCCTTCTCGGTGTCGAACTCGACCTTGTACTTCTTTCCCTCCAGCTTCGGAGGCACTGCCAGCATGTCTGGTGTGTACTTCAGGCCCATCTTGTCGTAGGCTGATAGCTCGTAGTCGTTCGTCATGTAAAGGGCGTCGAAGGGACAGGCGTCGATACAATTCGAAGTAGCCAGGCCGAGTGGCGCAAAAGTGTGGTCGTCCTCGACTGTAACGTCCATGACGTGGTGGTCCTTTACTTCCTCAACCTCGATTCTTCTGATTGGCATGTAGACGTAGTGGTCGTCGATGTGGAACTTGTCAGCGTGTTTGGTGGGTTTGTAGTCGAATTCCACATTCCACATCTTCGCCAGCTTGATTGCCCATTTACCGAAGACGTTGACATGATAGCTTCGTAATCTCCTACGAGATTGTTCGCTGTCGATAGTGGCTACAATCCCTAGCCTCGCGTAGACCGATTGGAGCTGGAATGCAAGCGTCTTAGAGGTGGTAGTAATGTTCAGGTACTTCTGGCGGGCCTGCTTGACCCTACATCCATCGCCTTGCCACTCACCTTTGAGAAGCTCCAGTTGCTTGTCAGGCTCGGCGAAGAAGACCCAGCCGGGCAGCTTCTTGTTCGGGGCACCCTTTCCGAACTGGGAGAAGAAGTCCTCGGCTAGCGCCGAGTTTAGCACTAACCTGATTCCATGCTCTCCGTTCTTTCTGACCTTGGCTACCTTCTCGAAGAACTTGTTCACCAAGTCTCCGCAATCTTCGGCATAGGTCTCCCGTTCGGTTTCGTTGAAATCGAAGTTGACCCTCCTTCCTCCATCGCAAGATCCCTCGGCGTAATAGTACCCAATCAGACGGAAGAGGTCAGGCGAAGCTTCGAAGGACAGCCGCCGAGTTGTCTTGCCGCCTCTGTACATTGGCACGTCCTTCTCGTATCTTTCAGTGTGGACGACCTTGCGAACGATCGGACTGACGAGATAGTCCCCGGGTTTGAGCTCGCTGGGTTTGTAGAAAAGCAGAGGAGAGTTGACCCGGAGCAAGCGTTTGTCCTTCCGGTTGGAGACAGGGCGAGACACTGCGACTATCGGGTGATCAGCAGTGCATGCCAAGGGCTCGGGCTTGCCGAAGACATGGATTCTGTAAAACGGACCGGAGTAGCTCATATCCCATATCTTTGTCACAGGCTTATACGCCCCAGTATGGGTCAAGACGTGCTCACCTATGGCTATCTGATTTATTGGCTTAAGACCTGGGTTAACCTGAATTTCTTGCAAATAGTCGAGGCAGAATCCGCAGAAAACACATCTTCCGTAGTCAACCGCGGGCCAGATGTCCTTCTTGTTCTGGGGCTTCCCCTTCGTGACTTTCTGCATGTCTATCGCCACGGCGATTCCGTCGCAGGCTATGGCGCAGAGCTGGCAGCCGGTGCACCTCTCGAAGTAGAGGATGTGCCTCCCCTTGAAACCGGCGATGCCCACGCCCTGCACCGGGTCGTACTTGTACCCCGGAGACAGCCCCGCAGGACGTCGGGGGGCGGTGGGATACTCCGAGTCTTCGAGGTCGAGCTTCTGCTCAGGATATCGAAGGGTCATCCTCGGCCGGAAGAGGTGCTTGAGGCCGGACCAAGTCGCGCTGAAGACACCCTTGATGTATCCCCATGTCCCCATCTAGTGCACCACTCCGAGCGAGACGATCAGCATGGTGATGAAAATGTTGGCGAAGGAGAGAGCGAGGAGCTTCACCCAACCTGCCCTCAGGAGCATGTCTATCCTCAGCCTCGGCATGATGCTCCGCGGGAGCATCATCACCAGCAT
>DASPOK010000014.1:0-11575 GCA_035626075.1 Nitrososphaerales archaeon
TATCACCTCCCTAGAGAGGAACGTGACGAAGAACCCGGCGACGAATCCTATCACCGCGACGTCGTACGCGTACTGAAAGGCGATCTTGGACGGGACCGAATACAGAAGGGGGATCCCCTTGTAGTTGCCGGCGTAGTACCACGTGGTGTAGGTCGAAATCAGAGAGCCGGCAATAGGAGCACCCAGGCTGGTTCCGACGTTCCTGAAGACGGTGTTCAGGGAGGTCGCCAGCCCCATCTCTCTGGGACTCACAGATAGTACGAGAAGGTTCTGGATTGCAACCATCTGCATCCCCATGCCGGCGGCTATGACAATAAGGTAGGTCGAGAGCCCGGCGGCATCAGATGTCACGGAGGCGAATGCAAAGCCGAGTGCCGCGATCAGCGCTCCGACAAGGACAAATGGCCTGACCCCGATCCTTGAGACCGCGATCCCCACAGGAAGCGCGATTATGACGACGACCAGGGCGAAGGGAAGGATGAAGAGCCCCGTGGAGAGTATGTCGTAACCCAGCCCCGCTGGCGGGGGCAGTTCGAGTTGAAAGGTCAGGGCCTGAAATGCGAGGAACATCGCCATCCCAGAAACGAGGCCTAGGACGTTGGAAACGAAGACGTTGCGCTTGCTAAGAAGCACCAGGTTGAGTATCGGCTGAGCCTTCCTTCTTTCGAAGTAGATTAGGGGGCCGAAGAGGGCGAATCCGATAACGAAGAGGGTGACCACAGGAGCTGATGTCCATCCCCAGCTCGACCCTTCCGACAGAGCGAAAACGATGAGCGCCAGGGCCAGACCGAGCATCAACGCGCCGCTCCGGTCTAGGGTGGCACCGGGGTTCCTGTAGTTCGACTCTCTCACCTGCCAGATGATGAGGACGGTCAGGACTACGATGAAGGGCACCGCAGTGTGGTAGGTCGACTGCCAGCCGAGACTGTTTGAGATGTACGCTCCCACAGGAAGTCCGATGGCGGCCCCGGCGGCGAACATGGCGCTCAGGAGCCCCTGGGCTCTGGGAATCAGGTCCCTTGGGAACTCCTCCCTTACTAGGCTGAAGGCAAGGGGGAAGATGCTGAGTCCTATTCCCTGCAGCGTCCTCGACGCCAGGAGATAGGAGTAGCTGGGCGAGAACGAAGTGGAAGTGACCATGATCACGTACATGATCAGAACGTAGGTTAGGACCTTCTTCTTCCCGTGAATGTCACCGAGCTTGCCAACGACCGGCGCGACGGCCGTGCCGAAAACCGTGTACAACGAAAGCACGAGGCTCACCTGGGAGCTCGTAACACCGTAGTCGGCAGCAATTCGGGGGAGGGAAGGGGTGAGCATCATCTCGACGTACATGACGAAGGCGGCTAGAACCGCGAAGTACGCCAGTGTCCTGTTTGCGTAAGCCCTGTCGAACTGCTGTTGCATCGGCCATCGCGTCGCTAGTAGGGCTTCTTGCGTCTGCTCCTGGCTACACCCACGACCCCCACGATGATAGCTACTATGATCACGACCAGGAGAACGATGATGATAGGATTCGCGAGTGACTGCTCAAACGACTGCCCGAAGGATTGGTGGACCTGTATGGGCACGGAGAGCTCTTGGACAAAAGGAGCCGAGGCGCCCCCTTGTCTCCAAGACGCCAGCAAGGTGACCGAGTAGGTTCCCGGCGAGACGCTGGAGCTCACCGATATCACGTACGTCGCGCTCGCATGGTCATTGGTCTGGATGGTCCCCAGGGATGAGTTCAGGTATGTTGTCGCGAGGAGGGGACTGGCTGTAGACGGGATGCTCGGTTGGAAAACATTAGAGGGAATCAGGGTTATTGTCGTGAATTCCGCCGCGGCGACCCCGCTGTTAGTAATGGTGAACGTTATCGCGTCGGAGCTGTCTCCCACGCTCACCGTAGGCTGCGAGATGGAAGATACCTGAAGAATGGCCCTCGGGCTCTCGCTAAAGGGAATGTCGAATACGCGGGACTGAACGCCATTGTATGTCACCTTAAGAGAGAGGGTTGTGTTTTGAACCTGGGATCCGTTGCGGATTGCCAGGGCGAATGTTACGGGCACCGGCGTTCCCACGGGAAGGATTCCGACATATCTGCTGGTTGCCCCCGGGAAAGCAGGGGACACAGGCGACGATGTTCCCAACGTGACGTTGACCCCTGTCGCTGGCGCATTCCCTGTGTTGGCCAGAACAACCTGAAGCGATGCCAGGGGGTACTCGGGGTAGATTCTGGTGGGCGTGTACACGTAGGCAGAAACGGAGATTTGGGGTTCGCCGAGGATTGCTATTTGGACGGTGAGGTTCTTGGACTGAGCAATCACCCCGTTGGAATAGGATACGTGAACGGTCTCGTTGACCACGCCGGGCTGGATTGCGGCCTCAACGTCGTAGTAACCGATGAGGGAGACCGAGGAACCCGCCTGGAGAATCGGCAGGAACTGAGCGACGCTTCCGCTTTCGCCGGGCACGGGAAGAATCGGCGGCGCGGCGTCAAAGACAGCGGTGAAATTGTACACTGCCGCCGGGCCAAGGTTGACAACCACTAGCGACAGTGGAAGGTCCGTGGACCCTGGAGAGGCGACGAGTGGAGACTGCTGAGACCCCCACACGGCTGCGGCCTGGAACGACTGCGGAACTGGAATGCTGACGGCGGCTATGGCTGCAGGCGAGGCAGACAGCATGACCGCGAGTAGGAGGAGTCCTTCCAGGGTTCTTGCCCGGCTCATGTCCCGGGGCCTCAGATTACTTGTATAAACACTTCAAGCCTAAAGGGCTCGCCAATCGTTTTGGATGGGCGGAGAGCGAGCTCTGTAAGGCCTGAAGACAATCGAAGCCTCGAGACGTGAGGAGCTCGGGGCCGGCAGAATCGGCGGCGCATTGAGGCTGGCAGCCGGCATCACACTCGCTATAAATGGCCTGAGAATGTCCACGGGCATGGACCCTCTAATAATAACCGCGACGCCCAACGTGAGCTGGCTACATCCGGGCGTATGGTATCCGAAGTCGGCTGCGGAAATCGCAGACCAGGCGGCGGCCTGCGTCGATGCCGGGGCATCGATAGTGCACGTTCACGCTGGAGGGAACTGGAAGCAGGCGATTCGGTCCGTGAGGAGCAAGACGACGGGTATCCTCCAGTGCGGCATGTCCAGCCTTCCCCTGCAAGATAGGATGGAGGTCTTCGAGGAGAAGGCCGACATGATTTCCGTGATGCTCGGCCACCACGACGAAGCGTTCGCCAGGCTGGATACGCACGCGCTCCACCCTCGCGAGGAGCTCGTAGAATACATGAAGCTCGCCTCTCGCTATCGGGTGAAGCCGGAATTCGAGGTGTGGCACACTGGTTCGATATGGAATCTCCGCTTCCTTGCGGCGAAGCGGATCGTCTCCCGGCCATACTTCACCACGTTGTTCCTCGGGTGGCCCGGAGGGAACTGGTCTCCTCCGACGGTCGAGGAGTACATCTACAGGAGGAAGCTCATGCCGGATAAGAGTGTGGTGAGCGTCAGCGTCATGGACAGGTCTCAAGCCGACGTCCTCACCGCGGCAATCACCGGCGGCGACCATGTGAGGGTCGGAACCGAGGACAATCCCTTCATCGGTGAAAAGCCCGCTACCACCCCGGAACTTGTCAAGTGGATTTCCGGAGTCTCCAGAGCGATAGGGAGGCCAGTAGCCTCTGTTGACGAGGCCGCTGAGCTGATAGGGGTGAGGAGATGACAGGGCCAGGGCGAAAAGTAGCCCTTGTTACTGGCGGCTCCAGTGGCATAGGCAAGGCGACGGCCGAGCTCTTTGCGGAACGGGGATGCGACGTCGCAGTCCTCGACGTTGTCAAAGGGAATAGGGGAAAGAGTGGGAGCACGTTCATTCGTTGCGACGTCTCTAAGGAGGCTGAAGTCGTGACCGCCATCAGGAAGACCAAGGAGCGGTATGCCCACATCGACTACCTACTCAACATAGCAGGGGTAGTCCTCGTCAAGCCCCTCGAAGAGATCACCTGGGAGGAGTACAGGAGGACCTTGGACGTCAACTTCGGCGGCATGTTCCTCACGTGCAAACACGTCGTTCCGTTGATGAAGGCCAGGAAGGCAGGGGCGATAGTGAACATGGCTTCTGTCTCCGGGCATGTCGGCCAGGTAAGGCACGCCCTCTACGGGGCTACCAAGGGAGCCGTGCTTTCGTTCACGAGGGCGCTTGCCTGGGAACTCTCCCCTTACGGAATCAGGGTAAACTCGGTCAGCCCCGGCTCGGTCGACACCCCTATGCTCAGAAGCGATGTCGTGGGCGAGGCGAAGCGGCTTGGTGTCTCCTTCGAGAAGATGAAAAAGGAGAGGGAGGGAGAGCAGGCCTTCCAGAGATGGGCTGACCCCAGAGAGATTGCCGAAGCAATCTACTTCCTAGCCAGCGATTCCGCTTCGTTCATCACCGGCACTGACCTGCTGGTCGACTGCGGCTGGACTGCCAGGTGAGCGAGGGCCGGCTACATCATTATCTTCTGCAATTTCATCAGATCATCCATCGAACCCTTTACCTTGATCTTCCTGGTTACATAGGCCGTCACCGGATTCGTAGTCCTGTTCATTATGCCGGCGAGCATGTCTGTGGATATGGTGACGACCACGTCTGCTCCCTGCACCGCCGACTTCTCCAGTGATGCCTCCTTGCCGTCGACCACTGACAGGACGTACTGCTCCTTTGTATCCGTGAAGTCGAACATGATCTTCTTCGTGAACCCCTTGAAACTTTCTTGGATCGAAGGCTCCCCAAATTTGCCTTTCATCCGCTCCAGCAACGGAAGAACATCGGCCATGGGCAAATGACCCGAGGCCTCTCTTAAATCCTTGAACAGAGCGGAGCGCTACAGCGGCGACACGGACTTGAGCGCCATCTCGACCACCTTTATTGCCTCTAGGCAGTCCGCCGGGTCGACGAGAGGCGCCCTTCCTTCAATGATTGTGGCGACCACGTCCTTGACCTCGTTCACTATAGACGTGTACTTCCAGGCCGTCGGGTCGTATTCGACCCCTTCCATCTTTACCCCGTCGTAGTCGTCCTCCCCCAAATAGCACTTCGCCGGCGGGTCGTTGAGCTGATCGATGAACAGAGACCCTTTGCTGCCGTGGACCTCCAGCCGCTCGTTCCAGGGGGACATCACTGTGTCGCTCAGTTGGGACTGGAACTCCGCGCCGTTCTTGAGGTGTCCCACCATCACAGCGTTGTCCTCGACCTGCGGCCCCTTCACCCTGTTCCAGGTGAAGGCGCGTATGTCCTTCACACCGCCGAAGAACCACTGCATTAGGTAGAAGCTGTGGACTCCTGCGTCAAGGATTATCCCCCCTCCCGTCTCCCTCCTCGTCAACCAGCTGGACGGGTTTGACAGCCTCGCCACCTCGCTTCCGCAGACCAGCGTCCTGACGAGCCATATCTCCCCCAGCTTCTTCTCCGCCAGGAGCTTCTCCGCTTCCTGGTACGCCTTGACGAACCTCGTGTTCTCCGCGACCGTGAACATGACCTTCATCCGTCGAGCGAGGCCCAGCAGCTCGTTCGCCTCCGCCGACGTCTGCGCCATCGGCTTCTCGAGCAGTACGTTCTTTCCGGCTTCGAGGGCACTTCTCGCCGCCTTGTAGTGTAGGTGGTGCGGGAGGCATATGTCGACCAGCTCGACCTCCGGATGCTTCACCATCTCCCCGAAGTCGGTAAATGCCGCTGCCCCGTACGGAGAAGCCCTGCCCACCGCTTCTTCCTTGTTGATGTCGCACACGGCCACTATCCTCGCCCTGTCGGGAATCTCCTGATAGCCTGCTTCGTGCATGAACGAGACCCCGCCCAGGCCGACCATCCCCACCCCGATTTTTCGAGCGCTCAACAAGCCCTGCGGTTTACCACCCGAATTTTAACGATTCTAGGCGCCGACTAACCTGATCTCTCTGGGGAGCGTGGTGATTCTCTTTCCTCCCGCCTTCTCGATGACGAATGTTTCCTCATCGCCGATCATCACTCCGCTCACGTGGGGAGCGTACAGCTCGATGTTCAGGACCATGTTCTCCTCCACTTTCAGCTCGCTCTCGGCTGAGATCCAAGCCTCCTCGGTTTGAATGCCGATGCTATGGCCGACGTGGAAGAACATCGGCTCGAGACCCTCCTTCTGGTAAAGTTCCACCCCCCGCGAATACAACCCAGAGAAGGGAGTCCCCGGGGCGAGTCCCTCGCCTACGCCGTCCACGATTCCTAGGAGCTTGCCATGGAGGGCCGCCATGTCGTCCGGGAGAGCTTCGGATGTGTAGAACAGCCGTCTGTTGTCAGACGTGTACCCCTCGTAGACCGCTCCGAGGTCCAGCGTGACAACCTGGTCCCTGGCTAGCTTCTCGTCGAGCATCACTTCAGGGTTTGAAGAGCCGAAGGCAATGGTCAGGTGGTCCACAGCAGTCGCCCCGTGCTTCATCATGGCTTGTCTTGCCTCCTGCGCTAGGTCCAGCCTGGACAATCCTACATGCAACCGGGGAGCCAGCTCGGAGACCGTCGCCTCCACGATTCGCGTTGAGGCGCGGATTCTCTCCAATTCCTTCGCCGTCTTGACCAGCCGGAGCTTCAGGGCGACCTCGTCAGCGACCGAGATGTTCTCTCCGCCGACTGCGCGTTCGACCACCCGGTACGCCCAGAAGGGGCAGGTAGACTCGACGCCCAACCTCTTGATTCCCTGCAGCTCCCCCAGAAAGGACGCCAGCTCCTCCTCTGCGCCCAGGGTGTCGACGAATGTCCTGACCTCCTGTCCCTCGTAGGTCAGACCCATGGTGGCTCCCATCCAGGTGAAGAGCGTCACTCTTCCTTCGGCGTCGACGAAGGAGTAGGTGGGCGTCTGGTTTCTGAGCGCGTATAGAATCGGGTTGCCTGTTCCCGGGAGCGTGTGAGCTCCAGTCGTATAGAAGGTGTTCTCAGGCGAGGTAAACAGGACTCCACCAAGACCTCGTTCCTTGATAAGGCCGGCTGCTCTCTTCCCGTCGAAGCCAACTGCAGCCACGGCAAGGCTCATTGGACGGGAACACGAGTTTTCTGGTTATAAGCCTGTGCGAGGAGAGGCGCCGCTGCTACCTCTTTGGTATCTTGAACAGGGTCGCGGCGCCAACGAAGTAGAAGGCAGACGAGAGTGTGAACAGGGCTATGAATGCTAGCAAGCTGGATGCTCCGATGGCGTAGAGCATCACTCCATCAACAACCGATGCGACGACGCTTGCACCTCCGACGGCCAGGTTCGAGTACGCCATGTACTTCCCTGTCTCCTCCCTCGGAGCGAGGTCGCTGGCAAGGGCAAAACTCACGCTGTTGAAGACCCCAAGCGGACCGCCCACCAGTGAAGCGAAGACCAGGAAGACGCCGAAGTTGGTGAGGAACGGGATGATGAGCGTCGCAGCGCCGGCGACCAGTGCTGCGCCGATTATCAGGTTCCTCCTTCCTACCCGGTCTGACATGTAGCCGAAGACGATGCTGGAGAACATTGCGGCCATGAGCACGACGAGGCCGGTAATGGCAACTGCATAGTAGGGGTCGGAGATTTTCAATATGGCCTCGAAGTAGTAGGCCTCGAAATAGGTCAGACCGGCGGAACCCATGAAGATCAGGAAAGTGCCCAACACGAGCCAGAAGAAACTTATCACGACAGTCCTTGGTCTGAATATCTCGCGAACGGCCCCTCCGATGCTTATCGGGGTGGGTTCGTGAGGGAACCTGTCGGAGCGTTTGATTGTCTGCACGGTAAGAAGCGCAGTTATGATGAAGGTCGCGGACATTGAAATCAGGGCGTCTCCCAACTGGCCCATGCCGACCAGGTATCCTGATAGCCCGAACCCCATCGCCGAGCCGACAAACGTCATCAGGCCCTGAAACCCCGAGGTCTGGCCCCTCTGGTTCTCTTGTATTATGTCCGGGAGCAGGGGCTGATAGGAACCAGCTGAAAGGTTGGTGAAGATCTGCATCATTAGATAGCTGGAGACGACCAAGAGCAAGGCGATCGGAAGCAGGACGGGCACGAGGAGCGCGAGAGAGGTGAGAAAAGTCCCCAGCAGAATGTAGGGCCACCTCCGACCCCACCGAAGGCGGATGTTGTCGCTGAGGACTCCGGAGAAGATGTTCACCGTGACGCCGACCCCGGTGGACAGGCAGACCACGACACCCAACGCCAGGTACTTCAGATTGCCAGGAAAGAGCAGTTCCATTTGCCTGGGAAGGATTACCGAATTGTAAGAAACCCATACGTAGTTTACACCGAGGTTGTACAACGCCATGGCGAGAAGAAAGGGGACCGACCTGCGGGCGACGGCCACGGCGTATTCCCCATTTCGTGGCCTTAAGAATGCGAGGGGATAGGACTGAAACCGCTCCGAAAGGACTGGGAAGAGTCAGTCTTCCGACCGGACGGGGTTCCGCAATGTCCCTATTCTGTCGATTCTTGCTTCCACGACGTCTCCGTCCTTCAGGAACTTCTGGTCTGTGAAGGCGGCCACGCCTGGGGCCGTCCCAGTCGAAACGACATCGCCGGCCTTGAGCGTTATCCCGGCGGAGATGTACTCTATCAGCGAATCGATTTTGAAGATCATGTCGCTCGTGCTCGAGTCCTGTTTCACTTCACCGTTCACGGAGAGCGATATCCTCAGGTCGTGGGGATTCGGAATTTCGTCCGTCGTCACGAGCCACGGGCCCATTGGAAACGCGTTGTCCAGCCCCTTGCCCTCGACCCAGTTCTGCCCAAGCCGGCTCAGCTTCTCCGGCCACCCGACGGGGAATTGAAGGTCCCTGTAACTCACGTCGTTGGAGATCGTGTAGCCGCCCACATACTCCATCGCCCGCTCTCTCGGTATGTACTTCCCCTCTCGGCCTATCACCACAGCGAGCTCGACCTCCCAGTCTACCTTCTTGGAGACTCTCGGAATCAGAATGGGCTGGTCGGGTCCGATTATCGTGTTTCTAAACTTGGTGAACAGGTAGGGCTTCCCCGCCGGCTTGCCGCCGGCCTCTCTTGCGTGAGCCCTGTAGTTTTCCGCGAGGCAGAATATCTTCTCAGGAGATAGAATCGGACTTCGAAGCTGGACCGATTCCAGGTCAATTCCCCCCGTCTCTTCGAGCGCTTTCTCGCGTTCCCTGAGGGGGTTCAGGAGGCCCCTGGCGAGCACCTGGTCGATCGTCGACAGGTCGGAAAGGTCGGGGAAGCCAAGGATTCCTGCAGATTCTGACAGGTCGTATACCGAGTTTCCCCGGACTACTCCAACCCTCGTCTGGCCATCCCTAACGTAATGGGCGAGCCTCAAGGATTGGACCAACCCGTGGCTGTCCTATTTATGGCGGTCCCCTCCCCTGGCCAGGCGTTCGTGCTTGGCGCGAAGGAAGACGGAGGAGACACCTGGAAGAGACTCAGGCATGTCGAAAGACACTCTTGAACGAGGGCGGAGCAGATCTGAGACATTGAGATTGGTTCGAGGTTCGCTCCCGTCAGGACATCGTGTACATCTCAAGTGGTGACTGTCCTGCCGTGATGCCAAGGGGTAAATTCCTCGACTTTCTTCTTCGGCGTCCGATTACTTCTTTTCGTCGCTCACCTGACGTCATGATGGGTTCCGTCTCCAGAGGTATCACCGCCGGTTCCCTGCCCGATTCCCCGAGCTCGTGTCGCAACCGGACGATATTCTCTTCGAGTATCGCGATTATTTGTCTGAGCTGGGCCCGCTCGCTCGTGCTCCATTTGTCACCAGCCGCTCGCCGATGAGCCAGTTTGTATTTCGTTCCCGTCATAGAAGTGATGTATTCATTCGCGTTGAGCTTCCGCGCGTTCTGGTGGGCAAGTATGTACCAGTGGTATTCGGTGCCTACAGGAGCCCCTGACCCTTCCGGCGCATCCCATCTCCTCCGTTTGTTCGCATTGTAGGTGAATTGCCATTTGTCAGGAGCGACCTTTGTCTCGTTCCATTCCCCCTGCCGATAGTACCAGCTGTGACTGCCGCCTACCCTCATTCCAGTGTATTTCCTCCCTTCAAATTCCTTGACACCGTTGTAGCTCGTTGCCGCACCTTCCAAACCGGCCGGCTTGCAAGCATGTTCGAAGCTTTCGTTGCAGGAGAGACAACCATTACCAGGCCAATACCAGCGATCATGTCTCTCGCGGTGGGCCGCTCGCTGCACGACAACGATGGGTCGGATTCGACAATTTAAGGGGGAGCGGAGAATCGGGCGCAGAGGTCACAGAGGGGGATGACAGAAACTATTGCAGGTTGTTCCTTCGTTTCTTGCGTTTCAGCGGCCGGTATCTAATCTTAGCTGGGGCCGCCGGGATTTGATAGGTTTACTGTGCAAATCCACTCAAGGGTATGTTCGGGTCTGACGGAAACGGCGCAGTCTACTGCGAAAACCCGTTTCTCCGCTGGGGCGCGCTTTCGCCCCTAGATGCATATCCCCACCGAAGGATGAAAAGACTTATGCTGCAAGCGGGGCGGAACTATGAGGGACTGATACAATCATGTCGGATACGGAGCGCTCTACTGGAGAGGTCGTGAAAGAAATGATTGAGCGGGATGGGTCGATAAAGATCGGCCTCGCACGAGGTCTGATTAACGCCCGGGCACTGGCGAGATACATGCAGGAAGCCACTCACGAACGATATACCTTTGAAGCGTTGTTGAGTGCAATCAGAAGATATCCCGTCAAGGAGAGCACAGGAAGGCGAGTCGTGGTTGGCAAGGCAATAAGGAAAGTCTCATTGAAGAACAAGATCTCCGTGATTCTCATACGAAACCGTCCCGAGCTGCAACCAATCCTAGCAGGGTTTGCGGGTGAACTCGATCACGCTGGTGGTGATACATTCAGAATGGTCGCCACAGCAAGAGTGGTAAAGGTGGAAATAGACTCCAAGAACGTTGACGGTCTTACAGCAAAGCTACAGAGACGAGAGGTCCTGAACAGAATGGACAACTTGGCGGAAATCCTGGTCGAAACATCTGACGTCTTGTTCACTCCCGGGGTGCTCGCTGTTATAGATACGGAATTAGCGATGAACGGAGTGAACATCTTGGAGCATTCAACCTTGTACGAACTCTCGAAAGCCGGAGGCGAGCAACGACAAACCAAGTTTCTCTCACAAGATATCTACATAGTTGACGAGAGGGATGCAACGAAAGCCTATGAGGCACTGCAGAGATTGAGCAACGAAAAATGAGAACCTACCAAGCTCTCGGAAGGCGCAGCAGAGAAAAATAGCCGTTGAACTCGCCTGGCGTTCGAGCCACGACTTGCCTTTGTGCTAGGCACACCTTTCTCGATCTGTTTGTCTGGATGTTTTAGGCCACACATTCCTAGGAATGCTTCGAATCTGACATAGCCGCGTCATCTCTCATGATTCCGCTCTACCTGCGTCACAAGTCTTTTCCTCCTGACGCGACGTTCGCCATCTAAAAGGAGGTGGAAAAACACAATGAAGATGAATGAAGCAACCGCAGCATTGGTTGTCGTGGGTATCTTGGCAGTATCATTCGCATTCGCTCCCCTCGCATTAGCGACGGCATCGTCTTCGAGCTACCCGTTCGAGATTGTTGGCCGCGCGGAGTACGTCGCC
>DASPOK010000015.1:0-6496 GCA_035626075.1 Nitrososphaerales archaeon
CAGCCCAGAACCTTCCAGCCGGGTCGCACTTGCCGTCGTTGAACCTGTTCCGCGCCAAGTTCTCCTCGACCCCAGCGAGGAGGGAGGGCTTCCCTTCTTCCAAGTTTAGCCTATAGAAGCCGTGCTGGAGGGTAATGGCGATTCCTCCGGATTTTCGGGGCACCACGCTGCTCACGTAGTGCCCCGCCTGAACTACTCTATCCTCAGATTTGTCCGGGTCGTACACGTGCACCAGCCCCCGGAAAATGTCCACCCAATACAAGACTCCTTTTCTACTGTCCCAGCTGGGACCCTCCCCGAGCTCGGATTTCGCTTCAAGAACTAGCTTCGGGTTCAATTTGAAGAATTCCCAGCTCCTCGCTGTATAATCCTTTTGGGGCTCGATATGGGAGACGTGATGAAGTCTGCTCTTGCTACCTTACGAGAACGGGCAAACGAAGAGGCAATTGGCCTTTGCTACGGGCAGAGTTTCAGCGCTACGGCTGGGGCGCTCTTCAACGAACAGGCAGCTTAGTTCCTCTTTGTAATTGCATGTCTGTTGAACCCCCTGACCTCTTCAAGAAGAGACCATGGTTACCATAGCGGCGGAAAGGAGAGACTCCTGGACACCACTGTGTGGCAATGGGGTTCCCCTCGATTTAATCACCTTGAGCATTGTGCTGACTAGAATCGGTCCGACTGCTGCAAAGAAGACGAAGTCACTTATCTCGTGTGCGAGCATGAACGGAACTGCCGGGACTAGTGACGCCACAGCGACCACGAGTGACGCTCCTGTCAGCATGGTCGGCACAATAATGGTGACAAGGTCGTAAATGAAGGCGCCAATCAGGCCTAGACAACCCCAGAACAAACTCCTCGCAGAAACACTGTTCTCTTCGAAGCTGAAGACCTTGCGAGCCAAGGATCCTAGTATTGCGTACACGGTTTCCGACACTATGAGAATGAGAAGCAGCGGTCCGCCCGCCGAACCAAGCGGGTTTACCGAGCCATACACCAGCCAAGTGAGCGCGCCAACAGAAACACCAACGTCCAATCCGAAGACGAGCCCCGACACGAATACGATGGTGTCCATCAACTTGATGTTTGCTAACGGTAGCATCGCATAGTCGGTCGTAATCGCCAGGGCGGTGAGCAGGGACACAACTGCTACCTTTTGCGTGCCGCTGACCTGTAGCGGTCCCAACCATGGATGGTTCATCCAGCCAGGCTTATAAGGCAGACTGAGGCTCCGTTGCAAACTCGCTACGGCCAAACAACAGGTGATTGAAATGACCAGGAAACTCAAGTGCCCAATATGTGGAGCAACCTTCGTCTGCAAAGAGGGAATTGGATGCTGGTGCGCCTGTGTTACAGTTTCGACGCAGAGGCTCGAGGCTATCAAGGAGCTAGCTGACGATTGTGTCTGCCCTGATTGTCTGAGAGGCTAGTCTAGCAGAGTGAGGACTGCGCTTATTACCCCGATGAGCGAAGTGTGCTTCTCGTCGGAGCCACAGACTATCACCACGTCTCCATCCTCTGGCTCCAGCCCCTCCTTGAGCTTCTTCCAGGCCTCGGCTGGGAAGTCCTTCTCGGCGTCTCTCGATGACCCAGGCACCTCAAATCTCGAGTCCTTGACCAAGTAAGTGGTCGCTCCCGACGCTCCGGCCTTGATTGAGGAGTCACGCTGCTCTATCCCGCTCTTCACTCTGCCGGATCTCTTCTTGACCAGGACTGCGACCTGGACTCTTCCAACAGTCAGTGGCGTCCGCGTCAGGACCAGCATCCTTGGCATCAGCTTCTTCAGCTCGTTGTATGCACGTTTTCCTTTCGCGGAAAGCGTACATCCGTTCGCCTCAATCGTAATGTAACCGTCGGCCTTGAGCCATTTTATCACGGTCCTTGCGGCTCCTTCTCCTAGGCCCACCTCGCTCGACAGGGCGTGTCTGCCGAGCACACCTGCCTCTCCAATCGTCAACAGAGCCAACAGCACATGTGCCGAGCCGTAGGTCGGAGCTGGTCCCGGGGCTCTCGTACGGTCAAGCTTCAGAAGAAATGTGAAGGCCGACAACCATGACTCCACTAGACCTGCCATATTTTATCCTATTTTGTCTACCGACCCGGAACGCCGATCTTTCTTCGAGAAGGTGTTCTCCGTCTGACAATGCTTAATAGTGGATGGATAAACCAGCCATGCACCGACATTGAAATCCGGAGCCCTATATGGCCTGACGCTCGTCCTTGTCGCGCTCCTGATAATCAGCGCCGTCTCGGGGATATACTATTACTACGAATATGGGCAGGCGACACAGTCCAAGGACCGGTATGTTAGTGACCTTGTGACCGCGACCAGTCAGTATGACAAGTTGGCTTCGAACTACGATTCGGCTCTTTCCCTAGACAACAAGACGCTGGGCCTGCTGGTGGGGACAATCGCCGTGGTGAATACTTCCCTACCGATATACGAGCAGGCGAGCGGAGAGCTCTCCCAGTTGTGGAGCCAGTACCTCAGCCTCAGGCCTGCCAAGAGTTCGCTCTACAGTGCTGACATCTTGATCGACTTCGGGAACGGAACCAGACACTGGTACAACGGTACGCAGGTGCAGCCAGGTTGGAACATGTACGTCGCGACGGTCGTTCTAACTAACGGAAACCTACAGGCCCAGTGGTATCCACAATATCAGGAGCATTTCGTTACGGGAATTGACGGTATTTCGAGCACCAAGAGCCTGTATTGGTTCCTGTGGACGTACAACAGCACGGCTTCATGGCAGGTGGTACAAGTAGGTGCTGATGAACTGCCTGTCTACAACGGATCAGCGTCTGCATGGACCTATTGCGGCATGTCCCCCTCCTATGCGCCTACTTGCAAGCCGTGAAGTCATCATAGTGGCATCCCACCGTCTGCTTTCGACGCCCAGGAAGGAACTCGTCCCACGTTGTCGGCCGTAAGGGCAAGCTTTGCCGATAGCCAGGGAATCGCTTCTGTGATGAAGCTAGAACCGTGATGTGCAAGAAAATCAAGTGGTCCAGGGGTGAGGAAATACAACCCCTTTCTCAGGCGATGAATATCCTGGCCCGAATCTGAAAGAAGGCTGAGTGATGTCTGATTCTGTCCGACCTCCCATCGGTTCTTATCTACATGTTTCATGAGGCCTTGAACCATGAGAATCTTGGTCAGATCTTTGAAGAAGCCCGGTGGTCTTGTGTCAAATTCAGACAGCCGTCAGCTGGTTTCGGGTTACGTTGTGTTAGGGCCCGGGAAGGAGGTGGGAGAGCACGAGACCGGGGGCGGAGAGGAGCTGATCACGTTCATTGAAGGCGCGGCGGAGGTCTCTTTCGGCAAGAGAAAGAAGATGGTTCACTCCCCTGCAGTTGTGCTTACACCTGCGCACACTCCACACAATGTCAAGAACAACTCGAAGAAGCCTGTCAAGTACGTATACACCTACATCATGGCAATGGATAATTCCTGAGAGATTCCTTGAGCACTCCTCCGATGAGTTAGCAATCCAGCAGCTACTGGGTCAGTCTCATGGACCCGAGCAGGTTCCGCGAGTTCTCTCTTTCTAGCAATTAACTTGCTGTCGACCAATTTCTTACCGAGGATTCTATGGCGGCCTCTTGGCCGATTCAACTCGGGCTCAACTTAATGTGAGGAATAGAAGTGGGCGACGGCCCCGAACGATTCCTTGGGCTTCCGCGTCTCTTCGGGGCAGGTGACGCCGTGCCCTCCCGCCGAATACGTTCTACCCACTACATCCCCATCACGAAGTAGGCCGACTTCAATTGTTCCACTCCATCGAGTCTCCTTAGGCCCCTTTCCAGCTTCAGGATGTCCCCGTACTTGCCGCGAACTGTTGTTATGTCGAGGCAGTGCTCCTTGTCGAGGTGCACGTGCGACGAAGAAGCAATGACGGAAATGTAATCATGTCCGATTTCTGTAATCTTGTGATCAATTTCTGGTTTGGAGTGGTCATACAGCAGGAGGATCCCACCGGCAACTATGCTCTCCGGGTTCGACTTCAGCTCACGGTCTCCTATCGTACCTCTAATCACATTCTGCAGTGCCTTAGACCGCTCTTCGTAGCCCATGAGGCGCCAGACATTATCAAACTCTTTCAGCAGCTTGGGCTGAATAGAGAAGCTGACTCTAGATACCTTCTCCTTGTGACTTTTTGCCAAGTGCAACCACGACGGTGTAGGAGCAATGGAGGTCCTAATCAGTATTACTGGGACGGCTTTCCTTCACGTCAAGTAATACCAGGCGCGATAGCAGTGGTACTTAATAACGAACCACATTCGAGGCCCTTCAGCGCAGATGACAGAACCCACCACCCGATTGGGTGCCTCGAACCTCACAGTTCCCCGCGCGGAGAAAGCCAAGATTGGCACGGTCTACAGCGCGATAGCTGCCATAACCGTGCTGTCGATGGCTGCCGCCACAGTCCTCGGTCGTATATCCCCGGTTCTGAACGGGTTGGGAATCGTGGCCTACGTCCTCGGGCTGCGCCATGGCGTCGACGCTGACCACATCGCTGCCATCGACAACACCACCAGGAAGCTGATGCAGCAGGGCAAGCCGAGGTTCACGGTGGGAACCTGGTTCTCCCTTGGTCACTCTACCATTGTGGTGGGTCTGATTGCCGTCATAGTTTTCGTTACCAGGAGCGTCATCGGGCAGATCCCGGCGCTCCAGAGCATGGGAGACATAGTCGGCACACTCGTCTCCGGTACCTTCCTCTTCATCATAGGCTTCATCAACCTGCTGATAGTCTTCGGCGTCTACCGTCTTTTCAGGCAGGCTAGGTCGGGAACGATGAAGGAAGAGGAGCTCGAGGAGTACATGCAAAAGCGCGGGTTCCTTAATCGGTTGTTTCGGCCGCTGTTCAAGTTCGTGAACGACGCTTGGCAGATCTATCCGATAGGCGTCCTGTTCGGGCTGGGCTTTGACACCGCGACCGAGGTCGCGCTGATCGCCATAAGCGTGGGCATAGGGGTCTCCTCGACCATCCCTCTCTGGCAGATACTAGTGCTCCCGTTGCTGTTCACCTGCGGGATGGTCCTGACCGACACTACGGACGGTGTTACGATGAGGTTTGCCTATGGCTGGGCTTTCCTGACCCCCCTCAAGAAAATCTACTACAACCTGACCGTGACCGTGATGTCTGTGCTCGTGGCATTCGTCATCGGTGGGATAGAGCTGGTCCAAGTGATAGGCACCGAGTTCAACTTGAGCTCAGGATTTTGGAACTGGCTGGAGAACCTTGACTTTGAGACGATGGGATTCGCGATAGTTGCCGTCTTTGTGATAACTTGGGCTTCTGCATACAGTGTCTGGAGATACAAGAAGTATGACCAGAATCCATCGGTGCTCATTCGACCTATCGAAAGGCCGTAGGGGTTGGCAATGTTGTTGCCGATAATTTTGATGAAGAATTGCTCGAAGCTGTCGCAAAAGCCTGCTATTGTCTCGAGAAGGGCGTAACGGGCTCCCCTGATCAATCGATGATGTTGTGGACCGTCATCGAAGCGTGTGTCGTTCAGGGAGCGCAAGTCGAGAGCGGGGTGCGAGGCTTTTGTTCTTGTCAAGTTGATCGTCAGGACTTTCAGGTCCGTCGCAGTCTGACTGTCTGATCAACCGGAGCATATGAAGTGAGATTGAGTGGTTGGATTAGATGTCTCCAGGTTTTGTCTTGTCCATCGCCTGATAAAACAGGATTTGTGAGGGATTTGCTCCCAGGGCTTAAGGTGCGGGGGTGGGAACTGAACTTGAGGTTAGAATCGCATACCTGCTCCAAGAAATATTCTTAACAATTAAGCGAAGGCGAAACAGTGGGTGTGACAGGTTGAGCGTGCAGAGAAATGCTCGGCGTCTCTTCTGGGTCGTAGTCGCCGCCATAGTTCTCTACGTGGTGCTCGACGCCATCGCCCAGTCTCTTCCCCCGCACTATAGCCCCATCAAAGACGTCGAGAGCGACCTCGCTGTCGGACCCTACGGTTGGGTTATGGTGATAAACTTCCTGAACCGGGGAGCCCTCTCTCTCGTCTTTCTATACGCCCTCGCTGAAACTGCGCGTTCGAACGGCGAGTTGGGGCGGAGTTTCAGGATTGGGATATACACCTTCGGAGTTTGGGCCGTCGGTGCGATTATTCTTGCCTTCTTCCCTACCGACGTCCCCGCGACCCCGATTTCTTGGCATGGGGCGATTCACCTGGTAGTAGCGATTCTGGCTTTCTTTGGAGGGGCGTTCGGGGCGCTGATAATTTCACTACGGTTGGGGAAGAACGAAGCAATTCAGAAAGTGGGGAGACCCGCACTCTTGATAGCAATTGTTTCGGTCATCCTGCTCTTCGTCGCTTCGGCAACCCTCACTGGCCCTGTAGGCGGGCTGACTGAGCGGCTGTTCCTGGGGTCTGTCTTACTCTGGGAGGCAATCGTCTCCCTTTACTTGGGTAAGCGAACTCCGGGGCCAGCGCCTGCCTAGCCAGCACCTACAGTTCAGTGCGGGGGGTGGGA
>DASPOK010000016.1:0-18921 GCA_035626075.1 Nitrososphaerales archaeon
GGCGCCTGTCCGCAGATGCTTACCGTCTTGCCGTACTGGTGAGCAGTCTCGATGAGACTCTTGATTGCGCGTTTCACTGCCAGGTTCCTTTCGTCGAAAAGAGGCGCCAGAATCTCGTTATCTCTGTCAGCGCCCAGTATGAGCATGGTGAGGTCATTGCTGCCTACGGAGAAGCCGTCGACCCCTGCCTTGCAGAACTCGTCTGCCAGTAATATGTTGCTCGGAACCTCCGCCATGATCCAGAGCTTGAAGTCTTCGTCCTGCTTCAGTCCCTCATGTCGCAGGAGCTCCTTCACTCTGACGAACTCCTCGACAGTTCTGTTGAAGGGGATCATGCACCAAAGGTTCTTGAGGCCCATCTCGTTCCTGACCTTCTTCACGGCCTCAATCTCGAGTCTGAAGGCGGGCTCGTACCTTGGATCGGTGTATCGAATTGCTCCCCTGAAACCGAGGAGCGGGTTGGCCTCCCCGATTGAGGATTCGTACTTCTCTCCGCCTTCGAGCTTGGCATACTCGTTGGTCTTGAAATCGCTGAATCTGAGCACCACTGGTCTAGGATGGAACGCTCTGCAGAAGGTTGCCAGCCCGTCAGCCAGCTGGTCAACGAACTCCTCTGGATGTCCAGCCTCGATTAAGTACATCGGATGCTTCCTGATGTGGTCATTGATGATGAATTCCATGCGGAGCAGACCCACGCCGTCGGCTGGTAGCTGTGCGACCTTCCCCGCGAGCTCTGGCTCGCCAAGGTTGACGAAGATCTTGGTTCCCGTTATTGGGGCTTCGGAGATTCCTGCCTGGGCAGTAACAGCAACTTTCTGTGGCTGAGGAGCGAGGGCTTCCTCGACCACACCCTGGTAGACAACTCCGCTATTGGCATCAACGGTAACTTCCTCTCCTGAATTCAGGACATGGGTGCCATCCTTCGACCCAACGATGCAGGGTATTCCGAGTTCGCGGCTTACGATTGCGGCGTGGCAGGTCATGCCGCCGCTGTCTGCGACTATCGCCTTCGATTTTTTCATAGCAGGAACCCAGTCTGGCGCCGTCATCTTTGTAACTAGGACTTCACCAGCTTGGAAATCGCGCAAGTGCTCCGCTGACGGGATCACGTGGACCTTTCCAGTGGCTACTCCTGGGGAAGCAGGCAGACCTTTGACGAGGATCTTCCGCTGTGTCGCTATGACAGGCTTCCCCCCGGCCGGGGCCTTCTTCAGCGACCAGACAGTTTCAGGCCTGGCTTGCAATATCAGCAGCTTGTTAGTCTGCTTGTCCAGTCCCCACTCTATGTCCATCGGGCGACCATAATGTTCCTCGATCGTCAGCGCATACTTTGTTAGCTCCACTATCTGATTGTCGGTGATCACCTGGCGCCTCTTGAGCGCTACAGGAACCGCCCTGTCTTCGGTTCCACCGCCGGGTCTCTGGATGAGCATGACCGTCTTGGTGGGGATGTTCCTTCGTACGATTGCCAGAGTCTTCTTGTCCACATAGTAGTCGTCAGGCGTGACCCTGCCCTTGACGACGTACTCTCCCAGCCCGTAGTTGGCTTCAATCATCACTACGGATTCATCACCATTGGTCGGGTCGATTGTGAAAATGACGCCAGAGGATTCCGAGTAGCACATCATCTGGACGATTGCTGAGAGGGCGATGTTGACGTTGTCGAATCCCTTCTCAACTCGATAGAATATCGCCCGGTCGGTAAACAGACTCCCATAGCACTTTCGAACACTGCTGATTACTTGACTTGCGCCGGACACGTTCAGGTATGTCTCCTGTGCACCGGCAAAGCTTGCGTCGGGGAGATCCTCGGCTGTTGCTGAACTTCTGATTGCGACGAAGGGATTCTTCACTTTCTGCCGTGTAGACAGTTCTTGGTAGGCGTCCCTGATTACCTTCTCTAGCTCCTCGGGCATGGGCGAAGAATTGATCAGTCTTCTGATCTTGGTGCCGATCCTTTGGAGATTCTCTGTGTCGTCGGGATCCGTGAGCGACTTGATTATTTCAGCAATCTTTCCGTCCAGCCCGTTCTTTTTCAAGAAGAGTCTGTAAGCTTCCGCCGTAAGGGCGAAACCGTAGGGGACTGGAACCTTGGTTTTTGATGTCATCTCGCCAAGGCTTGCGGACTTGCCGCCTACGAGAGGGACGTCCTCCTTTTGGATGTCCTCGAACCAGAGCATTAGAGCCTTCTGCTTGCTTGGAGACGCCATTCTATCCACGCCTGAGGTCGCCCCGCTGCACGCTAATAACCTAATGCCCTAACGACGGACCGAAGGCGCACCTTGTGACCGCCTTTGTCCAATAGAACAAGGATCTCGGAAACTGCCTCTGTCTACCACTCATCCGGACATCGGCCCAAGCCTTTCACTCATGAAACGACTTTGGGCACCTTCTTCAGGCCGTTCTCGTCCAGCCTGTAGACGTGCCATTCGGACAGTCTTCTCGCCCCGAGCTTCTCGTAGAACCTGAGCGCCTTCTCGTTCCAGGCGAGCACGCTCCATTCCATGCGTCCGCATCCCGTTGAAATCGCCTCCTCGACACACCGCCTGAACAGGGCGAATCCTAGCCCCCGCTTGCGGTACCTTTCGAGGACGAATAGATCCTCCAGATAGAGTGAGGGTTTCGCCACGAATGAAGAGTAGTTGTAGAAGTAGAGGGCGTAGCCTGCGAGCTTCCGTCCGTCGGCAGCCACAAAGAGCCTGACCCTCCGCTTCTCAAAGACGTCGTTCAAGAGTCTCCTCTGTCCCTCTTCAGAGGGGGGTTCAAGCTTCTCGAACTTGGCCAGGGCAAGCACCAGGTCGATGAATTGTTCCGAATCAGACCTCCTCGCCCTCCGAATGGAGATGGGCTTCGGGGACATGGTGGAGAGGGGCTGTACAGGCAAATAAATCGGTTCGGTCACCTGGAGAGGATGATGTGGGGCGAGACCGGGAGCTAGGGGTGCTGCTCCAGGTCTCTCATCATCTGCTCGTACTGGTCCTTCGTGAGTTCTCCCCGGGCGTATCTCTGGCGGAGGATTTCACGGGCGTCCTCGTACCTGTACCAGTATCCGCGTCTTCCCCTGCCTCCCCATCCCCAAGGCCAGAAGATCAGCCTGCTGACGACGAAGATGAGGATGACAAAGAAGAAGAAACCGAATGGGAAGAAGAACCACCAGCCGTAGTAGGGATAGCCGTAGTAGGGCGCTGTAGCCATGCCGGAGCGGCCCAGGATTGCAAGGGGTACAATGAACACGATGGCTGCAACCAGCAGGACGGCGACCAAGACCCAGCCGAGCCAGTGTCTCCCACGAGGATGCCTGTCGTCGTGGTTGGATTGCGTTTGTCTCTCGCCTCCTACTGAGGAGTTCGCAGACGGCTTTTTAAGAATATCGGAAAAGCGATACAGGTTCCTGAGGCCCTCTAAGCATAAATATCGATAATCCGACTAAGAAATCATGTGGCCGTTCAGGTTCGCGATGCATGGAAAGCGCGGACTCCGCATGATGGTCGTTTCCCTCTTGTCCGCCTCTCCAAAGAACGGCGTTGAGATAATGGACGGGGTCGAGGCCATGACGCGCGGCTGGTGGCGCCCCTCCCCTGGCTCGGTCTATCCGCTTTTGGACAAGATGAGCAAGGAGGGGACCGTCAAGAAGAGGGCGGACGGCAAGTACGAGCTCACTCCCAAGGCTAACGTCGAGCTGGAAGTTTCCTTCGGCCCCCGCTTCAGGAGACCCCAGACCATGGACGAAATGGTAACCGAGATGGGGAGCTTCGTCTCCTACATGGAAGATGTGAAGGGAACGTCCGCCAAGGAGCTTGAACCTCACGTGGACAAGCTGAGGGAACTCGCCCGACGGCTTTCGGATTTGGCGGGTTAAGCTCAGAACTCGAAGGAAGCTGATGCCCAACCATTCTGGGAACAGTGATATACTCTCTATATCTCGCCCCGGAATCGATGGGTCTCAAGGAGTGGGTGATTCCCCAGGACAAGGTCTTCTTCGACCTCCTTGAAAGAGAATCTGCCACGGTTCTCAAAGGCGCGATAAAGCTGGCAGACGCAGTGGAATCCTTCGACAGTATGGAGGAACGGCGAAAGGAGTTCAAAGATATCGAGCATAACGGGGACGAGATAGTACACGACATCTACGAGAGGGTCAACAGGAGCTTCATCACCCCAATTGACCAGGAGGACCTGACGAGGCTCGCGTCCCGCTACGACGATGTCCTGGACCTCATGTATCTCGTGATGAACAGGCTCGTTCTCTTCGAGATAACAGGCCCCACCCAAACCATGATGGAGCTTACAGAGATAGTCCGCGCGTCTGTTCAGCAGCTTGACGGCGCGCTCGGCTCGCTGAGGAGGCTGGACAGGAAAGTGATTGACGCGGCCTGCATCGAGGTGGATCGGCTGGAGAATGACGCCGACGTCCTGCTAAACGAAGAAGTAGCTTCGCTCTTCAAGAGCCGAGATGTCATCAACATCCTCAAACTCAAGGAAATCTACGAGCATCTCGAAACAACTACCGACAGATGCGAGGACGTCAGCCTCGTTATAAGAGACATCCTGATCAAGAGATCCTAGGGGTGGGCTCTGTGGACCTCTTCACGGTCTACATCCTGAGCATAATCGCAGTGGCATACAGCTTCGACTTTGTGAACGGGTTCCACGATGCAGCCAATTCCGTCGCCACCGTCATCTCTACGAAGGTTCTCCCTCCGGTTGCCGCAGTCGCCATGTCGGCATTCTTCAATTTCGTTGCCTTCGCTGTGTTCGGGGTGGCGGTGGCAACCACGGTGGGAAAGGGAATCATCAGCAGCTCGATAGTCACCCCTGACCTCGTGCTCGCCTCGCTGGTGGGTGCCATCGTCTGGGACCTTGCCACATGGTATCTCGGCCTGCCATCCAGCTCATCCCACGCCCTGATAGGCGGCCTCGTGGGGACAGCCATAACGAAGGCAGGGGTCGGCTCACTGGTGTGGTCAGGACTCGACAAGACGCTGACCTTCATGGTTCTTTCTCCTGTCATCGGCTTCCTCCTGTCATTCTGCCTGATGACCCTCCTGATCAGGTCGTTCTTCACTATCCCACTCCATGTGGTCAACAGATACTTCCGAAGGCTGCAGCTCGTCTCCTCGGCCCTTGTGAGCTTGAGCCACGGAACCAATGACGCCCAGAAGACCATGGGGGTCATTACCGCCTTGCTCTTCTCCGTTAACTGGATACCCTCCTTCAACGTCCCGTTCATCGTGGCTGTATTCGCGGCGACCTCGATAGCCATGGGGACTTTTTCCGGTGGTTGGAGGATAGTGAAGACCTTGGGCTCCAGGATGACGAAGCTCGATCCAGTGCACGGCTTCTCCATCGAGACTGCTTCGGCCCTGACAATCATCTGTTCATCCCTCCTCGGAATCCCAGTGAGCACCACTCACGTAGTCAGCGGAAGCGTGATGGGCTCGGGCGCTACGATGGGGGCGGCGACTGTGAGGTGGGGGGTAGCAAGGAGGATAATCTGGGCCTGGCTGATTACCATCCCCGCTTCAGCCGTGGTGGCAGCGGCTGCTTACCTCATCATAATCGCTGCCTGACCAAATGGCCAGACCCCGGTTTTTTGCCAATCTGGGTTCGCCATCCGTAACCTGACAGAGACCCGGGCCATACCCTAGGCAACAATAAGGTTGGGTCAAAGAACGGATTGACAAGATAACCCAGGCATCGCCGACGGTCTCCGACAGGTTGCCGACCCACAGGCGCCGCATGGAACCCAGACTAGCTATCGGCGCTCCAGCTCCTCGACTTCTTTGCCCAGCTCCTCTAGCTTCTCCTCTCCCGCCTTCAACAGCGTCCCCAGGAATGGCCCGAAGAGGAAGAGAAGGGCCGTAATCACAGTCCCGACCGAAACGAAAGCGAGCACCGAGGAGAAGATCTTGCCGGTTGGGTCGTTGGGGAGGAGGTTGCCGGGGGGGCCTTGGCCTGTTGCAATGAAGCTGGTGAAATAGAAGGAGTCGAGGTAGCTCCATCCTTCGATTGCGTGCATCGCCAGCGTCCCCACAACTACTACCGCTGCAATCAGGGCGAACGAATACAGCGCGCGGACCCAAAAGGAGGCAGGAATCCTCCTTCTTCTGGGCCTGCTCCTTTGGGCCTCCCGTTCCTTTTCCCGCGACATGCCTGTGCCGTCGCTATCCTCCGGGGAATGTTTTAAACAACACAGGGGACGGCGCCTCATCGAAGGAGGAGCTACGACCGTCGTTTGGAAGGGGACCTGCAGAGTAGGTTGAAGCAGGCGATGCGGGTCTATCCTCAGGGGGTGACCGTGGTCACCACAATGACTAACGAGGGACCGAAGGGGTTCACGGTGAGTTCTTTCACGAGCGTGTCCCTCGACCCGCCGCTTGTCCTTGTTTCTGTTGCGAAATCCTCAGAACTCCATGATGTCTTCAGGAACGCAGCCGAATATGCCGTCAACTTCCTTGCCGATGACCAGAAGACAGTCGCCGACAGGTTCGCGGGCAGGACGCAACTGACCGACAGGTTCGACGGGATAAGGTTCGTCCGTGGCGAGACAGGTTCCCCCATCATAGAAGGCGTGAGGGCTGTGTTGGAATGCAAGTCTTGGCAGGTCTACGAGGGTGGAGACCACTCGATACTCGTTGGGAAGGTGGTCTCGGCTAGGGTATTCAAGCCGAAACGACCGCTGGTGTACTACTCACAGCAGTACACTACGACGGAGCTGACAGAGTACCCGGCTCCCCGTTCCGACATCGTGTACTAACCTCTGTCTGACAGGAGGAGGATTCCGGGCCGTTCGGCGCGAGCGGTTGAGCCCCACGAGTCAATTGACGCCTCTGTCCGGGTCCCGAAGTGTCCTTTGGCGGGCAAAAGAGGTGGGGTCGAGCGTGTGACCGGGACGAAAAGGCTCCTAGAGTTCTCGCGAGCCAAGCGCATAAGGCTCCTGCTTACGTATTCCTTTGAAAGCCTTCGAAGATATGCGAACCGACGCCTGCCTGGGGCCGACAGACTTCTATGCTGCCCCTTGGCATGAGGTTCCGCATGGCGAAGCGCGGGCCTGTTCTCTTCGCGGTCCTCGTCGCCTGCCTGCTTATGCTCAATCTCGTGACTCTCGTCACGGCCATGCCCGAGACCACTAGGCTCGATTCGGGATGCTGCGCTCCAGTGAGTGCCGCCCTCGCAAAGGACTTCTCGGCCTACTACGTGGGTGCCTGGCGTCTTCTGAACGACCCGGCCCAGCTGTACGCGAAAGGGTCGGTCGCCGACGGAGGGCCAACGATTATTCCACAACCACAGCAGTTCAAGTACCTCTCTTCGTTTCTCATCTTCATTATTCCTTTCCTTGCCTCGTCCTATCAAGGAATGCTGATTGCGTTCGACGCCTTCCAGTTTCTTCTGCTGCCGCTCGTTGCGCTATTGGTCTACCGGATCACCAGAGAGAAGGGCCTGCTGGTGTCCGCCGTTGTCGCCATCCTTGTCCTTTTGCAGCCCTCTCCGGTCCCAGGCTGGGGGATTTCAGCGAGCTACTATTGGCAGTGGGGTGAGGGGCAGGCCAAGGTTCTTCTAACCTACCTCCTCGTTTCGGGCCTATACCTGACGAAGTTTGGGCACCCGAGGTCCGCAGGGCTTGCCCTCGCCCTTGCCAGCTTCGATCCCCGGTTCGTCTTGTTGGCTGTTCCGCTTCTCGTTTCCTACTCCAAGGGGAGCAGAGTCAAGGTCCTAACCGCCTATGCGCCCTCCGTAGTGCTGCTGAACATTCCGATGGTGCTCCCGAAAGTAGCCTCCGGGTACTTCCAGATGCTCCTAGCCGGAGGAGCGCTGACCCCTCCCTACTACTACTCGTGGATACCCATTATCACCGTTGTCTCGCTGACCGTGGCAGATTGGAGAATGGTTTGGAGCACCCTGAGAGGCGTGGGCAGTACTTTTGCTCTCGGTCAATCCCTGTCTCGCAGGACCTCGAACTGGTTGGCGTGCAAGGGCCGCAGCCGTGAGCCCCCTCTCAAGACTTTGTTCTTGCTTCTCTAATCTTGACGCCTCTGTGGTCGAGCTCCGAGATGAGGGAGGAGACCAACTCGCCTTCCAACGCCTTTTCAGGAGGGATCACTCCCTTCCCTGCCACTTTCCCCGCGCCGAGCATTTGTGCGGCGATTGACGCAGTGTAACCCGTAGTTTTGCCCATCGAGGTCACTCCCTTGTTCTCGTCGTACCTGTCGACCATGTCGTACGTAATCTCGGCCTTCCTACCTCTGGCTATCACTCGCATGACCGTCAGGTCCCTGGGGTCGCCTTCTGCCAGCTTCTTGCCGAGAATGGCCCAGGATAGCTCAAGCGGCGCGACCTCGGCACCGCCTACCTTCACTTTTTCTCGCGAGAAGAACCCCGACTCCATCAGCAGGTTCATCTTCTCGGCATGCCCGGGCCACCGGAGCGTTTTCTCATCCATGACCCTCATGCCCTTCATCGTGTAGACGAGGCTGGCGAGGCCGTCGGTGCAGAAGGCCTCGAGGGTTCCAATCGGCGGGGCGAATTCGACAGTTTCCACAGTCGAAAATGGTCTGACCTTGACCAGCTTGCCGTTCCTGTACACCCTGGCGTCCTCTATGTACTCCCTGAGGAGCCCGACAATCGAGAAGACCAGCTTGTAGCCGAAGGGGGGTTTGGGGTCCTGCGGTAACCCCCCCACAAGGATGTGCCCTTCGTCTCCTCCTCCAAGCTCCTTCAGAGCGTGCGCGAGCAGGACTCCCCCCAAGCCTGGGGCGAGGCCGCATCCTGGAATCAGCACAGCGCCCTTCTTTCTGGCTTCTGAATCTAGTGACATCTGCTCGTCCTCAAAGGCGATGTTCACCATCTTGGCGCCAGCTTCAACGGCAGCAAGGTCTGACGTGTGAACGACCCCATGCGGCAGGGCCGAGACTGCAACGTCGAAACCGCGGAGGAATGCAACATCCTTCTTCTTGTCCTTGATGTCGAAGGGCTCGACGGCGAGCTTCTTACCGGGCGTTCTCTTCCTCACTGCACGAAGCTTTGCCTCGTCGATATCTGCAACCACGACCTCGTCGACTTCCTTCGACCGTGCGAGGTCCCAAGCTATGACGGACCCCATCAGGCCAGACCCCAGGACTGCCGCTCTCATGCCGCTTGGCCCCGGAAGAGCTGCTTATGAGCTGGACGCCATTACATCTTAAGTATCTGCCATCGTTCGCCTCGAACGATGGACCTCCGCGAGTCTCTCGACCGTCGGGTCTCCGACTACATGTCACGAGACTACGCCGAGGTCGAAAGCACTGATTCAGTCGCAGATGCCGCGAAGAAGATGAAGAAACGTGGCGCCACCGAGGCCCTCGTGGTGTCGAGCGGTTCCCCGGTCGGGATGGTCACCGAAAGGGACATCCTCTACAAGGTCGTCGCGGCCGGTTCGAGCCCCACGGCAGTAAGGATTCAGGATATCATGAGTTCCCCGGTGGAGACCGTAGGGGAGACTGCCACAGTGGGGGAGGCCATCGCGAAGATGTCGAAGCTCGGAATCCGACGGCTCGGCGTGACGAGCCAGGGGAAGGTTGTGGGAATGGTCACCCAGAAAGCGATGGTGTCAGGCAATGTCCAGCAGAATGTGCCCCTCCCCGAACTTGCTCCGCCTGGGGTCCTCGCCTGCCCCTACTGCGGGGCGGTAACGAAGAACAGGGACGAGTTGTCCGTCCACATCGATCACGCCCACATGGGAGGGGTCGGGTTGCTCCAGGGCGATGTCACTAAGTGGTAGTCTGAGTCGAGAAGAGTTCCATCGTCTCTCCTATCCAGCACATACCCCTCCGGAGGTCCTCCAGCTTCAGGTTCTCGTTGGGGGCATGAATCCCTCCGTCCAGGGCTGAAACCCCGATGTCCACCGAAGGCATGCCGTATCTTCGGGTGAAGAGGTAGAGGGGGCCGGTCCCAGGCGAGCCCAGCTCTACTATCGGCCTTTTCCCGTAGATGTTCTCTGCCGCTCTGATCGCTGCCTGTGCAAAGGGATGCTTGTATGATGTCCTCGCGGCCGGCTCCATGCTCTCGAGCTTCACCTCGACGTCCGCGAACCCTTGGTCCTTAAGGTACTTCTTGAGCTTCGTCAGCAGGTCGTCCGGGTCCTGCTCTGGAACGAGCCTGAAGTCCATCTTGACATGGACTTCCTTAGGGAGGACGGTCTTGGTGCCCGGTCCCTCGTAACCGGCCCAGATTCCCGCGATGTTGCCTGTCGGTCTCTGCACGAGGGCCTTTTTTGCCTGGTCGTCCAGCATTCCTCCCAGGAACTTCTCAGCCCCGTAGGTCCTTCGGAACTCCGTCCCGTCAAAGGGCATCTCCTGCAAGACTTTCAACTCCTCCTCGCCCAGGTTGCTCACTCCGTCGTACCATCCAGGCACCAGTATCCTTTCGTTCTCGTCCTTGAGGAGGCTGAGGAGCCTCACCATCCTCCAGGGGGCGCTCGGGAGGGCGGCTGCGTAGCAGCTGTGGGCGTCCCGGGATAGGGACCTCAGGACGAATTCCAGGTAGATCATCCCCTTCACCCCCAGAGTCACCATGGGGGTCCCCCGGGTGTCGACGGTGCCGTACTCCCAGACGACGGCGTCGGCGTCGAAGAGCTCGCTATACTTCGATACGTAGTCTCCTAGATGGACGCTCCCTGTCTCCTCCTCCCCCTCAAAACAGAATTTCACGCTGCACGGCAGCTCCCCCGCCCCCTTCAGGTAGGACTCCACTATCTTGAGCCTCGAGACGAGCTCCCCCTTGTCGTCCGATGCCCCCCTGCCGTAAATTGCACCGTCCCTTATCTCGGGCTTGAAGGGGGGCGACTTCCAAAGCTCGACAGGCTCCTCGGGCTGAACGTCGTAGTGATTGTAGAACATTATCGTCTTCCTGGATTTCGTGGACTTCAGTTCCCCGTAGATTAGCGGAGCGGCTCCCTCTAACCTGAGCACCCTGGTTGCTGCGCCCGTATCCCCGACCATTTTCTCGACCAGTGCCGCGCACTCTTCGATCCCTTCCTTTCTGGCCGACACGCTTGGCTGGGAGACCAGTTTCATCACATCCCTTGCAAAGGCGTTCAGATTGTCTCCAACGTACTTCTCGAAACTTGGGTTCACCATTTCATTCCCTTCGCCTTCGTGGCCGACCAACTGGAGATAAACGTTAGACGCCCGGCGCAGCCGGTCTGGGGTTGTACCTCATGAGCAGCAACGAGTTTCCCACGACAGACACGGAGCTGAAAGCCATTGCCGCCCCCGAGAAGAAGGGAAGGAACGCGTAGACTCCTACCCCGTAGAAAGGGATCAGGAGCCCCGCTGCCACCGGAACGAGGATGATGTTGTATCCGAAGGCCCAGGCCAAGTTTTGCCTTATCTTCCTCATGGTGGCCCTTCCTATCTTGATGGCGTCCACAGCGTCGGTTACCCTGTCCTTGATTAGCACCATTCCCCCCGTCTCTTTTGCAACATCGGTCCCGCTCCCGATGGCTAGCCCGAGGTCTGCCTTTGCGAGAGCCGGCGCGTCGTTCACCCCATCACCCACCATCGCCACCTTTTCCCCCCGGGACTGCAGCCTCTCGACCTCCCTCTCCTTGTCGCTGGGGAGCAGACCTGCCCTGTAGTCAGACAGACCAACCTTTTTGGCCACGGCGGCAGCAGTCGACTCGTCATCCCCCGTCACCATCACCACCGACAACCCCATGGCCCCCAGCTCCCGAATTGCCTCCGCGGCCTCTTTCTTGACGGCGTCGCCCACTGCAATGGCCCCGAACTCCCCGTCCACCGAGACGAAGGTCACTGTGTTTCCCTCGGCCTTGAGCCTAGACACCTCGGCGTCCCCTTCCCAACCGGTTTCGAACCCTGCGAATTCTCTCCTCCCGACCTTGACCTGCCGCCCTGCCACCACCCCCGACACCCCCATGCCCGGCGTGGAGACGAAGTCTTTCACTTCGGCGGTGCCGACCCCCCTGGCCACTGCCTCGGCCACTATGGCCCTGGCCAGGGTATGCTCGGACGCTGCCTCAACCGCTGCTGCAGACCGAAGGAGGCTGTCCTGGTCCCTTCCCAGCACGGCTACAACTGATTGCTTCCCCTCGGTGATGGTCCCGGTCTTGTCAAGGAGCACGGTCGTGACGTGGGCGGCCGCTTCTACCGAATCGCCGCCCTTGACGAGGATTCCCCGTTTGGCCGCGTTTCCAGTCCCGACGAGAAGTGCGGCAGGGGTCGCTATCCCGAGGGCGCATGGACAGGCGATGATTACCACCGAAACGAACACAAGCAGCGACGCGGAGAGAGAGACGCCGGCGGCTAGCCTCCAGCCGACCGCGGCGAGCAGCGCAACGAGGAGGATTGCAGGGACGAAGTACTCAGCGACTCTGTCTGCAAGCCGCTGGATCGGCGCTCTTCCCGCCTTCGCCTCTTCGACGAGTTTCATCATCTGTCCCAAGACTGTGTCCCGGCCGACCGCGGTGCATTCCACGAGAATCCTCCCATCGGAATTGATGGACCCGCCTATGACCTGGCTCCCCGGTCCCTTCCTAACGGGGGAGCTCTCTCCCGTCAGAAGCGATTCGTCGGCGTTGGAAGTCCCACTCTTGACGACGCCATCGGTCGGCACCCTTTCTCCTGGCCTTATCTCCACGGCGTCCCCTTCGACTAGGTTCTCCGCTGGCACGTCCTCCACCTTCCCCTCTTTCACCAGGTGTGCGACGGAGGGACTCAGTTCTAGGAGTTTCCTGACCGAATCTGATGCGCGTTCCTTGGTCAGATGTTCGAGGAGCCTTCCAATTAGGATCAGGGTGACTATCACAGCAGAAGCATCGAAGTAGACCCCCTGGACCCCGAATGCTGAGGGGAAGAAGGTCACCACTGCGCTGTAGCCGAACGCCGCTGATGTTCCCACTGCGACTAGCACATCCATGTTTGCTGTCCTAGCCCTGATCGAATGATAGGTCCCCTGGTAGAACCTGGAGCCTACGAAGAACTGAACCGGAATCGCAAGAAGCAACAGGATGTAGTTTGTGACCTGGGGGGCCAGAAGGGGAAGGTAGGTGAGGGCGAGTATGGGGGCGGTCAGGACCAGGCCGACTCCCGCCGTCAGTCTTAGTCTCGCCAGCTCTCTCAGAGGCATCGTAAACTCCATTCTGCAAGCCTCACTGCAGAAGTAGAACGTCGTCCCCTCCACTTCGGCTTTGAGGGCACCAGGGCCCTCGACAACGCTCATGCCGCAGACCGGGTCCTTGGCCAATTTCTCTGCCTGCGGGCCCCGCCCCTTCTGGTTAAACCAATGCCTTCACAGCGTTACCAAGAAATACCCGTTCTCCGGAAGGGTGAAACTGGTGTCGGAATGCAGAGGGACCCGGTGTGCGGCATGGCTGTGGACGAGAAGAAAGCCCAGCTCAAGTCGGAGCACGACGGTCGGATTTTCTATTTTTGCTCGGCGGGCTGCAAGAACTCCTTCGACCGGGACCCGCAAAAGTATGGCCGCGACAAGTAGATAGGAGGTTCACCGTTCCCGCTTCCGAGAATTACGTCTAGGCTTATAGACGGTTCACCGAGGGCGCCGCTCTAGACCACAGATGTCCCCACGACAGGAACGTTGCCCAGGGGGCTTCAAATGAGCCCTCCTAATGCAACGAAGCGACGGGCACGTCAGCCTAGGGGGCATGCTCGGACCGAAAGAACACAAATAGCGGTGACGAAGCGGCTCGCCCGTTTGACGGAGCCGAAAGACGACTCCTCCAAGAAGGCGTTAGCCTACTCGAAGTTCTACGGCGGCAAGGTCGGGGTCGCACCGAATGTCCCCGTCAGGTCGCTGGACGACTTCTCGATTTGGTACACGCCAGGAGTGGCCGCTGTCTCGATGGCCATAGAAGCAGACCGGGACCTGTCGTTTGAGTACACAGGGAGATGGAACACCGTAGCAGTGGTGACCGACGGGAGCAGGGTTCTGGGCCTTGGGAACATTGGTCCAGAGGGGGCGCTTCCGGTCATGGAAGGTAAAGCTCTGATTTACAATTATCTCGGAGGCGTCAATGCAGTCCCTCTCCCCGCCAGAGTGAATGGCGAGGAGGAGCTCGTGTCCTTCGTCAAGGCTCTGGAACCCTCACTGGGAGGGGTCAATCTTGAGGACATAGAGTCCCCAATGTGTTTCGACGTTCTGGACAGGCTCCGCAAAGACATGGAGATCCCCGTCTGGCACGATGACCAACAGGGGACCGCAGGTGTCACCCTTGCGGCGCTATTCAACGCCTTAGAGCTCACCGAGAGGAAGCTGAGAGGGTCGAGAATCGTTCTATTCGGAGCGGGGGCGGCCAACATCGCGACGGAAAGACTACTAGTCGAATCCGGAGCTAACCCCAAGGACATCATCGTCCTAGACTCGAAGGGAATTCTGCACCCCGAAAGAGAAGACATAGACCAACTGCTGCTCAGAAACAGGTGGAAGCACGACATAGCCATCCGTACAAACGGCGACAGGGTGACAGGAGGGCTGAAGGAGGCCTTGATCGGGGCGGACGTCTTGGTGGCGGCCGCGGGTCAGGGCCCGAATCTGATAAAGCGTGACGAAATCGAGCTGATGAACAAGAGGGCCATTGCCTTCTTCCTAGCGAACCCCGTTCCCGAAATGCTCCCCCCTGAGGCGAGGGCTGCTGGTGCCGAGGTGGTGGCCACCGGCAGGTCCGACTACCCGAACCAAGTGAACAACAGCTTGCTCTTCCCTGCAATCTTCCGTGGCGCTCTTGACGTGAGGGCGAGGACAATTACAGACACCATGGTGATCGACGCTGCCCGCCAGTTGGCCGCCTTTGCAAAGAAGAAGGGAATCACAAGAAACTACATCATCCCCACCATGGTTCAGTGGGAGGTCTATCCAAGGGTGGCGGCGACCGTCGGCCAATCTGCGGTCAGGGAAGGGGTGGCGAGGAAGAAGCTGTCAAAGAAGGAGTCGTTTGCCATCGCAATGGATGTCATCGAGCATTCGAGGAAGATAATGCACGCTCTGCGCAAGGATGGGATCATACACGACCCGCCAGGATAAGCGTAAATCGGCTCCCTCCACTCCTTCCATGGTGCCTTCATTGCGAATCAGGAAGGCGAGGAAGGAAGACCTGGTATCGGTGGCGGACCTTCTCGTGCGCGTCAAGAGGCTCAACAACGAGTTCGACCCTCTTTTCGCCGTGGTCCCCGATGTCAAGATTAGGGCCAACAGGTACGTGGCAACAACGCTCGGCTCCGCCGATAAGCTCCTCCTCGTAGCCACCGAGGGTCCGAAAGTGGTAGGGGTCATCAGGGCGGAGATGACGGAAAGGCTGTTCTACGAGCCGCACAAAGAGGGGTTCATCACCGACTTCTATATCTTGCCCGAGTACAGGAGGAAGGCGCTCGGCAACGAGATGATCGAGCATGCCTCAGCGGAACTAAAAACGATGGGCGCGCAGATCATAGTCGCTGACGTCCCATCTCGGAACGAGATCGCCAACCGGTTCTACGTCAAGCGCGGCTTCCGGTCGCTGACGAATATTTTCGGAAAGAGCGACTAGCGGCAAGAAAGCCATACCGAAATCGGCGGCTCGCAGCCAAGGCAGGATGTGACATTGGAAGCCAACTTCGTCTGTGAGTGCTCCTGGGTCTTGAAGGCGTATGTCTCTTCGGGAACTTCGCAGAGAGACATTGGGCCATAGACTGGGTTTTGCTATTTGGTCCTCCGCCAGATCAGCGCTGGAATTCGGCATCTGCCTCAGTACTTCTTTCCCACGTTCCCTTTCACGGACCCGTCGCCATTCACTTCCATCGATGTCTCGAACGACTTCGAGTCTTCTAGCGTTACCCCCCCTGACGGCTCCCATTCCTTGAACGAGGCGTCCTCAGCCACGTCAGCCCTGACCCTGTGGGTGGAGGTCAGAGCGAATGTCTTCGCCTTGCCGGTGGAGTCCCTACCGTCAACCATCACCTTGAGCAGCTTCGGGTCCTGGCTGCCGAACATCACCAGCCTGGTGTACTTCTTGTAAAGCCTCCCAAGGAATATGCCGAAAACAACTGTCCAGACTGCGAGAAACACTGTCGTGGCTTCGGCAGATTGAGCGTTGAAATAGAACCCGGAGAGGCCGAAGTACACGAGGCTGAAACCCACAGGGGCTGCGATTAACACACCCTTCAAGCTGGGACTCCTGCTGGGGAAGGAGTCATAGGCGACCCCGAAGATCCCGGCATAAATCAGGGCGACGAAGAACCCGACGAAAGCGTCAAAGGGCACGTAGACTGACACTACAAGCGAGAAACAATCATCCACGCTCGTCCCATTTACGGCGGCAGGGCCGCAAATACTCGAGTAGGATTGCTGAATCGTCGACAGTACCTCAGGCCTAAGCAAATACAGGAGCGCTACGTTGAATGCAGCCAGCCCCCCAAGATAGAGTATCCCGCTCAGAGTGCCTGCTTTGATGCCGGCGAAGAAGGAACCCAAATTGGGGTATCCCTAGGCTTCTAACGCAGCCAGCACTTCTGCCTCGTGTCCGTCCACTTTGACCTTCCTGAATATCTTCTTGACTTTCCCATCCGAACCTATCACGAATGTTGATCGCTCGGTCCCCATGTACTTCTTCCCGTAGTTGCTCTTTTCCTTCCAGGTGTCGTATAGCTTGTGGGCCTGAAGCTTCTCGTCGCTCAGCAACGTAAAATTGAGCGAGTACTTGGCGATGAACTTGGCATGAGAGTCCAAGGAGTCCTTGCTAACTCCAAGGACGACGGCGTCCATCCCTTCAAACTTGGGCAGGTTGTCCCGGAACGAGCACGCTTCGCGGGTGCAGCCGGGCGTATCGTCCCTTGGATAGAAGTATAGCACAACTTTCCGCCCCCTAAGCGAGCTCAGCCTGACAATCTCGCCAGATGAGGCCGGCAGCTCGAAGTCTGGGGCAATGTCGCCTTCTTTGAGTTCTTTCATAGGACAACCTCTTTTCTCCTCCAGAAAAAGTTAATGATTGACAGGGCAGCGCCCTCTCAAGTTTGTCCATCGACGTCCACGTACATCCCTGGACAAGGGCTTTCATGAGGAAGAACGGCCCCATCATGAAGGCCTGCGATTTCTTCAAGCTGAACGTCGCACGGCTCCCCGAGACCATAGACCAACTCGTCGAGGAAATGGACAAGGCTGAAGTCGCCCGGGCAGTCATCCTCGGCCAGGACACTCATGCAACGAGGAACCCGGCATTCAAGAATTACACTCTCAAGAACGACGAAATTGCGCGAATGGCTGAGAAGTCCAATGAGAGACTCGTCCCCTTTGCCGGCGTCGACCCCAACGCAGGAAGGGAAGCAGTCTCGGAGCTGAAGAGGGCTGTAGGGAAGCTCGGGATGAGGGGGCTAAAGGTCCACGGCAGCGCCAACTCTGTGTATCTGAACGATAGACGGCTGATGTTCCCAATCTACGAGTTCTGCCAAGATGTGCGCGTACCTGTACTTTTCCACACGGGCACTACCGGCCTAGGAGACTGCGAGATAAAGTACAGTAAGCCTGAACTCCTGGACGAAGTCTGCCAAGCCTTTCCAGACCTGAAGGTGGTCATGGCCCACTTCGGATGGCCGTGGCCGGACGTAGCAATCGCAATCGCGCTCAGGAACCCCAACGTTTTCATCGACGTTTCCGGCTGGAAACCAAGGTACATCCCTCAGAGCATAATCCCCTACCTCAATGGCACTCTTCAGGACAGGTTCCTATTTGGCACGGACTATCCGATGCTCAGGCAGAAGGAGTGGCTCGATGACTTCAAAGCGAGTCTGGCGCCCAAGCTGAAGGTAGGGGTGGCGGAGAAACTGCTTTCGTCCAACGCGAAGCGGTTGCTTTCGAACTAGGGCTGAATTAGCTGCATCTTCAGAGGCTGCCGGTTATTGTAGCTCTCGTTGGACCTGTGCCAGAACGAGACTTCTGGTTCGCCATACCTCCAGCAGAGCATCACCTGTTCGCCGTACTTCTCCGCTGGGAAGTCCACTAACCCGTAATCCAAGTCCTTCACCAGCACTCCAAGGTCCTCCAGCTCGGCAATCTTCCTCGTCATGTCCTCGACCAGGGCATCGAGTTCCGCCGCCTTCTCGGCCACCTCGGCAGGTCTAAAGCCAGTCAGGTTGTATCTTTCTATCTCTCTGTGCAACTTCGAGGCAATCTTCTTGCGCTCCAAGAGTTCTTTGACCTTGGGCCTGATGTCGGGGAGAAGCTTGGAGGCCTCCTGTGGCGTGAACAAGTGCGTCTCCTGGTTCTCGAAAGTCGTGGTTGACTCGCCTCCGACATTCTTGACGTTTGCCATAAGAAAGTTCCGACTGGAAAATAGGCGACCAAGAATGCTAATTCAGTTGACCCAAACAATTCCCTATGAAGTATCTGAGGGGACTCTCCGTCAGCAAATCTGTCATCGTTAAAAGTCCGCAGCCGGGCCGGGTCGGGGTTGTACACGCGGAAAGGAGACGCTGGCGAGACGTCGCTCTACGGTCCAAAGAGGGTCAAGAAGGACGATCCACGAGTCGAAGCCTATGGAACCATAGACGAGCTAAACTGCGTGCTAGGCGTCGTCATCGCTGGCTCAAGGGACTCGAAGCTGACATGGTCCCTCAAGGAGATTCAGAAAATGCTCTTCGTCGCGGGTGGAGACGCTGCCTGCGAGCTCAAGGGCTCCCGAAATGTGCCAAGGATTTCAGCCGCCGATACTGCCAGGATCGAAAAGATGACCGACACGTTGCTTTCAGAACTCCCTTCGCTCAAGAACTTTATCCTGCCAGGGGGGTCTCCCACAGGAGCAGCATTGCAGCTAGCCAGGTCGGTTTGTAGGAGAGCCGAGAGAAGGATACTCACGGCATCGAAGTCAGAAGAGATGAATCGGGAGCTCCTGCCTTTCTTCAACAGACTCTCCACCTATCTTTTCGACCTCTCGCGCTGGGCCAA
>DASPOK010000017.1:0-11537 GCA_035626075.1 Nitrososphaerales archaeon
CCCCCTGAGCGCTGTAATGCTCTGCTCTTCCGACCCAGGGCTCAGGTTCACCAGTACTATCGCTCGTTCCATGCCGGTGGCGGAGAACGGGTATGGCTTGGATTAAAGATTATGCTCTCTATAGAATTCCCCCGACACGCGCGTGCGTGACTTTGTGACATAAGAACGAGTCATTGCAATTGTGGCCGAAAAAGGGCCTGACAGATGGCTAACCCTGATTCAGAATGCCAATCATGCAACTAAGACAGATTCAGGTAGTGAAATAACTCACTAATGATGAACAACAATACTCCACTGGTTATCAAAGCGACCTGTACCTGATGGTTACGTCTCAGTCTCTTCGGGTCGCTTGTCCAGGCATTCTGTTCATTCAAGGCGAGTCTGAGGATTCTCCATTCGTTCCACCCCACTATTCCAAAACAAACAGCCGAGAGGGAAGCCAACAGAATGCTAAGCAACTCCCAATTGCCCATGCCCATGTCCAGTCAGTTAACAGGGAGACGAATTTGTGGATTGTGGCAGATGTCCCACCAAGTTAACAGAACCCCATCGTGCCATTGAAGGGCCTAGCGATTCTGGTGGGGTTGGACACGGTTACGCTCAAGGGTTCTGTTGACTCCACTGGCTGTCAGCCCGGATTTCCCCCGCATTGCCATGCACCGCCGATATACAAGTAATGAGGCTCGGAAGCATTCGAATAGGTGACGAAATTGTATGTCGGGTTGTACATCTCTCCGCATCCGAGTAAGACATAGGAGGCAGAGACCTGAGCCGTAAACGGAATGCCAATTACGGCCCCTTCAGAGAAAGTTCCCCTGTACGTAGTGACAGGAGCAAGAAAGAAGAATATAAGAAGGACGCCCACTGCCATGACCACTAATGCCACACTTGTTGCTCGTCGCATTGCGAACTCGCTTGGTCTGGCTGGATTTACGCCTACTCGTGAGAACGGCCTAGCAGTCTTGGCGGGGTTGGAGAAGAATGCAAGGGTGGGAGGGGAAAATCAGCCAACCATCAGCCTCCCTGTTCAATGGTCAACGGTTCATTGATTAGATGGTGGCGCTCTCATCGACCTGATTTGGCATCGAGTCTCTTCACGTCCTCGTCCAACTCTTTGTCAACGGTGGACTTCCACCACCCTTTGCCTAGGAAACCCAGCGCTCCCATCTCCATTGCTTGAGTGCACTTTATCTCGGTTCCGTTTGGCAATTCCTTGAACGAATATGTCATTTTACTACCTTTGTTGCCTCCCTTCATCTCTATCGTCTCTATTGCAATGGTGTGAGCGTCTTTGTCGCGGACAAGCCTGTTGACACCAACAACTTTGTGTCTCATCAATTCACCCTGCCATTCGTAGGTGATGGTGTCCTCGTCTTTACTCTTGATAGTTACCTGTTTGAACACGTCAGGACTGATTTGGGGAATGAACTCTGGGTGCATATAGAAATCCATCGTGTCCGCAATATTGGCCTTGGTTTGTCTCGTGAACTCAAAATTCGTTGGCATTTATCATATTCACCTCCCACGTATGAGAAGGGACGTGTTATTTACAACTTGGGCGCAAGTTCCACCGCCTCATCAAAGGGATTCTTCGGTGACGGCTCAACGGGCCGGGAGGGGATTTCGCGACTTGAACCAGCGACTTTGGTGGGGTTAGACGAATTGGAGTTTACTTGATTTCGACTACCAGTATAGCCCCCTTCAGATAATTCTCGACGGCGTGGGTGCCGCCTTCTTCATTGAGTCCCCAATCTCCCTTCTTCACTTTCACCAGATCCGTTTTGCCGTCAGGAAAGGTCAACTTGAACTTCATTCTGTCCGCAAAGTATGCGAAATATGGGGGATGATGATGCATCGGGACTTTCTGCCCCTTTCTGAACCTCTCTTCTATCACACGGATTTTGTCGTTCTCATAGAGAACCTTGGTCGTCTTCGGGGCCGCCTGCACAGCGTCGGGAAACTCGCTCCTCTCAATCTTTGTCATGCCACACAATCAGATGTGAGTTGGATGATATACGAGTTGTCTGCGGTTACCACCAGCCATTTTGGCGGGGTTGGACGATTCGTTCTGCTACCGGAAGACCGCCCGTCTGAGCCAAATGTAAACGGCGAAGACCACCGCAAGAGAGGTGCCACCGATTATCCCAACAAGGTTTTCTGTCGAGTTGAGTGGGTAAAGCCCCGTAGCAACAAGAGCGATTCGCCCGATGACGTCAGCGACTAGCAGGACTATAGCGGCGTTTGCTGCCCATCGCCTCATTGTCAGAGTGAGGAAACCAGCAACGCTGTAGATTGCCCCTATCGTTGCTCCCGAGTAGGTCATGATTGCGGTCGTCGAAGTCGAAATCCCCACGAAGTTGTGAGTGAAACCGGTAACAATCTCCACCATGCCGAAGAGAATCATTAGCAACGAAACAATCAGGATGCCGCGAATCAATGATTAGCGACTCCAATTCCGTTTCTTAAGCCTGTTCAGTCCGTTGACTAGCGATTTTGCTGGGGTTGGACTAGGTGTTTGGGTTCAAGTGCAATCTCTGAGCAAGGTCATCTAGTTCAGCACGTTCTGCCTTCCCCATGTTCGATAGCCACCAACTGACGAACTTCGTCTTTTCTCCTACCCCCAAGGGAATCAGGTGCAAGTGGTAGTGATAGACGTCCTGCCCTGCTGGTTTGCCACTAGCACTGAAAGTGTTGACGCCTTCTGTATCCAAGGCTAGAGACATTCTCTGAACTATCCTCTTGGCTACTGCGTCCATCTTTGCAAGCAGTCTATCGTCGATATCCCAGATGTCAACGAAGTGTCGCTTTGGGATCACAAGGGTATGCCCTTTCTGAACCGGATTGATGTCAAGGAATGCCATAACCTCGTCGTCCTCATAGACAACGCTGGCCGGGGCTTTCTTACTTGCAATCTCGCAAAAGACGCAATCTCTCAATCCCAAATCCTATGTCTCTCCTCGCCATATCTCTTGCGCCATCCCTTATCCTTGCAAGAAGTAATTGAACCAGCAATCTTGGTTGGGTTGGACCGGTGCTGCCTACTTCTGAGACCATGCAACCCAACAACCTAAACTGGTAGCGGAATTGGTATCTGACATCCTAGTGCAAGCCCGAACGTATATCCGTTCTCTGTTAAGATTTGGGAGTACATGTCGCCATACCCAAAAACTGTGCAACCGGCGGAGCGATAGACTGGAATGTAGTTTGGATGCGATGTCGCGTATGCAGGCCCGATGTTGAACCAAAACATCACAGGGGCAAGGAAGAAGAAGGCCACGACAGCCAAAGCCGCAACCCCTGCCAATGCCTTTGTTCTGCGTCTCACGCCTCAGAGGGTAGCCCCGTAGGGCGTAAAGTTCTACTCCCGAGAACGGCCTAGCGATTTTGCTGGGGTTGGAAGGGGCCCACTCCTACTTATCTGGGTTGTCCAGAGACTTTCTCTCTGCTATCGAAGTATCTGTCTGCTTTGTTGAGCGTCCGCAGGATTCTCAGAAGAACGTAGACAATTATGCCCAAAACCACTACAACGAGCGCACCGATTATCAGCCATTGTAGCGGGTCATTGAGAGCCACTGCCTTGGTCAAAAGTTCGGCCTGATTTACGCCTACTCATGAGAACGGCCCAACGGATTGAAGATTATGCCCAGGGCTTCACTGACGCTTCATGCGCTCGATGGCCCCTTCCAACTGGACCACACCTTCCTCTCCACTTGTCATATCTCTCAGGGTTACTGCTCCTGCCTTCTGCTCCTTCTCGCCTACTATCAGGGCCCAGGACGCACCGAGCCGGCTGGCTTCCTCCATCTGCCTCGAGAGAGGTTTCGGCAGCAGAGAAGCTTCGCATGCAATGCCGCTGTCCCTCACTTCTCTCTGGATACGGAGGGCGTAGGCCGACGTTCCTCTTCCTGCCACAGCCACGTAGGAAAGTAGGCGTTTCGGGTTCGACCTGCCTGCAAGGGACTTTGCGATCCGCTCGACGCCACCTGCGGCGCCCGTGGCGGAGAGGTCCGGCCTGCCAAGAAGCCTGGGGAGGGAGTCATATCTCCCGCCTCCGAAGAGGGAACCCAGCCTCTGGTTCCTGCTGTCGGACGCTTCGAAGACGATGCCCGTGTAGTAGTCTATTCCTCTGACGATGCTCAGGTTGTATTCGACATTAGCCATTCCACGGGAATCGAGCATGTCTGCCAGGTCCCTCAGCTCCTTGACGAATTCCAGACCGAGCTCCGACGCCTTGGCGAGGACCTGGTCTGGCTTTCCACGCGTCCGGCCGAACTCTAGGAGAGTGTCAAGCTGCCCGGGTTCGAACCCCTTCCCGGCGTACTCTTCCCTGAGCTCCGCTACCGTCTTCTTCTCCACCTTGTCGAGGGCGCGCATTAGGTCTACCAGTTTCTCCTGTTCCCCGACACCCAGCTTCTTCCGAATGAACTCCTCCACTAGGCGTCTGTCCCCCACCTTCACAGTGACGTCTGAAATGCCCGAACGCTTGAGAATGGCGGAGCTTGCGTCGATCACCTCGGCGTCGGCCTCTACCGAGGGGGGGCCGTAGACTTCCAGATCCCATTGGTGCGCCCACCTGTACCTGCCGTACTGAGGTTCGTCGTAGCGCCAGATCCCTCCGAAGGCCGCGAGCTTGGCTGGGAGCCGGAGGTCCTTCCGGGAACAGACGTAGCGCGTGATTCCCACAGTGAGGTCGAACCGGAGACCTACGTCACGTCCTCCTTTGTCCTTGAAAGCGTAGATCTCCTTGTCTATCTCTTGGCCGCTCTTTACCCTAAGGGTGCCCAGGTGCTCAAGGGACGCTGGTTCCATCGTCCTGAAGTTGTAGAGCCTGCAGGTCTCCTCGAAAGCGGCCCGCACCCTCTCCTGGAGCTCGAAGGCCTCGGGCTCGATGTCACTAACCCCTCTGGGGAGGGACAGGTCCACGCTACTCTGCCTTCCTCTTGAGTGAGGACAGCTGGGCAAGCATCGCTGTGAGCTGGAGCTCGGGTTGCGAACCCTGAACCAGGCGGAAGTCGAATTCGGCGAGAATCGAGATTGCCTTCGCCATGTCAGGTACCTTCATGGCGCCAAGTGCCTCGTTGGCGAACTTCAGAAAGTCCCTCTCGGGGATGCCGTAGACCCTCGTGAGCTCAACCATTTTCGTCCTCGCGGCCTCGAAGTCGCCGTTGATGGCGGTGACCATGATCTCGGCGACCCTGGCCTTGACGCTGGCACCCGATACTGACCTGACCGATTCGAGTGTAATCTCTCCGGATGCCGAGGCCGCCTGCATGAGGTTGATCGCCTGCCTGAGGTCCCCCTGGGTGGCCTCGAAGATGGCGCCGTAGACAGCGTCGGAAGTCGGCTTCAGCTTCTCCTTCCTTGCAATGAACTTCAGGTACTCTGCCACCGAGGCCCCGTCGAGGCGCTGGAACCTGAATATGGCACACCTGCTCTGCAAGGGTTCTATGATTCCCGAGGAGTAATTACAGACGAGTATGAAGCGCGTGTGCTCAGAGTTCTCTTCCATGATTCGCCTTAGGGCGGTCTGTCCGTCGGCCGTCATCTCGTCTGACTCATCCAAGATGACGAGTCTGTACGGAATCCCCTCCCTCCTGTCTGAGAACCGGGCGAAGGTCTTGATCCTCTCACGGACTACGTCGATTCCCCTTTCGTCCGATGCGTTCAGGGAGAGGGTGTAGTCTCTCCAGTGTTCCCCGAGAAGCTGCTTGGCGATTATCATGGCAGTAGTCGTCTTTCCCGAGCCAGGGGGGCCCGCGAAGAGGAGGTGAGGGAGTTGCTCCTTCTTTTGCAGGAGGAGCCCGAGTCTCTGCCGTATGGCCTTCTGGTCGACTAGGTCGTCGAGTTCAGAGGGCCTGTACTTCTCCACCCACATGAGGTCTTCGAGAGGCAACTAATCCTTCCTCTCGAGGGCATTCCGTCTAAACAATTTTCGGACCCGAGTCGACTGGACTTCTTATTTATCCGTTGGTGGCATGAGGGAACCTAGGCGCTCGTGGTCTTCATTCCGAGGTAGAGCTTGGCCAGTTCCTCGTGAGTCAGGAGCTCCTTGGCAGTCCCCTTGAACGCGTTCCTTCCCCCCACCAGAAGGTAGGCTTTGTCACCAATTTCCAGCGCCCTCTTCGCGTTCTGCTCAACCAGGAGAACCGTAAGTCCCAGTTCCTTGGCAACGGTCTCCACGGTCTTCAGCACTTGGGTCGCAAGCTTCGGCGAGAGGTTCGCCGTGGGCTCGTCGAACATGATCACGGAGGGCTTCCTTAGGAGCGCCATGGACATGGCCACCATCTGCCTCTCCCCTCCGCTGAGGTTCTGGACCCTGGTCTTCATGTACCGTTCAAGCTGCGGGAACATGTTGAGGACGCCGGTGAGCCTCGGGGCCATTTCGTCGTCCGGGATTGTGTACCCAGCCATCTTGATGTTCTCAGCCACAGTCAGCTGGACGAAGACGCTCTCCGTCTGGGGGAGATAGGCGAGCCCCATCTTCGCGATGTCGTGAGGGGGGAGCTTCGTAATCTGCTTTCCTCCGATTGCAATCTTCCCTTCATAGAGCGTGGCGAGGCCCGCGATTGTCTTCAGGAGCGTGCTCTTCCCAGATCCGTTGGGTCCCACGATCACCGTAACTTCCTTGTCCACAGCTTCGAGGGAGACCTCGTGGAGGATATGCAGATTGCCGTATCCGGATGAGACGCCCTCTACCTGTAGCATTCTAGGCACCCAAGTACGCTTCGATGAGCCTCGGGTCCGCCATCACTATTTCCGGCTTGCCAGCGGCCAGGACCTTGCCGAAAGCCATGGCCACCACCGTGTCGATGTAGCGCAGGGCGATGTCTAGCCGGTGCTCAATTATGAAGAATGTGATCCCGAGGTCAGCACGGAGGCTGACAAGCTTCTCGAATATCTCGTGGGCCAGCCTTGGGTTCACCCCCGAAATTGGCTCGTCTAGGAGGATCACTTTCGCGCCACCTGCCATGGACCTCCCCAGCTCAAGGAGCTTCATCTGTCCTCCGCTCAAACTCTCGGCAGGGTGCTCCCAGACGTCGTAGAGGCCCACCACTTCGAGGGTCTTGAAGGCGTCCTCGGTCATCTGTTTCTCCGCCTTGATCCATGACCTCTTAATCATGGACCTAGCGAAGCCTTCCCCAGGGTTGTTCTTCGCGGCGACAACCACATTCTCCAATACGCTCAGCTTCCAGAAGAGGGTAGGAATCTGGAAAGTCCTCGCCATCCCCAGACGGTATATTTTGTGGGAAGGAAGCTTGGTGATGTCCCTGCCGGCAAAGATCACTTTTCCCGTATCGGCCCTGTAGAGCCCAGCAATGGTGTTAATCAGGGTGGTTTTCCCTGAACCATTGGGGCCTATCAGGATGGTAAGCGACTTCTCTTCGATGTTCACAGATACTCCGTCGACGGCCCGCAGACTCCCAAAGAACTTGGAAACGTTCTGAACTTCAACTATCGATGTCATTTTCCATCAAAAAAGGGAAGGGGTTGGGATCCCCCTCTACGGAATTCCTGATGGCTTTACTGACCAGACTACTGTGTTGGACACTTGGTCCCAGGTCCCGCAGACGATCCAAACAGCGGAGCCTGCTGACGACCCTGGAACGATGCAGAAGAACTGGTAGGAAGCGTACAGCCTGTCGCCCGCTGTGTTGAGGATTGTTACTCCTGTTCCGCCTGCGAAGCCCGCTGCTATCGACGGCAGGACCTGCTGCATGCAGGCCCCATTCTGAACGGCCTTGTACCCTGTCGATTGAGCGCAGTAGAGGATTGCGAGGGCAGACAGCCACATGTCGTCGTAGGTGCCTATGGTGTACCCGTCGCAGAGAGTGCTGCGCTGTGCGAGCTGGTAGGCGCAGACGTGGGCAGCGAGTGGACTACCTGTGAAGCCCGGAAAGCTGGAGACCAGCCTTGTCAGCACCGTAGTCGCTGCGTATGTCGAGTTGACAATTGGTGCCTCGTCGCCGTTGCCGTCAGTCCCGAACCACGGCAGAGTCGACTTCAAGAGGGTCGGGTAGTTCGAAGCGGCTTGAGTGGCAATCTCTCCCAACTCGTCGAAAGTGATGAAGTAGAGAGCTACGTGGGCTGCACCGTACTTGCTTACAGCCGCGTTGTAGGCATCGTTGAGTTGGCCGAGGACTGGTACGAAGTTGCTCGATGTGACGTCGTACGGGATCTGCGCTTCGACGTTCCCGCCGATCGCCTTGAAGTTGGCTGCTGTGGAGTTGGCAAGTCCAGCGCCATATCCGTCGTTTCTGTACAGGATTACGACGTCTTGGACACCTGACTGCTTGAATTCGGCCGCGTCTGCTTGGCCCTGGAAGGCGTCAGACGGCGGAGTCCTGAACAGGTAGTCGCCAGGTATTGCGATGTTCGGGTTAGTGGAGGAGGGGCTTATCATGACGATCTGGTGGCTGTTGGCGAAGGGCAGCATCGCTCCGGCGGTTCCGCTGTTGAGCGGGCCCACTGTGATGTGGATGCCCTCCGTGAGGTACGAGTTCATGATAGTACCAGTGAGCGTGTTGTCCTCCTTGTAGTCTTGGAGGTTCTGGGCGAAGGTCACATGGCATAGCTCACTTAGTTGAGTGCACATCTGCGCAGCCCATGCGTTGATGTCTGTGATTGCGAGGTTCGATGTGACTTGGTCGTCGAGACCCTGGCCGGCAAGACCGTCAGTGAGGTCCTGGAGGTCCCCGATTGTGAAGGTCCCAGACAGGTTCCCTGCCGCCTCGGCAGCGCCGATCAACATTGTGTTGTTGATGCCCCCAAGGCAGGTCCCGCACGCGGCACCTGTTGCCGTAGAAGTGACTGTTACCGTGGACCCTGAGCCGACTGTTACCGTGGACCCTGAGCCGACTGTTACTGTGGCTGCGCCTGTGGTGACTGTTGTTCCTGGAGCCGTGACTGTTGTTCCGGGGCCCGTGACAGTTGTCCCTGGGCCCGGGATCGTGGTGGTCGAGGGTGATACTGGTGACAATGCGAGTCCGTAGACTGCGCCCCCCCCAATTATCAGTCCGATTATTAGGAGCGCAGCTGCGGTGATCGAAGAAACACCTATTCTCTTGTTGGTGTTCGTAGTCTACTGGCACCGTGCGAAACTATTTAACGCTTGGTCTGAAGCGTATTCCCTTAAGGGTATTTGTTAGACCCAGCAGTACTCAACGGAATAGTGTACGGGTGCCTGTACGGGATAATGTGCGTTGGTCTGACCCTGACTTATATGACGACCAAGGTTCCTAACTTCGCGCACAGCGACTTCGTAGTCATCGCGATATTCTCCAGCGCGTCCGCCTTCATCTTTGGAGATCTGGCCAGCCCGTACCTTGCCCTCCCCGTTGCCTTCTTCGTAGGTGGAGCGGTGGCCGTTGTTGTCTACTTGGCTGTCCTCAAGCCTCTGACTAAGAGAGGAGCCAATATCGTAGTGCTCATGATCGCTACACTTGCCGTGGATATTGTCCTGACCGGCTTCGTCGCGGCCGTGTTCTTCGATTACCTCGGCAAGACCTACGCAAAGTTTCTGGCAGACAAGGGATATTACCTCTTCAATCTGAATCAGCTTCCCGACTTCCAAATCTTCGGACAGAGGGGCATCATCATAGTCGCACCTGCAGCCCTCATTGCTGTTACAGTCTCTTTGGCTTTGCTCTTGAACAAGACGAAGTTTGGGGTGGCCATGAGAGCAGCCATAGAGAATCCCAATCTGGCGCGAATCCTAGGGATAAACGTGGAGAGAGTGTATCTTGTTTCTTGGTTCATAGCGGGCGCTCTTGCCGGCATAGGAGGCGGGCTCTACGCGATTCAGTCCCCGTCGCCGCCGGCGACATCTTCGTACATCATCGTCGACATCTTCTCCGGTGTCGTCCTGGGAGGAATAGGGAGCATCTATGGGGGAATAGTCGGGGGGCTGATAGTAGGGTTCAGTGAGACATACGTGATAAGAATCCTGACAGAGTTTGTTGATACCTATTGGGGGTATGCGGCCGGGTCGGAACTGGCGACCTTCCAAAAAGGAATTCCTCTCGCCATAATGATAATCACGCTGCTTGTGATTCCTAAGGGCCTCACATCGCTTAATTGGAGAGGGTTACTGAAGAGGTTCAGATAGTTGGTCTTCGATCTTAGTTCTCTCTCTTTCATCGTCACCATTCTCACTCTCCCCGCTGAACTCTTCTGCATCTTCTTGATCATCAGCCTGACCGTGAACCTGGAGTTCGGATACGCGGGCATTCCAAACTTCGGCAAGGTGCTCTTCGTTGCAATGGGAGCGTACTTCGCCGCGTCATTGTCGTACAGGCTCATGGTGTACGTGCTCAGCCTGAAGGGAGATATCTTTGGCCTTCAGGCGATCTTCATCTCCTCAATCGACAACCACCTGACTGTCGACCCCGTGGCGGCCGTTGAGCTGGCGGTATTCATGGTAGTAGTTGGCGCTGTGATGGGAGGCCTTTTCGGGTTCCTGTCTTCGTACCCTGCGATAAGGCTCAGGGAGGACTACCTGGGCATGCTCCTATTGGCAGCTGGGGAGTTCTTCAACTACTTCAGCCAAGCGTACTATCCGTTTCTCGGCGGTGCCCTGGGGATGACGGCCCCGGACCCGATTTACTACCTGGGGACCATCATAGGTCAGCCCGACCTCACTGTCTTAGGAGTCTTGGCTCTGTTCGCGGTGCTCGTCTACCTCTACTCTGAGAGGGTGGGTAGGTCTCCGCTAGGAAGGACTCTCCGCGCCATGAGGGACAACGAGGTGGCCTCCGAGGCGATGGGAAAGGACAACATCGCTCTCAGACGAAATGTGTTGATAGTTAGCGGCGCCTTCGCAGGAATCGCCGGCGTGCTGTGGCTATTCTACACACCTTACATCGAGCCCGGCACAATAGGGACATTCACCAGGCAGACATTCACGTTCATCCCGTTCGTCATAGTGATTCTGGGAGGAGCTGCAAACAACAGGGGAGTCCTTCTGGGCACCTTCGTCTATCTCCTCATCTTCAACGCTTTCACCCAGGGGACGACCTACCTTGTCGGCCGCGGAATAAACCCCTTCGGGGTCATCGACCCTACGAGAATCGAGACTATGCTGATAGGCGTAATTCTGCTCGTTATCCTTCTCAGGAGGCCAACAGGACTGATTCCCGAGAAACCCACCCTCACCATGGCGAAAGCCCGCCTGAAGGAGATCGCAGATTCGGTGAAGGCAGGGAAAGGAGTTGTCGGAGATACAGGGCAGAAACAGGAGCCCCAGCCGGCGAAATGAATCCGAGCGGCTTGTTTTCGTCCGAGATTCCGTGAACCTTTATTATCGACACACCGCCCTCGGCGCCCGCTTTGTCCGAAAATCAAATTGCCCTGAGAGAGATTCTCGAACGGCGGGAGAGAGAGTACCTGCTCGGGACGACCAGGGCAAAGATGCGCACCTCCGTGGAGAACTTGGACGTCGGAGATTTTCACATCGAGCACCTAGCTGAAGGAGAGACAGTTGACCTTCCGAGGTGGGTGGCAGACGAGCTCATTGCCCAAGGGATGGCTGAAGCCGCCGA
>DASPOK010000018.1:0-5981 GCA_035626075.1 Nitrososphaerales archaeon
TTGCGGGCCGCCTGTCTGTACGTCATCCCTGCGGGCACGTCGGTGTGCTCCACGAGCATGTCGACCTTCAACACCAGCTTCCCCTCCCCGAGCGGAACGACGGCCACGTCATCTCCAATTCTGGCATAGCCCCTCGGGACCTTCCCCGCCGCCGTCACAATTGACTGAATGATTTCCAGCTCGTCTGGCGTTCTACCTGCTCAGCTCCTTCAACTTCCTAGCAAAGGTCTTGGCCAACTGGGCTGCCTTGTCCGAGGTCCTCGCCTCGGCCGAAACCCTTACGACGTCCTCTGTCCCCGACGGCCTCGTAAGCACCCAGGACTTGTTGGGAAAGGTGAGTTTGAAGCCGTCCGTCAGGTCAGCGCCGTCGTACTCCTTGGCCAGCTTCCTTATCGCCTTCTCCGCTTTGACACGGGGGATTTCCAGGGCCACTCTCTCCTGATGGTAGACCGGGACCGACTCGTAAAACTTCGTCCCATCCGTTTTCAGGGCCCTGATTATTGCCAAAGCCGCGAGCATGGAATCGCGGCAGTAGTTGAAAGCCCCGTCGATCAACCCTCCGCTGCTCCCTTCTCCTCCCAGCCGCGCCCCCTTCTCCTTCATCAATCCGACCACGTTGGCCTCCCCCACCCTCGACCTGTAGACGTAGCCTCCAATCGATTTTGCTACGTCATCTACTGCCTGAGTCGTGTCGAGCGAAACCACGACCCTCTTCTCGCCGGACTCCGCGAGCATCTCGGACAGCGCCAGGGTGAGCATGAAGTCCCCTGTCCTCTTCCTCCCTGAGGAGTCGACGATGACCAACCTGTCCCCATCGCAGTCGAAACCCAGACCCACGTCGCACCCCTTCGCCTTGACGATCTTCCTTAGTAGCGCGAGGTCATCTGCGACCGGGTCCACCTTCCTGTTGAAGACTCCGTAACTGTCGTTCATCGACGTTACTTCACAGCCAAGCCTCCTCAGAAGCGGGACGGTGTGGGAAATGGCGGCTCCTCCACCGAGGTCCACGGCCACTTTCACGCCATCGCAGGAACCTGCGCCGAACCTCGCCACCAAGTCGTCGACGTAGGCAGGCCTGGGCGCTGCTCTGATTGACCCCCGGCCGAACTCTCCACGATTCTCCCTGAGCGCGCCGGTCACGGCGTCGAAGGTCTCCTTCCCGATCCCCGCGCCATCGACGATGAACTTCAAACCGTTGAACTGAGGTTCGTTATGGGATGCGGTAACCATCACCGCCGGCAGGTGCTTGGTTCTGCTCTCCCTGAATAGGGCAGGGGTCGAAATTATCCCGTAGTCCAGGACCGTGCTCCCAAGCGAAACTATGCCAGCGGCTACGGCCTTGCTTATGGCCGGACCTGTGCTCCTGCTGTCTCGGGCCAGAAGGAACTCCTTCGAACCTGTCGTCATGCCGAAATTTGTGGCGAACCTCGAGACGTCGGCCAGGCTCAAGTCGGAATTGAGAATCCCCCTTATGCCGCTAAGCGATGTTATCAATCCGTCCGCCCCCGTTTCCAGGGTCGACTGCAAATAAAGTAAGGGTATCCCCCTTGGCCTCTCAAACCTGAGCGTCGCCAAAACGCCGTGTGAACCAATCTTCACCGTGCCAATACTACTTTTTGAGTTCTTGACTTTTGATTGCCCGAGGGCTCCCAACACTAGAGATTGCGGGTAAGATCGTTTGGAGTACGACGAGATGCCGGGGTGGGAGAGTACAAGCTGTCCGAAGTCTTCACCGGCCTGGAATCGTCCTCCGCACTTGTCAAGGTCTTCGGCTCGAAGACCCAGATGACCAAGATAATGAAGCATCTGAAACTCAGGGTCGAGCACAACGACTCTGGCCTATGGCTCGATAGAGACACCGGGACCATTTGCATCGGCTCGAAGCACCTCACGGCCGCGAAAAGTGATTTCCTCTACCTCGACGTGATTCACGTCCTGGTCCACGTCAGACAGTTCCTGGAAGGCAAGGAGCTCTACGACCAGGCGTTCGAGTACGTTGACAGGCCGACGGAGCTGGAGGCCTACAGGACGACCGTCGCTGAGGCCAGGCGGGTCGGGATGGGAGAAGCCGAGATTCTCAGGTACCTGAGGATGGACGCGGCGGACGACTCCGAACTCGGCAAGCTGATGGAGAGGATTGGGGTAAAGGTCCGCCGCTGAATACCGTCGTTTTCACGCGAAAATCTTCTTAGAGCTTCTTCGAAGGGATGCCCGGCCCGACCAGGTACTTCATGTTCAGTATGTTGTCGATTTCCTTCTCCCCGTAGCCCAGATTCTTGAGCGCGGTCCTGATGGATACCCCTTTGGCCATCTGTTTCCCAATCTCGCTCGCCTTGTCGTAGCCTATCTTGGGGGAGACCAAGGTGATCAGCGCGGGGCTGGTCTCCGCGTACCCTCTGGCCCGTGCCGTCATGGGCACGATATGGTCGATGACCAAGGACGAGAGCTTGTTCAGCGCCTCCGAGAGGAGTTTGGCCTGGAGGACGACATTGTAACCCATCAGCGGCACCCCCATGGTTAGCTCGAATTCACCAAGCGACGCCGCCACGACGTTGGCGCTGTCCAGGCCCACAACCTCCGCCGAGGCCAAGAGCGCGCTTTCGACGGTGACCGGGTTCGTCTTCCCAGGCATGATGCTGCTTCCAGCGACCTCCTCCTGGGTCGGGATGTCTATCTCGCCCATCCCCGTCAGCGGACCGGAGAACATGAGCCTCAGGTCCTGGCATAGCCTGTAGAGGTCGATGCTAACCGACCTCATGGTCCCGCTAAGGGCGGACATATCGGTGAGCAACCTGGTCGGCCTGAACTTGTTCTTCGCGCTTGTGAAGCGAAGGCCGCTCAGAGAGGCGACCTCCTTCGCCACCATCCCGCCGAACCTGGGGTCGGCGTTGAGTCCTGTCCCTACCGCCGTCCCCCCTATAGGGAGTTGAAGCATGTACTGCATCGTCTTCTCTACGAGCTCCGCGTCCCTCGAGAACTCGTCTGCGAAGGCGCCGAACTCCTGCCCCATGGTGACGGGGAGCGCGTCGCGGAGGTGTGTCCTCCCGGACTTGTAGACCGCAGCGGTCTTCTTCGCGAGCCCATTCAGGCTCTTCTTCATGCCTTCGAGGGCCGGGAGCAGTTCCTTGCTGACTGCCAGGGCAGCCGCGATCCTGATTGCCGTGGGCCCTACGTCGTTTGATGATTGGCCCATGTTGACGTGATCGTTCGGATGCACCTTCTTCCTGGTCTCGGCCGACGCCAGCTCTGCCAAAACCTCATTGGCGTTCATGTTCAGACCGGTACCCGACCCTGTCTGGAAGACGTCGACAACCATCATCGAGTCGTGAGTCCCCTTCATCAGCTCCTTGGCCTTGGCCTGGATGGCTCCGCCGATCTCCTTGTCGAGGAGCCCCAGCTCTACGTTTGACTTCGCGGCGGAGTACTTGACCGCCCCGACCGCCCAGATGACCTCACGTGGAAATCTCGTGCCAGTGCTGAGAAATACTCTCTTTGAGCCTTCTACGTACTTCATGAGTGCCCGCGGAATCTGCTCTGCTCTTAATTCCTTTCGCGGACGGGTTAGGTGCCGGCTCAGTGACCGCCGCAGCCGCAGGCTTCAGCGTGGACGTTCGGGTTCTCGATTTTGAACCCTGTCCTCTGCAGGCTCTCGACGAAATCGATCTTCGAGCCTCTTAGCAGGTCTGCATTGGATCTGGCGGCCATGACCTTCAGCCCCCCGACCTCTTCGACGATGTCAGAGTCGGACGGCGCCTTCTCTAGGCTCAGGGCATACCTGTAGCCTCCGCTGCATGCGCATCCGCCGCCTTGGTAGACTTCGATTTTCAGGTAGGAGTCGGTCGCCTTTTCCTCCTCCAGGACCTCGCTCAGCTTCTGTCTGGCCAGAGGGGTGAACATGACCAGCGGTTGCAACTCTTGCATACTTGGGGGAATATTGGAACCTTTCTATTTAACGCTTTCTCAGTTTGGTCCTGTCAAGTTGACGGTTGACGGCTAGGATTCAGGGCGATGTAAAGTCGAGATTGATGAACGATTCTACTTCCAGAGATATTTGCCATCGTGATACACCGTCCCGTGTCGGATGAGCCAGTAGGCAACCGAGTCTAACGCGTTCGTAGCTGGTGTTATGGGCATGCAAGTCATTTCCCCATTGAGAGGATTCGGGGCGCATCGACTTTGAGGGCAGGTAATCAAAATGACGCTCCCCTGAATTGAAGATTTGCAACTCGGGTCATTCGCCATGCCCGCCGAATTAGGGTCGTTCTGCAATTGTCTGAAAGATGTCAGGTTCATGGCGGTTGTAGCATAGCATGTGGTTTCTTGGCACGTCGTATCGTCGAGTGTGTAGAACCAATACGTTCCTGAAGGGTCTGTCAGGCTCCCCCATCCAGAGCTATTCGCCCCATTTGAAGGAACGTGTAGTCCAGTCTTGGAAAAGTCCACCCCGTTGCCGGTCTTCGCGGGAATTACAGGAGCAAGGAAAAGGAAAGCCACCACAGCCACAACAACGACCCCCGAAAGCGCCTTCGTCCTGCAGCTCATGAAAAGGGGGTTCAGCTACGACGAGTATAGCTCTACTATTGAGAACGCCTCAGTTCGACCTTGGAGCCTTCAAGTTCACGGTTGGGGAAGACGGACCTGCGGTCCTTCGTCTCGGCTAGCCAACAGTTCAGAGCAGAGGGTCTTGGCTACCGCGCTCCTTTTCGTTTGCCTCTTCTTGCGCTATCTCTTTCCGCTGCTGCGCGAGTGATCAGTTCTTGAGCGAGTGCCAGTCCCTGGGCAACTTCCTTGAAATCGGTGTCCTTTCCGTTGACCGAAGCCGGCTTGAACTCCATTTTCCCTGCTGGGGAGAAATCATCTTCGGAAACCACGATCCCGAACGTGCGTCCTATCTCCGGTTCGATGACGGCTTCGAGAGGGTGCTCCAGCCTCTCCTTGACGTCGGTGCGGAGTATCTTCATGGGGTCTTGTCCTGGCCCTATCTCTCCTAGGGCAACGACGATTATTTCTCGCTGGTCAAACGCGTTGATTGCCGAGTAGAGTTTGCAGGGGGACCCAAAACCGACAGTGTGGTACCAAGCCTTTCGAAAGTCCTCGTAGGTCTTGCCACTCTTCAGTCTCCTCGTGAGTATGGTGATCACCATCATGGCCTTGTCCGCCTTTCGTGACAGTCATGGCGCTGTTAACTCTTCAGGGGTCGATTCCCACAAACCAGTATTCACCCCCTGAAGTCGTCGCGCCCTCGGCCTCACACTCCTTTCGCTCTGTAGAACCGCCACCCCCAAAGGAGGAGCAGGACCAGCATCACTCCTCCGATGATTACCGATGCGAGCGCCAGCTGAGTCCCGCTGGGCCCGGAGCCGAACACGATCGGGAACGGCCCGATGAAGACGACCCCTCCCGTCGAAACGCCCCCCTGGCCGAAGGCTCCGACAAAGAGAAGGGCGAACCCAGCCAGAAAGATCAGAAGCCCGATGGCGAACAGGTTTCGCATCAATCACACCACACTGAGCAGAATGGTCAGAAGGATGAGCACGATGGCCAACACTATGGCGATGGTCGCCCATTTCGCGTCTGACCCGAAGACAATCGGGATTGGCCCCACCAAGACGACCCCGCCCCCCTTCACCTCCCCGCCCGACTTCGTCTGTGAAACCATGGAGACCACTATTACCCCTAGCCCAACGAACACCAGAATCAGGCCCACCTGAATCAGGCCGAGCACGGGACAAAGGCCGCGGCATTTCGATAAATGTTTTTGCCGGACCACTTTCGCCACTACAAGGCCGTTGGCCGAGTATCGCTGGTGCGAGAAATGCATGATGCGCACCGAGCATGAAGCTGTCGCGGACACCAGGGACTACAACCCCAGAGGAAGGGGAATGTACCGCTGCAAGAGATGTGGCAGGGTGAAGTCAATGCGCCACCTGCGGCCGAGTTCTGAGATAGGATATTAGATTCCGAGCCCAAACGGGAGTCTC
>DASPOK010000019.1:0-16813 GCA_035626075.1 Nitrososphaerales archaeon
CTTGGTCCCCTTCCTCACGGCATGAAACCTGGTTTCTATCGCCGAGAATCGACTTCTGCCCTTATGAGGGGCCTGGAGAGGCTTCGGTTAGAGTGATTCGTCGAGTCAAAGAGCTTCGGCTCCCCACGAGTCCACGCGTGCCGGCGGGACATCCGAAGGGACTGAACAAACCAATGAGAGAGATTGAGCCGTGAAAGAAGAGACAGCGAATGCTGGAGCCCCCTTCTGGACTGGTAACGAGGCGTGTGTCGAAGGAGCGATTGCCGCTGGCTGCCGCTTCTTCGCAGGCTACCCCATTACGCCCGCGAACGAGATCAGTGAGATCCTCTCGGAGCGCCTGCCGAGGGTGGGCGGGATATTCATGCAGATGGAAGACGAAATGGCCAGCATCGGTGCAGTCATGGGCGCGAGTTGGGCAGGGAAGAAGTCGATGACGGCCACTTCCGGCCCGGGTTTCACGCTCATGCAGGAGACCCTTGGATGGGGGTTCATGACCGAAACTCCTTGCGTTGTAGTCGACGTGCAGAGGGCCGGGCCCGGGACTGGGCAGGCGACCAAGTCTGCCCAGGGAGACGTAATGCAGGCTCGTTGGGGATCCCATGGCGACTTCGCATCAATCGTGCTCTCCCCCAACTCCGCACAAGAGATGTTCGAACTGACCATGAGGGCGTTCAATCTCTCGGAGAAGTACAGAACTCCCGTTGTCCTCCTGGCCGACGAGACCATAGCCCACGTCAGGGAACGAGTCGCGGCGCCACCGCAGGGAAGTGTCGAGGTCGTAGACCGCAGGCGTCCCCGGCCAGGGGAAACGGAGTTCTTCGGGTGGAAGGAAGTCGCCCCCATGCCCGCTGTGGGCGAGGGGTTCAACGTGGCAGTAACTGGTTCGACTCACGACGAGAGGGGGATGAGGTTCACCCAGGATGGGATGGTGCACAGGAGGATGGTCAGTTCGTTGAACGCCAAGATATTCGACCACCTATCAGACATAGTGGAGACGGAGTGCTACAACATCGAGGACTGCGACGTGGGCATCGTATCCTTCGGGTGCGCTTCGCGCTCGGTGTACGAGGCCATCGAGCGCGCGGAAGGCGCCGGGGTGGGAGTAGGCCACGTCCGGCTCAAGACCATCTGGCCCTTTCCGGAGAGTGACGTCCTGAGGCTGGCCGAACGTTCCACCAAGATAATCGTGCCAGAGATGAACCTGGGTCAGGTCTCGGGCGAGGTGGAGAGAATCTCGAGACGGAACGTGGTGAAGTTGAACAAGATAGGGGGAGGCGATCTCATAACCCCCGAAGAAATACTGGAGGCAATCGTGAATGGAAAGTAGGACTTCCGAGGGGTTCTCCCCGCGCGTATACATGAGGAATCTGAAACCCCCCTTCTGTCCTGGATGCGGACTCTTTTCCTTGAGCGACACGTTCCTGAGGGCGGTTCACGGTCTCGGCTATGAGAACCTCAACGGGTTCTGTTTCGTCAGCGGAATCGGTTGCGCCTCCTGGATCCCGTCCCCCTATTACCTGGCCGACTCGGTCCACACGCTCCATGGAAGAAGCATCCCTGTGGCGACAAGCATCAAGCTGATGCGTCCGGACCTGAAAGTGGTTGTGTTTGGAGGAGACGGAGACATAGTCGGAATCGGGATGAGTCACTTCATTCACGCGGCGAGAAGGAACGTCGACATTCTGGTCATAATGGGCAACAACATGGTATATGGGATGACGGGAGGTCAGGTCGCCCCGACCACTCCCTTCGATTCGCTGACCTCTACGACCCCCTACGGGAGCTTCGAGTATCCCGTGGACTCGGTCAAGCTCGCCATGGCAGCAGGAGCGACATTCGCGGCACGTTGGACGACCGCTCAGTTAAGGGATCTCGAAGGCTCGGTAAAGATGGCGCTCCAACTCAAGGGGTTCAGGTTCATCGAGGCTGTGACTCAGTGTCCCGTGGGGTTCGGGCGCAGGACGGGGTTAGGAGGTGCTGCAGAGATTCTGAAGCATCTGAGGGAGGCAGCCATATCGGTCGCAGAAAGCGAGAAGCTGAGCCCAGAGGAGCTTGATTCGAGGATAGTCACAGGAGAGTTCCACGGGCGTCGACGCGCCACGCTGGTCGAGACCGTTGCCGAAGTTTCAAGAAAAGGGATGGAAGGTGCCGGAGAGAACCGAGATTAGGTTTGGTGGGAGCGGAGGACAGGGGGTGGTGCTGGCAGCCCAGATTCTCGGAAAGGCCGCGGTCCTGGATGGAAGAAACGCCCTGCAGACCCAAGCGTATGGTGCCGAAGCAAGAGGGAGCCTCACCAAGAGCGAGGTGATCATCTCGGGGGACAAGATTGGCTTCCCCGCGGTGAGGAAGTGCGACATCCTGGTCACAATGAGCCAAGAAGCGACGAATGGCTTGCTCAAAGACTTGAAGGAGACTGGCACCTTGATAGTTGACAGTTCCTCAGTCAAAGACGTCCCGGCCACGAAAGCGGTGGTTCGCGGGTTCTCAATCACCGAAACGGCCAGAACGAAGTTTGGCAATGCGCTCTACGCGAACATGGTCATGCTTGGAGTTCTCACGCGTATGACGCAGATAGTCAGCACGAACTCCGTTGAGGAGGCAATCAAGGAACGAACCACTTCGAAGACGGCCGAGACCAACGTCAAAGCGTTCAGAGAAGGCCTCCTCCTCGAGCCCTTGTAAGAGATTCCAGGTATCCGTTGGGTTAGGTTACAAGCAGTAGGACTACTAACTACGATTAGCCCTCATCTTTTTTCGCGGTGTGGGAACGTGTCTTGGACCATCTCGTCCACAGCGAACACATTCCTCGCTTCTTCAAGCGATTCGGCAGGGTAGGGCTTGCCCTCGAGGAAGTGCGTGGCGTATAGACGAGCGACGGAGGTGAACCTCTGGATTCCCAGGCTGTTCCCGACCTTGAGGAGTGTGATGGTCGCGATACCATGGCCGAGGATGTTCAGGAGATCCTTGGCGCCGAATTCTGCCACCGTTTCCTCGGAAGACAGCTCTGCGAGAGCCTCCTCCATATACTTGAGCACGAGTTCGGCCACTTCCCTTCCCTCGACGATTCCTCCTTCGAGAGTTCGCATGTCGTCCAGAAGAGTGAGGTGAGCGTTCTTCTTGGCCATCACCTCGAGCATGTCGAGGGCCTGAATGTTGCTGGGCCCCTCCCATATCGGCGTTATCAGGGCCTCTCTGTGCAGTCTTTCGATTGGGTATTCGTTCAGAAAGCCCAGTCCGCCGAGGAGCTCCATGGCCATCTTCGTCACGTAAGAGGACATGTCGGCCGTGATGTTCTTGGTTATGTGGGTGAGTAGCCTCGCGTAGTGGTAGGCCTCCGTGTACGGCGGGATGTCCTTCCATGACTTCTCAAACTGGTCGACGGCTTTGAAGGCCAGGGCGAGCGACCCCTCGATGGATACCTCCATGTCCAGCAAATCCCGTTGGACCAGCGGATGCTCGACCAGGAACTTCCCGAACGCGTTTCTCTTCTGGGCGTAGTAGTACGCTTCCAGGAAGGCCTTCCTCGCCATCCCCAGGGCGCCGAAGGAGTTCGCGAGGCGGGAGACCATCAGGTTCTCCATCGTGTAGTAGATGCCCTTGCGGATGTCCCCCACGGGCCTGGCCTCCGACTTGTGAAACTCGACTTCGCCTGTCGGGACGCTCACGGTGGCGCTCTTCTCCTTCAGCCTCCTTACGTCAAAGTTCCTCGCGCCGGCCGAGTTGTACCTTGGTACCAGGAAGAGCCCCAGCCCCTTCGCCCCGGCCTGAGCTCCCTCGGGCCTGGCGGTGACCAGGGCGTAGTCGGCCAGACCTGCGTCGCTTGCGAAGTACTTGGTGTCCCCGCTGACCCACCAGCGGCCGTTCTCCTGGCGAGCTTCGACTAGGTTTGCGCCCAAGTCGCTCCCTCCCAGCAGTTCCGTGAACCAGGTGGCACCGTACGTCACGGCGTTCGATTCGCCTATCATGCCTCGGATGAGCTCCTTCTGCTCCAAGTCCCCGTACTTGTAGAGGGCGTAGGCGGTCTGGTTTGTGACCGTCAGGATGCAGGCTATGCCCGGGTCCGAGATGAGGTATATCGAGGCGTAGTGGTCGAACCACGTCCCGCCCCTGTATGGCGGCCTGTTGACGCCGAACTCCTTGAACAACCTGCCTAGGGCCTGTCGCTCCGCGGGATCGAGCCATACGCCATCGACCCTTTCGCCGTTGATGCTCCAGGTGACGAGTTTGGGCTTGGCAACCTTGTCGACGTAGTCGGCCACCTCGTACAACTCCTTCCCGGCAAAGGCCCCAAGTTCATGGAGGTCAGGCGTCCTTCCAACGAAGTACCGAAGAATCAGCTGGAATGGCTTGTCGACTTCGAAGTGATTCTTGCCGTAGGAGTTTGACAGGCGGCCATAGAACTCGTCTGTGTTCAATCCCGAAGCGTCCCAGCAACCGGGTTCCGTAGTATATACACGATACCAACCGAATCGAGATGGGTTTCAGGAGACGTCGGGTCCGCTTGGTCCGCGTGTGGCTATCCTGACGTATAGGACGAGCATTAGGGCGAGGAGGAGTCCTCCGACCAGTGTAATCGAGACAAAGGCGTCGGCCATCGCTCCCGCGGTCGTCACTGCGTCGACCTCAAGCGCCTGCCCAATCACCTTCGGGTACACAAGAGGCTGGAGGGAGAATATGATGACGCTGAGCACGACGAGGAAGATGGCCTTGTTCGTCACCACCCTGACGGTCCTCGGCCATAGATAGAGAACCCCGGTGAGCAGGGTGAGGAAGACGGGGACAGCCATCGACGGAGTCAGCAGGCCGGGCGACATCAGCCAATACGAGAGCACCGAGAGCACAACCCCGGCGAACGCCATGGGGAGGACCAGCCTGCGAAGCGACGCGAGGTCGAAGAATACAGGCGCCAATCCAACGCCCAGTGCCAGGGTCCCGATGACGAAGACGACGTTCCCTGGAGTGACCCAGGATATGATGGAGAAGGAGCCCGATGCCAGGTCCACTCCCTGCCCCCCGACCAATGACGAGAGCAGGACGAGGACGACCAGGCCTGATACTATTGTCGAGACCGCGTAGGCCCTGAAGAGCTTGGCGTCGTCCAGCCAACCTTTCTTCGTGATGAACTCTGAGAAGGCAATGGACGAGCTTCTGGCAACCCACAGCAGAAGGAAGACAACCAGCAACGGCGCGAATATCGAGGCCACCGGGACCAGCAGGGCAGGGTAGGCGAATACCCCTGTCACGACCCAGAAGGCGCCGAAGGTGCCCGTGACCTCCCAGACCGGAATCGCGTAGTCCAGGACCTTGCTCCTGGCGGGCCAGGTGACCAAGAGGACCACAGCGCCCATGATCTCCGTGATCAGAAGTGCTGCGAAGACGGAGAAGGCGGCGTAATTCACCTCGAAAATTCCGTTCAAGTCACTGCGCTCTCCTTGGCCTTCGACCCTTGGAATATCCTCGCGTAGAAATAGAAGGTGGTCGGAATGACAATGAGGTAGAAGGCGACAATCAGTATCCCGGGGACTAGAAGGGCTTCAGAGGTGTTGGCCGCCTGGGCTACCGTCATCACGTTGTAGACTATCCATGGCTGCCTGCCCACCTCGTCGGTGGCCCAGCCTAGCTGGTAGACGACCATGGCGAGGACTGCTGCAGGGATCCAGAGGTACAGGAGCCTCCTGGATTCGTAGGGTCTCTTCTTCGTGAGAAGAGCAACGAAATAAACCAAAAGGAACAACCCTACGACAATTCCACCTGCTATCATCAGGTCGAACGTCGTGGTGACGAACAGCGGCGGCCATTGTGAGGATGGGAACTGGTTCAGTCCGGGGAGGGCCGAGACCCCTGTTTCGAACCCGGCAAGAAGAGCCTGCGATCCCGGTACGGAGAAGCCACCGACATAGCTCCCGTTCACGATGGTGCCGAAAAACCGGTCGGGAAGGTTCGTGCCGTTTACAATGTTTGCTTCGAGGGCGGCGTACTTCAGCGGCTGGTGCAGCAGGAGGTTCCCCATCTGCTCCGAGCCTGAGATTCCGGCGAGGACTATTGCAATCACCGCCGTGATGCCCAGAATCTTCAATGCCTTGCTGCATATGGTTCTCTCGGTTGCGTCCCGGGATTTGACGTACCAGTAGGCGAAGTAGGAGCCGATGACCATCGTCCCAGCCAGGAGGGTGGTCACGACGACGTGGAACACTTGGTTTACGGTCGAGGCAGTGAAGAAAGCAGCGTACGGCTGGACGCCTGAGATTGTCTTGAAGCCGCTGTTGATGAAGGTCGTCGCATCAAATCCGGCGGGGGTGTTCATCCAGGCATTCACCATTGTGATGAACACGGCAGAAGCCAGAGTGCCCGCGACGACGAAGAGGGAGACCATCCAGTGGGTGTACCTTCCCTTGAATGCGTTCCAGTAGTAAACGTAGAGCACCAGGGCCAGAACTTCCAAGAAGAACGCCGAGATTTCGGCGTAGAAGAGCACGATGGCGCCCGTGGAAGCCACCAGGGTCATGAAGGAGGGAAACAAGCCCACGAGTTCGACGGCCATGACGATTCCGCTCGCCGTGCCGACGCCGAAAGAGATGACGAGCACCTTGGTGAGCCTTCGGGCCAGTGCTTCATAGGCCGGGTCGTGCCCTCGTATGGAGAGGAAATCGGCCACCGAGATGAGAAAGACCAGGGCTATGCTCGTGGACACCAGTAGGATGTGCGACCCGATTGTAAATGCAAAGAGGAATCTTACGAATAGTAACATAGTGGCTGGGTCGAAAACCATCCCGTGCCGTCGCCCCGGCCATCAATTGCGAAATAAAAGACGGAAAGACGATTTTCGTCTCTGAGAATGGTCCCCCGAGAGGGCGCCCTGACGATTGAAGTGGATGTGGGGAGGACTGGGAGTCCCCCGGTTCCAAGAATCTGCGGTTTTGGCTTCACTTTCCCTTGTAGCAGAAGTAGGGATACCCGCCGTTTACCATCCCCACAGCCATGTCAACTACCTTCTCAGAGACCTCCTTCCACCGGGCGTCCCAATCGATGCCTTCAACGACGAACTCCTTCTCGTCGTCCCTCATCCTTGACGGGACCTGCCTCCAAATCGCGCGGCCGTGGAAAGGCTTGACGATGCGGACGCGCCACTTGCTGCACGTCATCTTCCTCCCCTCTGACTTGAAGTGGTGGCAGGAGGTGCAGAAGGTTGACAGCCAGATTATCTCCTTGGTCCTCTTGACCGACTTCCCGATTTCTTCGAGGAGGCGCTCCGACTCCTTTCGGATCATGTCGGCCAGTTCTTTTTGCCCCTGTTCGGTGTTGGTGTAGTAGTCAGGATCCCTGGCCAGCGCCAGCCACCAGCTGGCGTACTCCTCCCTTTCTTCGCTCAAGCATGTCTGACGAAACGAACGTCGTTAATAAAATCGTGTGAAGAAATCGCGGGTTGGGAACGGATAAATACAGAAAACCGGCAAAACTTCCGGTCCGGCACGCAGCGTGCTACGACGGGCGATCTGGACTGGCTTGCAAGGCCGGGATGATGACTCTACTGCTGCGTGCTGGCCAACCGTTTAATCGCCTCGGAGGATGTCGTCAGCTTTGCCCCCGCTTTGAGCATCTCCTTCAATGCCCTGGCCCCGTCTCCTCGTTTGACGTCCACTGGTCTTATGCAGTCCTGTAGCACCTCCACGGAAAAGCCTCCCCTCCGCGCGTCGATGACGCTCTCCTTGACGCAGTAGTCTGTAGTCAGGCCGCCCAAGAAAATTTCGTCCACCCCTGCCCTCCTCAGACGGGCCTCGAGGCCTGTCCCTTGGAAGCCGGAGTAGGCCTCGAGCTGAGGATTATTCCCCTTGCTGATTATCTTCGCGCCGGGAGGAATCCGGAGGTCTGGATGGAATTCTGCCCCTCTCGTCCCCTGGACGCAGTGAGGAGGCCACGGCCCTCCCCCTGTCTTGAAGGAGATGTGATTCGACGGATGCCAGTCTCTGGTGAAGAAGATAGGAAGCCCTTGGTCTTCGAAGGCACCTATGATCCTGTTGAGAGCGGGGACCACCTCGTCGCCGCGCTCGACGGGGAGGGCTCCGCCGGGACAGAAATCCTGCTGGACATCCACTACTAGGAGCGCAGCCCGCGAAGGGCGTCACCTCCACCGGAGGGACGGGGACGAGGTCTTGAGCTCCTCGACGTCTGCGAGGACCTTGGCTCTCAAATCCTCGACGCTCTCAAAGTCGCGAACCAGTTTGCCCCCCTCCAGGAGGGGTTTGAGCATAGCTGTCGAGCGATTCGGTTTGGGAGAGCCTTCCAGGACCACAGAGTCCTTGAACCCTGACGTCCTGTAGACCGCCTTTCGTCCTCCGAGGCCACCGCGCTTCGCCCTGAACTCTCTCCTTGAGCCCTCCTGTACTTCGACGATTTTCGCGCTTAGGTCGATCACGGGAGGATAGGCGACGGCAGTGCCGACGCCGTAGCCGTCAACAATCGGATTGAGTTTTGCGATTGCTTCCTCATCGAGCCTTCCTGAAGCTATGATCTTGACTTTCTGCCCGCCGCGGATGTCCAGCTCCCACCTGACCTCCTCGGCTATCTTGGCGAAGTCACCCCGCCTGGAGGCCGGCGTATCGAGCCTGACTCCCCAGAGCTTGGGACCGAGAACTTCGAACGCCTTGATTGCCTCTGTCTTCTCGTCCCAGAACGTGTCGACCAGCGCCACTCGTGGTGTGCCTCTGGGGATGGTCTCGTCAAAGAGACGCCAGGCCTTCTCTTGACTGCCCAGAATCTGGACCAACGCGTGTGGCATCGTCCCCGACGGTTCCAGCTTCAGGAGCTTGGCCCCGAGGACATTGGACACGCCATCGAAGCCGGCCAGATAGCAGGCCCTCTCGACAAGTGGAGCTAGGGCTGGGTGTACCCGTCGGGTGCCGAAGCTGAGCAGGAGTCTCGAGCCGGCTGCTCTCCTGAACTTGGCGGCCCTGGTCGAGATGCTCGTGGACGACGTGAGCAAGCCCAGCAAAGGGTTCTCGTATTCGACGAAGTCTGCGTATCTCCCCTCGATCACCATCACGGGCTCGTACATGACGGAGGTGCCGTCGGCCACGAAGACCGACCCTTCGTCAAAGGCCCAGACGTCGATGGGAAGCCCTTCCAGGAGCTTTGCAGCTTCGTAGATGCCCGTGAGCACCCCCCAGTTGTCCGGGTAGGGGACGTCTCTGGCGAAGACCTCGATGACCACCCTCGAATCGATGTTGTTCTTTTGCAGGACCTTCTTGGTGTGCAGGAAATAGGCGTCCGTAGTCTCGGCGCTTCTGACCTCCTTTTCGCTTGCGAGCCAGAAGAGCCTATCGTCGAGGTCTCTCCGGGGCATCTCGGTTTTGCCACCTCAGAGCGTCCGGCAAAAGGGTTTCTCTCAGGCGGAGCGGGAAGAATGCTGCGAACCCTTAAACAAGGAAGAGACCGAGGGCGGAAATGAGTGGGCCGGTAGTTCAGCGGTACGAACGTCCGCCTCGCACGCGGAAGGTCGGGGGTTCAATTCCCCCCCGGTCCACTTGAATTAGTCTCTAATTGGTAAAGGGAGCTTAATTCCGGCTATTTGGAATCTTGCGAGGGCTCCATGTTCGAGCACCTTTGATCAACCGTACGCCAGAACCTGGGTTTGTTCCGACTCGTATGACAGGGATTCCTCGTCTCGACCACTGGTCAGCGCCAGACACGGTGCGTAAGGATAGACAATGCGAGCACTATCAAAAGCACACCTATGGCGATGAAGACGACACTCCAGAGGAAGAAAAAGGGCGAGAACCCCCCTCCGGGCACCGCCTGGGGCTGGCTCTTCTGGCTCAGGCTGAGGGAGTCGAGATAGTTCGCTGACTGAGACCATGCGTAGAAGTGGTATGTTCCAGGCGGGAGGCTGACGGTCACGTTCCCAGACTGTTTGTAGTATTGCTCGGACCACACCGCCGGCGGGCCTGTAAAGTTGTACACGGGCTGTCCACTTTGGGAATGGGCGAGCGTCAGCGCGTCGTTCTGGGTCTGATTCAGGACAAAGATGTGGACAGGGCCTATAGCGCTCCAGGCCATGCTGAAGCTTGGGACGGTGGTGGGCCAGCCGACGAGGCTGACTGTGGTATTCTGGGGCAGGGCCTGGGGGCTGACCCCAGCGCTTTCGGTTGTGCTGACGTAGGCGGTCCCCCCTGTCGCGTCCATGACCCCAAACGAAAAGCTCGCAATGAGGAGGACGCCGATTAGGATCAGCACCACTGCTAATGTGACCTTTAGCCCTGTAAGCTTCCTTTCAGGTGGGACCCTCTCGGGGAAGGTCCTGAGCAGGTCCGCAGCCTGCCTTCCCTGCTCCGTCAAGCGGTACCTCCCCCCCTCGTCCTTCGATATCAGGCTCCCCAGCGCCTTCAGGTGGTAGTTCAGCCGGCCAGTGTTGGTTATCTGGAGAAGAGTCATCATGTCGGTGTAGGCGAGGGACTCCTTCTCAGCGAGGAGTTCCAAGATGCTCCTCCTAGTGGTGTCGCTCAGGATTTTGTGCAGGGACGCCCAGTCGATTTCCAAGGCGACGTTACCCGTCTCATGGCGGGATATTCAGCCTTCTTGACTGTAGTGGTTATCATGTCGTTATCACGAATGGACTTCATTGCCGAAAGGACACCAATGCCATTCGGCGAAAGGGACTTTGACCGCCCACGAGATGCGTTCCGCCCCCGTATGGGGGCTATTCCCCCGGTCTACTTAATCTCCCTAACCTGTTAGGACAGGCTTATAATCGCCTCCAGACAGGGCACGCCTCTTGCCAACGCTCGCAATTAAAGACGGGACAGCGACCGAGGATCTTTTCACGCCAATCCACAAGGCCCTCCGCTCCATGCTCTACGACCTCTCGGGGCGTCTCCAGACCAACGATTTCGCTGACCTGGCCGCAACAAAGTCACTGGTCAACGACCTTGAGAACGACTTTGCCATCGCTCAGTTGGCGGGGTGCAACCTTTGCGTGCTCAGCCAGCACGCCTCGGATGAGGAGGCTACAATCTTCCCCGGCGTGGCGAAGGCGGGGAACCAACTGATTGCAACCCTGATCGAGGAGCACCATGACCTGGCGCGCCGCGAAGTGTCGCTCGCCCGATCCGGACACGCTCTCCTAGCAATCGAGAACCCCGAAGGCCGAGTAGGGGCCGGGATACGGCTGAACCAATCGGCCAACGAGCTTTTCGCGGCCTACATAGCCCACATGAATCGCGAGGAGACCGACCTCGTCCCATGGATGAGTGAGCACTTCTCTGACGCCGAGATTGTGGCCATGCGAAGTGCCATCATGGGTCGAATGCCTCCTGACCGGAGTTTTGCGATCATGGGATGGATGTTGCCTTCCCTCAACGTGCGAGAGCTGTCTCGCCTCCTTGGTGAGGTAAAGTCGGCCGTGCCGCCTCAGGCGTTCAGAGCGATCACCGACATTTGCGAAGCGCGAGTCGACCCCGCTCGCTGGCAAGAAGTCAGACAGATCATCGGACTCTAGTCTCGACAGTACGTGGCTAGTCATTCAACGATTCATGCATACAATACAGACGCGCATCCCTCCGGGCCCGAAAATCGAGTTCATACCTCTACGGACGCGAACCATTTTCGCATCCTTTGGGCATTAGCAAACGGTTCGTGCCTGTTTAGGGGCCGAAATAATCCCATTTCCGTTGCCCATGTCGTTATCCGCGATGTTCCTTCGTGCAAAATAGTAGCCCTCTGCGACTGCGCTGATGACGGTCCTTTCCTCTGTTGCGTCCTCCCTCAGCTCCCAGTCCTCGTCCGAATTTTCAGGCTCCCACTCTGCGTCCCGTTCCAGCGTCAAGTTCAAACCGACTAGCCGGCCACGGTTATTGCGTTGAGATTCAGATTATATGCTTCGACATCCTCCAGCGTGGTATTCGCACCATTTAGAGGAACTCAAGCCAACTGATGCGTATCGATTATACCCATCTGGGAGAACTGTGACCACGCAGTTGAAGCCGCTCAGCAATCTCTTCGCCGCGAGGATGTTGGCACCTGAAGAAACACCAACACAGTAGCCACGGTCCCTTGCAATGGATTTCGCCTGCTCTAGCGCGTCGGTGCTCTTGATGTGTATTACCTCATCAATCGACGAGCTGAGTTCTCCGTCCTCGCCCTTGACTATGGCCGGAATGAAGCCATCCCCGATTCCCTGGATGCCGTGATGCGCGGCCGCGCCACCGGTCATGACGGGAGATTCGGTGGGTTCGACGGCCGCAATGTGAACTTTGGGATTGACTTCACGTAGGGCCCTGGCAACACCCATGAGGGTCCCTCCTGTGCCCACGCCGGCGACGAAAGCGTCGGGAACGAGTGAAAACGCTCCTAGCTGCTTGATGATTTCTTGTCCTGTGGTTCTATAATGGCACTCCACGTTCAATTTGTTTGAGAACTGGTCCGTGCTAAAGTAACCCTTGTCCTTCGCTAACTCATCTCTGATACGAACGGCCTCGGAGAAGCTGCCCTCGGATGAGCAGAGGACGAGCCTTGCACCGAAAACACGAATCATCTCCTTTCGCTCCTCTGTCATGTCTTCAGGCATGACAATCATGACTTCGTATCCCTTCTGTCTCCCATAGTAGCTAAGAGCTATACCAGTATTCCCGCTCGTCGCTTCTACCACTGTCATGCCTTTCTTCAAGAGCCCACGTTTCTCGCTTTCGTCGATGATGAATTTGACCATGCGGTCTTTGATGCTTCCTGTAGGATTGACACATTCCAGCTTAGCGTACACGCCGTCAACGCACACCAGGGGAGTATTGCCAACTTCCATTACTCCTTCCTGGTTCATGAATAGGTCGCGGTCCGTTGAATCTAATTAACGTTCTTAGCATTTGGCCTGGTATGGACTGCCGGAGCTGTCACTTTCTTATCAAGAATATCAGAATGAGAAAAGTGGCTGCTTTCACCACCAATGGCAGGAAGACCCAAGGCTCAACCCGGGCTCAGATGACCCTCGACATAGACAGGACTTCACCTAGAAGGTTTCCTCCAGCCTTTCGGGCCAAGGGCGAAGATAGCGTGCACTCGGCGCCCGTGCCGCATTCGTGTATAGCACCCATATGGGGGCTAATCCTATCAGTCCATCTTTATTCGGGAAACTCCCCTTGCGCGATGTACTGAACCTTGCCGCCCACGTTGACTTCGATGCCGCCAAGGGTGGCCCTTGCATGAAGGAGAAGTAGCGACCTGCGACTGATTTCGTACCCTTGCTCGACCCTGACGTCCACCTTGTCCTCGCCGAAGTACCTTTGTTTGACGAGATAGGCTGCGAGGCAGCCGTTCCCAGAGCCTGTCGCAGGATCCTCGGGGATTTCTTCTACCCCTAGGACACGGACGTTCATGTCGTTCTTCTTCTCATACGTCTCTGGGCTGAAGACCAACACCCCTGTCGACCTCGTCTTCTTCAGGAACGCCGCCAGGCCAGCTTGGTCGACCCGTATTCGTTTAATCTGCCTCAGGCCCTTCAAGGGGACAATGACAAACGGGATCCCGGTGGACACCTGCATGACTGGAAATCTGGAATCGGTTTCGGACGCACCCAGGCCTAGTAGCTTCGCGACTCGGCTGCGCTCGAAGGTCGTGCCGAATGTGGGCTGCTTCTGCTTCATCCATAGCACGTCCGCTTCGCTCTTCGCGTAGGTGAAGGTGACAGGGATCTGTCCCACCTTCATGTTCAACGCGACCGTTTTGACTGGTTTGCCTATGACCTGGGATTGGACGATGTACGCGGTGCCGAGAGTAGGATGTCCCGCGAAGGGGAGCTCTGTTGCCGGGGTGAACACCCTGACATCGTATCCGCCCTGGCGTGGCTCCTCCGACGTGACGAAGGTTGTCTCGGAGAAGTGCATCTCCCGTGCGATGTGCTGCATCGTCTCTGTCGACAGCTTTGAGCAGTCCCGGAAGACGGCGAGCTGGTTCCCTGAGTACTTGGACTCGGCGAAGACGTCGACTATGTAGAAACGCAACCTTTCAGGTTTGCTACCGGGCCACTATTTGAGGCTCGGCCTCGAGGCCCAGCTGCTGCCCGAGGTCAGCCCGTAGCCCCTTGTACCTGTTCCTGACAGTGACCTCGGTGACCCCTGCGGCTTCTGCGATTTCTTTCTGTGTCTTGACCTCGCCTTCTATCACCCCGGCGAGGTACAGGGATGCCGCGGCCAGGCCCATCGGGGACTTGCCTGCTGAGATTTCCTTCTGCTCTGTGATTCTGACAATCTCGATGGCTTTGCGAGCGACCCGCTCGGAGAGCCCGACCCGCGACGCGATTCTGTTCACGTTCCTAGCCGCGTCCGCTACGGGCATCGTGAGATCCATCTCCCTGAGTAGGATTCTGTAGTCCCTGGCCACCGCCTTCTTGTCCAGGTTGTTGGCTGCCGCTATGTCCTTCAGGGTCCTTGGGGTCTCGGTATCCCGCATCGCAGCGTAGAGTGCGGCCGCGGAGATGCCTATGATGGAGCGTCCTCTAAGGAGGCCCCTCTCTAGCGCCTTGCGGTAGATGTAGGCTGCCCGCTCCCTCACCGCCTGGGACACGCCGAGCTTGTCTGCCATCTTCTCCAGCTCTCGCATTGCTATGCTGAGGTTCTTCTCCTGTGACCCGAACGCAGGCGACCTGTTGTCCCACTTCCTCAGCCTGTCGATGGCGCTGCGCATGGGGGAATCGAAGGCTCTTCCTGACGCGTCCCTGTTCGAGCTGCCGATCATCGTCGAGAGGCCCATGTCTCTGTAGACGATGGAGGTGGGGGCCCCTGCCCTCGCCCTGTCCTCGCCCTTCTCGTCGCTGAAGGAGCGCCATTCTGGTCCCTGGTCGACGGAGTTCTCGGTGACTACGAAGCCGCAGCTACTGCAGGAGAGCTCGCCTGTGCTGGCGTCTTCGACCAGCGTCCTCTTGCCGCATTGTGGGCATCTGTCCGAAACTTGTAGAGCAGAGGTTCTATGGTATGCCATGTTCTCACACTATACAACCGTTAGGGTATATCCCGCCTATTTAAGGGTAGTAGTATTTTCTGAGTTGGTTGGTATAGTGGAGTTAACCTACATTGAAAAGCTGGAGGGGCAAACAATACCTTGAGTCAATCAACGAAGAGCTCAAGACAGCTCGGGCCGCACTAGTCGAGCGTCAGGACCTTCGAGCTCTCCGGACGCCGGCAGCCACGCATACGGCGTGCTCCCCACCGAAGGCTGGTTCAGACTGCCCGGAACTCAGCCGTTAGAGGCCTTGCGCACCAGCGCAGTTCCGCAGACCGGGCAGACTGTCAGCTTGGGGTTGGTGTATGTCTTGCCGCACCCCCTGCAGTATATCTTCCACGTTATGTTCTTCCATTCTCCCCCTTTCATTGCGGTAGGCGCTAGGGGTATCGAGAGGACCTCGGCGACGTTACGCACCGCGAAGTCGTCCGACACTAGGCTTACACCGCCGTCACCGCTCAGTAGGTCCAAGCCCAAGGCCAATAGCGACAGGTCGGTCTGCGAGAGAGCGCCTATGTCCCCGGTCTTGGCCGCAGTGGTCTTCACTTTGTTGAGGGATTCTGGGGAGGGCTCGGTTACCTGAACCCTCGAGTGGATTAGCGACGACCCGACATTGTGGTGCTTGACTTCCTCGAGCACGAGATAGGTAGTGTAGTAGCGTCCGTTGCCTTGGTAAGGGATGCCTGCATAGAAGGCGGTGGAGTCGAGGACGTACGCCGGTTCAGACAAATTGAGGTGCCTTCAAGGATTCATTCTTGCCTGAGTGGGACGTAGGATCCGTACGGCTGTGGAGACATCATTAGACTGTGCGATTTGGTCTGTAGGTGAGGCGTTTATTTAGTTTGTTCATTTTGCGTTCATTTGATTAGTTCGCTGTTGATATCTCCTCCCGTCCGTGGTATCGAACCTAGGCAGCGGCTGGAGGCCTCGGCATGTTGAGCCAGTCTGTCGTGACTCTGCTCACGTTCGTCCTCGCAATCGCCGCGGCTTGGAGCATGGGTCATCACTACTCCGGGGCAGTTGTCGGTCCTGCCTTCGGCTCCAGGGCCGTGACCATGTACTCCGGGATAGTCCTTGCGGGAGTATTCGTCGTAATCGGGTCGGTGGCGACGAACGTCGTCTCGACCTACGTGTCTCTGGCCAATATCAGCGGAGTATACAATCTGGCTGCCCTAGCTTCCTTGGTCCTAATGGCGAATGTGACGACGTATCTCAAGGTACCCACTTCGACGATTCAGTTGTATGCGTTCTCGGTGCTCGGAGCGGCCCTTGCCAGTGGCTCGGACGTTAACTACGGCCTCTTCGTCCTGCTTGGGGTCAGTTGGGTCGCCAGCCCGCTTGTTTCGTTCCTTCTTGGAAAGAGAATTTACCGTCTTCTGCCTTCAGAAAACAGGTACTTTCGATTCGTCATAATTGGGATCATGCTCTACTCCGCGTTGGTCCTTGGCCTCAACGACGTGAGCAATGCAGCCTCCGGTCTGGTGAGAGCCGGGTTCGACGTTGTGTTCGCCAAGTTCGCATGTGGCCTGAGCATGTACGCAGGCATGTTGATGTGGGGGCCCAGGCTGATTAGAAGGGTAGGTGAGGAACTCGTGACGATGGACCCTAGGAAGGCCGTTGCCTCCCAACTAACCAAGTCTGTTGTAATCTCTGCGCTTAACCTCCTGGGACTCAACGCTTCCATGAACCAAGCCATAGTCTCTGCTTTGGCATCCATGGGAGCTCGAAAGAAAGTGCTTTGGAGCATAATCAAGGGATGGGTCTATAGCCCAATAATCGGGTTCGTCACCGCCTATCTGATTTCCCTGGCTATCGCCCTTCGTTAGGTAGC
>DASPOK010000020.1:0-9461 GCA_035626075.1 Nitrososphaerales archaeon
TCATCGGGGATTCCATCTTCACGCTAATACTCTCGCAACACCAGCCCAGGGCAGGGATGCTCATTGAATATGTCAACGACTACGGCAATTTCAGCAACTCTGTCGACTATGCAGTGTTCCTTCTTGTATCCTCGTGTGGCAGAACTCCCTATGTTTGCTAGCAAGAGGATGTCTTGAGAGGCATCCACCTATTCTAACGGTCGCGCATGCACGTGGTTCCAAGCGGCCACATTCAAGCTCCGTCTGTCAGGTGGAGTCCATTCTGAGCTTATTGCTAGCATTCCCCGGATTGCCTGCCGCAGTCATACACCGAGCAGTCCGAGCAAAGGCGCGGTCTTCGCGTTCAGCTTATCCTGCATGTCCTTCATTTCAGAGCGTCCCAGCCGGAGCAGGGGCAAGAACGTCCAAGATATCCGCAGCATGGTAAAGAGCTGCCCCTTGAGACGCCAGAGGAGCTTCAGCATTGCACCCGCAGTCAGGCCCCCCGCCGCGAGCAGGGCGTCGTCGCAGGTCAATCTTATTCCCCTTATCCCCTGCTCTCGCACTTCCTTCTCGGACTTAGTGCTCATCCTCAGTGGCTGGGCCAACTCAACCACTATGGGGGGAGTTGGCGAGCCCAGCAGCTGCACGTACATCCTCTTCCCTCCTTTCGCAGGGAGGACCTTATCAATCGCCCTTCTCTGCTTCTCGTCCAAGCTTGCCGCGAGGCTATCAAAGAGGCGCGGCATTATGATCCCGGCCATCCCGATGAGAAGAGTCATGTCGGTGGCCCAGAGTCGGGGCAGGATTCCGGCTATCGGCGAAGCCTTCTTCTCGGCCATTCTACAGCACCTCGGTCAGCGGTCATAACCTCCCTGATTGTGGGCCACTCACCGAGGCTAGCTGTACTTCAGCACGATACCTGTGCCTGACTCCGGATATGACCAGTCGATCGCCTCGACTGGACATACGTAACGGCAGACTCCACTCTCCCCGCACACCTGGATCCCCTTCCAGACTGCCTTCCCGTTCTCCATTTCGAAGGAGCCAGTCGGACAGGTGATGTAGCAGAGCTGGCAGGCCATGCCGATGCACTTCTCGGGGTCCACCTTGATGTGTTCCTTGGTCTTTGCAATGACCTCGTACTTCCCCTTGAGCAGCTCGCGAACCTTCGGCCCGACGAGTTGGGGCCCGTAGAGGATGCTGGGATCGCTCCGTTTGTACTTCGCCATTCTAGTCACCTCCCTCCTTCTCGGTGTGCGATTGCGTCTGCCCTGCTCCAGTCGCATCGAAGAGCGCCATCAGAGGAGCCGCCATCTTCACGCCCTTCTTGGCAATCGGCTTCATCGCGTAGGCCGCGTCCGTGAGAGTCGGAAGAACTCCTATCATCTTGGGCATGATGGAGAGCATGATTTGCGGGTATGACGTGTTGTTGAACCTCTTCGTGAAGAAGGTGCATATGGCGTCATCCATTGTACCCAGCGTCTTTGAGAAGCCTTCTCCTCTCATCAGGAGGGCCATCTCGGGGATGTTGTCCTCGGCTATGAACGAGTCGTGCCATCTGGCATCGTATTTGGCGAACATCTCGGCCGAGTAGTCCCCCTTCTTCTTCATCTCAGCGGCGAGCTCGGCTGCCATCTTTCCCATGGTCATGGCGACGTTTGCCCCGAAGTCGTCGAGTGGGTTGCCGAACCCGCCTGAGTCTCCGGCGAGCATCAAGCCTGGAAGCTGTGCCTTGGGTGGGTGCCCTACTATGTCGCCCGCGTTAAGGCAGTGGAAGTTGCAATAGATGAACTCCCCTCCTTCGATCAACTTGTTGACCGGGGCCTGGTTCAGATACCATTGCGCGCGCTGGTGTACGTTGACCCGATTCTCCACCATCTCCTTCAGTGTGTGATAGACTATGATGTTGACGATGCCGCGGCCTGGCACGCCCACCGCATGGGATCCCCAATATGCCGCCGTGGACCCTGCCATGGTCGGCATCGCCCCCCAGTCGGTCTCGACCCCGTCCGAGTCGAAATATGTCTGCAGCCTCTCTCGAAGTAGTTTCTCGTCGACCCGGTAGATGTACTTTATCGCCAGCATGATCTTCTCCAGTGCCTTGGCCCCCGTCCAGGTCACGAGGCCAGACCTCCGAGCTATCATCGAATGGATCCCTGAGGCATCGATCGTCACCGGGGCCTCGAAGTTGCCCCGGTCGGTGACGACACCGACCACTCGTTGGCCTCCATCCTTGGAAGTGTCCCAGATGACGTCTGTGGCCAGGGCTGTCTTGAGCTCGGCTCCCGCCTTCACAGCCTCGTTGGCGAACCATGTGTCGCTCTCGTTGCGAAACACGCACATCATGTCACGCATAGGTTCTCCTCCAGGCGCTATCGAGATTCCGTACCTCTTCTCGTCGTCGTCCAGCGACCAACGAAAGTCGATTCCGCCGATGCGAACCTGTCCCTTGTGGAAGTCGGCCTTCTGGAAGCCCGGGAAGAGCTCCTCGCAGACGTTTCTGAACAGGTAGCTTCCAGACATGTTCTTCTCGCCCGGGGTCCTTGCCCTCTCGAGAAGCAGGACCTTCAGCTTCTTCTCGGCGGCAATCTTGGCCGCTGTGCTGCCGCCCGGTCCAGCCCCTACCACTATCACGTCGTACTTAGTTGCCAAATACGGTCAAGTTTCGAATCGGCAGGCGATATTTTAGGCGGGTCTTCAATTCTCAAAAGTGGGAGCCCGTGATTGCAAGCGAACTGACTGCAATAATCAGCATTCATGTTCAAATAAGGCGACGGACTTCGTGCCAGGCATGCGGGCGAAGAACGAGCCCGTCGAGAAGACCGAGTCTGCGACCTTCAGGATGCCTGACAAGGTATACAAGGCGCTGCGGGAGCAGGCGAGAAAGAACAGGACGAGCCTGAACACCCTTGTGAATCAGGTGCTCTACGCGCACCTCTTCGACGACCTCCCTCACGTGAGACCAATGCTCGTGACCCTGCCGACGCCTGTCTTCGCGGAGATGCTTTCTCGGCTCTCGGAAGAGGATGTGGTGGCCCTTGGGAAACTATCCGCGGAGGGCGTCATGAAGTCTGCCGTGCTGGGGAGATACGGTCGCATCAATGCGGACACCATCGTAGACACGCTTCGTATCACTGCCGAGCGCGGAGGACTGGGGACCTTCAACGAGAAGCTGGACGATAGAGAGATCGTCACATTCAGGCACGAACTTGGTTACAAGGGGTCGCTCTTCTTCTCGGTTCAGATAGAGACCCTCTCTCAGATGGCGGGGATCAAGCCTCGGATCGAGAAGACGGAAGAGGCAGTCATCGTGCAATTCTGATTCGGTTCTGGGAACTCTTCGTTGTTGCCAACCTCGAGCCGCCTTCCACCATCCCCTCCGTGGGCAAAACGTATATGATTCCCGCGAGGCGCGCTCCAGCGTGGAGATTGCTCGCGGGATACACAGGATCGACGGCGTACGTGGTGCGAATTCCTATCTCGTCTCCTCGGACGAAGGAGCTGCGGTCATAGACGCTGGGATGCCTGGAAATGAGGGGAGGATAATCGAGTATGCGGGGAGGTCCTCGATAGAACCTGGCACCACTCTCAGGTACGTCATCCTGACTCACTCCGACATAGACCACTCGGGGAGCGTGGCGAAGCTGAGGACTACGACAGGTGCGAAGGTGGCGATTCACGGGGCCGATGCTCCAAGGCTCGCGGGTGAGAAGAAGCTCAAAGAGGTGAAGGGCCCCATGGGCGTCCTCTTCGGGCTGATGAGCCCGTTCATGCGCTTCACGCCGGTTCGGCCTGACATACTTCTCAAAGACTCTGACAGGATACTAGGCCTTACCGTCATTCACACCCCCGGGCACACCGACGGGAGCGTAAGCCTGTACAGGGAGAATGATGCTATCTTCGTCGGAGACGCGCTGAGGACGGACTCCAGTGGCAGGCCTCGCCTTCCTTCGGGAGCCACGACCGTCAACATGGAACAGGCAAGGGCCTCCGTAAAAAAAATCTCCACGTACAGATACGACTACCTGCTTCCGGGGCATGGGCCTCCCATCTCAAAGGACGCATCGAAGGTCATGGTGGAATTCGTGCAGAGAGGAATGTCGACTGAGGATAAGGAGGAGGAAGACCACTGGGAAGAAGAGAAAGAGCCCGAGGAAGAATTTTAGCCATGTTCGTTCATTCTCTCACAGGCCTACCGTCTTAAGTGCCTGACCGAAAATGAGAATACTCTTCGGCATCTGCTCGTGGGGCCTTGGCCACGCCACTCGCAGCCTCCCCATCATAAGGAAGATCATCGACGAGGGCCACGAGGTCACCGTGGTCTCGAGCGGGAGATCCCTGAGCATGCTGAAGAAGGAGCTTGGCCCAGGCCCCAACTTCGCGTGGCTGGATGACTACCAACCGGCGGAGACGCTGAACCCGAGCTTCCTGGTCCCGAGCACGCTGTTCCGGTTCCCCATGTACGTCACCGCGATGCTCCGCGAACGTGATTTCGTGAGGAGGTTGCTCGTGAGGCGGAAGATGGATGTGATCTTCTCCGACAATCGCTTTGGCTTCTATTCGCGTGATGTTCCAAGCTTCTTCATGAGCCATCAGCTCAGGATCTTGAACCCTCTCGGCACCAGGGTTCTTGAAAACGGGACCGAGATCTACAACAATTACTTCTTCAAGCGGTACGCCGGCGTCCTCGTGCCCGACTTCGAGGAGGACGGCCTGGCTGGCAGGCTCGCCCACGGCCTCTCTATTATAGACGAGAAACGCCTGAACTACATCGGGGTGCTGTCCGAGTTCAGCTATCATTCTGCCGTCCAGGACGTGGACATCTTCGTCTCCATCTCCGGCCCTGAACCTCAAAGGAGTGCCTTCGAAAGCCTGGTCCGGAAGCAGCTGAACGCCTTCGAAGGTAGAGTGGTGGTGTCGCTAGGCAAGCCTGACGACGGTCAGATGAACAACGGTCACATTGAACCCAACGTCAAGAGCTACCTAGGGAGGGCGGAAAGGGAGGAGCTGCTCAACAGGTCGAAGATAGTCATCGCAAGGTCCGGTTATTCCACTCTGATGGACCTCTGCTCTCTCAGGAAGAGGGGGTTCCTCATCCCCACGTCTGGACAGCCGGAGCAAGAGTACCTTGCAAAGCACCACATGGAGAGGAGGAACTTCTACAGCGTCCAGGAGAAGGAACTGGACCTAAAGTCCCAGCTGGAGGAGGCCCTCTCCTTCCGCTCCCCCGAGCTGAAGTATCCAACCGACAGGGCTGTGGAGAAGGCCGTCGACGTGATCACTGGGACTGCCCGAAACGCCTGACCTTCCTATATGAGGGCGTCCGCATAGGGTCTGAGAGCTGAGATGCCGCTTCTGAGGGAGAGGAACGAGTCGGTCGCGAAGTACTGATACCAGTGGCAGTCGATGCTGCAGCTCTTCATCTTCTCCCTGCACTCCCTGGCCTTCTCCGTGCCTAGGAACCCCATGAAAGGCTTCTCAGACACGTCGATGCTCTTCTCCATCAACGTCCTGCAGGGATAGTAGAGCAATCCGTCCGCATCGATGATTACCGAAGCCGCATTGCAGCTGTGTGGGACTTCGAGGGTCCTCAGGTACTTGTCGGTGGTTATGATGGTCCCTGGATACTTGTTCTTGAGCCTCAGGACCTCATCTCTGAAGGCCCTGGTGTTCGGCAGGAAGTCTTCGGTTCCTGGGAGGTGGCAGGCCGGCATCACGACGGCCTTGGCTCCGGCATCGTGGCATTTCCTGATCTTGGACTCCAGTTCTGGGAGGTCCTCCTTCATCACCACTATCTGCACGCAGACAATGGGCCCCCAAGACACGTACTCAGGAAGGGAGTCGTAGAGGTCGAGGTTCCTGTGACCTTCGTCTATGCTGACATGAAGGAAGTCGAGGTACTTCGAGTACTCCTTCATGGGCCTCCTGTCGAAGAGCTTCCCGCTCGAAGTAAAGAGGAGGTAGAGGGGCTTGGTCCGGGCGTATTCAAGCACCTCGCCGATGTCAGGCCTCAGCAGAGGTTCTCCTCCCTCCAGGCTGAGTAGGACGACGCTGGAGTTCGCGATGTTGTCGATAACTCTGAACACCTTCTCGGTGGGCATGTCAGGCGTCGGGGACCTCCAGACGTTGCAGAACTCGCAGCGAGAGTCGCATCGCTGGAGGACCTTGAAGGAGCAGTAGAACGGAAAGCGGAAGTCCTTTGCCGCGTAGTCGGCGTAGGCGTACCTGAGCGTGGAAAGGTACTTGCTGACAGGCAGGCGCCTGATCCGCGGCATGGCGCCGGGATGTCTTTGCCCTCTATAAAGAATCGTGCTGCAGAAGAGAGTCATAGATGGAGACGAGCCTCTTGGCCACATTCCTCAAGTCATGGGAATCCACCGCCTCCTTCCCCCTTCGGGCCAGCGACTCCGATAGACCATCATCCACCCGCAGCCTCCTCAGGGCGTTGACGAAATCGGCCGAAGAGTCCCCCAAGAGGGCGTTCCTCTCGTTCCGGAGCAGTCCCTCGTAGACTGGCAGGGCTCGCGCGACGACCGGCCTCCCCACGGCCATGGCCTCCATCAAGGCTAACCCCTGGTTCTCGGCGAACGAAGGGGTGAAGAATATGTCGCATCCGCAATGGGCGTCCAAGATGTCTTGGACGTCATGGATGAACCGGACGTTTTCCGGGCTTTGACCGATAGCCCTGGCCGCCTTGAATGGGTGATAGAGGTTGGAGCGCCTGCCCACCCAAATGAAGTCCATATCAGGGACCGCCCTAGCCACTTCGGGGAAGACCTCGACGCCCTTCTTCAGGCAGACGACGCCCACCATGTATGCCACCCTGCATCCAAATGGGATGCCGTACCTCTCCCTGAACCGTCGTCTCCTCTCCTGCTCGAACCTGAAACTTTCTAGGTTGATGCCGTTGCTCAGGACCTCGACAGGCGACTTAAGGCCACGTGCCCGCAGCCGATTGCTGGTCCATTCGCTCGGCACCAGCACGAGGTCCGCCTGATTGTAGAACCATGTCAGGTACCTCCCCACCCAGCCTGAAAGGAGGGTGCTCCCCGTCCAGGTGCCTTCGGCGTCCTCTGCAGTAGTATGGGCATGGATGACCACTGGCACCCCCTGCTTCTTGGCCTTCCTCACCTCCAGAGCGTTCCATGGCGGGAAGGGGGTGTGCACGTGGAGGATGTCGTATCCTTTCTCTGCCACGTCGTCGCTCACTGTGACCCCCTCGTTCGACAATGCTTCCTTCAGCCTCTGCGCTGATATGATGTTCCCCATCACCAACCCCACGGGTGTCACGAGGAACTTGACTTTCAATGAACGAAAACACTGTCCAGGAAATTCACTTTTGCGTTCATTATAGGTATAATCGTCCCTGCTGCACTATCCGAAGAAGCCCCTGGCGCCGGCCCAGGCGCCCGCTTGTTAGACCCTGAGTACCTATGGAGGATGACGAAGCCGCAGATTCCTGTTATGACCAACACGAAGTGGTAGGTCAGTATCCTCCAGGCGAAGACCATGGGCCATGAGCTCACGCCGAAGACTTGGGACGTGAAGAAGTATACGCTGGCCTCGACTACCCCGGAGCCCCCCAACGTTATTGGCAAGTTACCCAACACAATGGCGGCGTAGACCACGGGGGCGCACTCTAGCAAGGACAGGTGGAGACCGAGGCCTGCAGAGACGAGCCACAGTGTCGCCGCGGCCAGGATGACTGTGCCCAAAGTGTAGATGCCCACCACGAACAGCCTCAAGGAATTCTTCCTCGTGAAGGTGATGTCGGCTGCCTCGCAGAACTCCTTTAGGAAGGCGTCACCTTTTTCCATAAGGGCCTGCGCTCTGAGCTCGCCTACGACCCAGCGGAGAGGCCTTGCCATGAAGGAAGGCATCCGGATGAGCCCCTTGCGGGAAAGAAGGACGACGGATGTCACTGTCGTCAATAAGCCCAGGGAGACCGCCATAACCACTACCCCAAGGAAGACGTAGCCCTCGAGTAAAGCGTACGCGCCAGCCGCGACGGCAATCCCGTACCCGGCATAGACGTCAAAGACTATCTCGACGTAGGGGAGCCACATGGCCTTCCCAGACGCTTCCCCGTGCTCCACTATCCAAGCCGCCCTGGCCACCTCCCCGCCTACGTACGCCGGGCTGGTGAGGGCCACGAAATCGCTGCCGATACGGACGGCCAAACTCTGAAAGAAGGGGTACTTCCTGTCGCTTAACGCCCTGAGGATGTAGTTGAACCGGACGCCCGTGAGGAGGAGCCTAAGGGCGACGGCTGAGATGGCCCCCAAGAGGAAGATGGGAGGAATGGTGAAGATGACCGTCGGGTCGATGCCGCTGACCGAGGTTATGATGACGAGGATGACGATGCTGAGGGCTATGGCGGCAAGAGTGACGTACCAGGTCTTGATGCGGGACCGACCACCCTCGACGGCCTGCGCCATGGTCGTCACCTTGCGCGATTCCCTCGGCCTACGGTATATATGCGTCCTCGTGATTAGGACTACGACGCGGGCGCCCGCACCAGTACGGTAACGGCCAGCACTCTTGGCACAAGGAGTAAATTACCCAGAGGGAAGACTCCTTCAGGGAGGCGCCCCTCAGCGTGACGAAGTCGTAAAGATCCCCTTCAGGCACTGCGAGACCCCGGCCGAACCTTTCGTTAACGAAAGATGATTGAGCAGTGGTTGAAATGGATTCGAACCTGTATGGGTTCAGCCCGCGCCTGCATCGCGTATGGCGGCGAGCCTTACCGGGTTCCCGTCTAGCCCAAGCCGAAGATCTCTCTACACGTCGTGTTCGCATCAGTTACCTGCGTTCGACCGCTTCGGCGCTCTAGAGGAGGGGGACCAAAAGGACTGCCACAAGGCCTGTCAAGAATACACCGTCGAAAGTTCCCGCTCCTCCGATACTGGCTACAGGGGCGCCGAGTTTGGTTATGCCTCGCAGGTTCGTCAGGTCCGCACCAACGAGAGCGCCCAAAGTGCCCGAGACATATGCAACTATTGCCGGCGAACCAGGAGCGAACACGTACGCTATCAGCGCTGCAGCGACAGGAGGCAGGAGCGCGGGCGTCACAATCCCAACTCCCTTGACTTTGCGCGCCATGAGGTGCACAAGAATGGCCATGACGATTGAGCCTGCCGCCGCCTCTCCCAAAAGGTTGGCATGCCCGGCCAGCAGATACATCGAAACCAGCACGGGGATGATTGCACCTCCGACATTCACTGCGATCACTGTCGAAACCTGCCTGAGACGTACCCGCGGTATTCGGTAGTACAGTCCGAAAACTCTCACCGCCTGAATCTCTATGAGAGGTTCATTGCTCTGGGCTTTCCAAACTGGAATGTTGATGGTGCTGCCAACCAGAGTGCCTATCAGAATCAGGGCATACTCGAAGGAATTGAATCCAATCCGCTTGAATGCGACTTCGCCCACTGTTACCAGCAAGAGTATTGTGACGACAGCCAAGAAACCAGCGAGGA
>DASPOK010000021.1:0-17344 GCA_035626075.1 Nitrososphaerales archaeon
GCCAGAGTGTCCGCAGGGAGAGGCTTGCCGAGATCGATCTCGGCGCCTTCGACGTCTGTCAGCCTCCCGTCGTCCGCAATGCCAAGTAGCCAGCCCACCGATGGCGTTTCCATCTTAGTTCGTCCCGTCTCCAGCGCTGAACTACTCCACGAAGGCTACGACTCTTGCGAAGGCGGCCTCTCCGCCCTTGAAGAGCCAGGGGAAGCAGCCTATTGTGGTTCTGAACGCCTTTCTCTTGCCTAGGACCTCTTCGATCTGACCTCCGATGTTCTCGATGTGGATGCAGTCGTAGGGAAAGAGGATGTTGTGAGTCACCTGGTAGTCTTCTTCGGGGAAGAGTTTGTCCACGTTTTCCTTCCCGAACTTCTTATCTGCTGCGGCTCTCACCTTGGTACTCACCCGTGGAAGGAATCTTCCGATGGGGAGGTTCATGGGGTGGTCAGTGGAAACCGCATCCACTCCCCAGATGTGTATCTTCTTTTCTAGGAGATAGTCGCAGAAGGCCCTCGTCGGACCTGGGTGCATGTGGATGTACCGCTCTTCATCCGCGGTCCCCTTAGGTTTAGGGGGCTGATACCAGGCGTACTTGCTCCAGCCTGTGTAGAGGATGAGGAGGTCTCCGTCCTTGACTCCGCCCGCCTCCTTTGCGTTCCTCTCGACGATCTCTTTGGTGTATATGCCTAGGTCGCCCACCTCGCTGACGTCCACGATGATTCCGGGGCCGTAGAGCCAGGTCAGGGGAATCTGGTCGATTGTCTTGCCGTTGGTCACGAAGTGAAGCGGTGCGTCGAGGTGAGTGCCCATGTGGTTCGAAGTCATGATGTACTGGGCGTTCACGCCCTGCTCCGGCTTTCTTTTGATGAATTTGACCTCGAACGGCGGGTAGAGAGGCCAGAATGGCGTCTCTTGGTTCAGCGGTTGCGACAGGTCATAGAGTTTCATTGTTGGGTCGAGCCTCCCCTGAGGTATAAAAAACATCAGTAACCTGAAGTGCACCCTAGGCGAAGCAGGTTCATTCCCGTGCAGACCCGGGGAGTTTACCCGGGACCGCCCCTAAACTTCTACTTCCTTCGGGGGAACTACCTTCTCGGCAGAGCGCAGCAGGTCTGGGGGCGCGGGCCTGATTGGGAGCCTGTCTCTCAGCATCGGCTTCACGAACCTGTCCCAGTCCTCCTTAGTCGTGAAGAAGATCCTTGACCCTCCGAGCTCGTGCTGCATCTGAGGGTACGGCTTCTCGTATTGGGCGTACTTGATGGCCCAGTATCGATACCCGGTGTAGCTCTCGTAGGTGGCCCACCATTCCTTCGTGTTCATCAGGTCGAAGGCGTACTCCGCCTTCGCTGCGTACATGGTGGCCCCGATTCCTGCCCTCCTCTTGAAGGTCAGGGTGTGGAGGCTGATCGCGATATCATTGTCCCAGAGCCTGAAGTTGCCTATGGCCGCGAGTTCACCGTTAATGATGCCAAGGAGGGATACGTGATCCTTCATCCTGTTCCTGTACCATCCGAGGAACTCAGCGTAGACCCTGGACGAAACCAGGTCGAAGAAATCAGTGTCATGGTCGAACAGCTTCATGGCGGTCTGCATGACGACCGGGGCTTCCTCCTTCTTTGCGCGGCGTATCACCATCTTCTCGCCTGTGGGGAGATTGACGTACCCCGCGGGGTATTCGATCTTCAGCAGCGGGGACTCGAAGCCTCTCAGGATTGGTTCGATGTCTTCAACGTTGATTTTCACTTCGTGAAGGGTTACCTTTTCGGGCGGTGACCAATCAGATGACATGGGCCGCGACGAGTCTCGAATCGCTATAAGGCTGTCGCAGTGTTACACACGCTTGGCTTCTCTGCCGCCTGCCCCGTCGACTGACCACCCGACTAGCGGATCAAGGTGAGCAGGCTTGGATTCGTGTCTTGGGCGCGCTCTATCTTTCGCCTCAGCTTCGTCAGATTGTCGATTTGCTCTCTTATGTTGTCACGGCAGACGAATATGGAATCCCTGACTAGCCACTCGTCCTCGAGCCCTTCAGCGACCTCTCCCAGCCTTACCACCGTCCCTCCAAGCGAAGCAACTGCTATGTTCAGCTCCCTTGAGATTCTTCGAACACGTCTTTCGGTCGCCTCGGAGTCGTTTCTCAAGAACCCTTGCTCGGAACCCGTCTTGGCCCTTGGCTGTCTCCTCCTGATGATCTTCCGCACCTCCCTGAGAGAGAGCCCCTCTTCCCCTATTTCATCCGCCATCTCCTCTGCGACGTCGTCGTTCAGCATTGTCAGCTCCTGGGCCACGCTTGGAGCTATGCGGCGCCGCATAATCTGGTCCTGCACCCGCTGGGGGAGTGAAAGGAGTCCGATTCTTCTGCTGACGTACTCCTGGCTCTTCCCAATTCTGCGGGCGAGCTCCGTCTCCCCACCGTAGCCGAACTCTTCGACGTAGTTCCGGAATGCCCTAGCCTCCTCGATCGGGCTCAGGGTCTCCCGTTGGATGTTCTCGAGTAACGAAACTTCGAGCGCCTCTCTGTCGTCGAGTTCCACCACGTGTGCCGGGAGCCTCCGCCATCCAAGCTTTCTGCACGCTTCGTACCTCCTCATGCCGGCGACAACTTCGAACCCGTCCTTTACTGGCCTGACGATGATCGGTTCGAGCAGTCCCTTGTCCTGAATCGATACCATGAGCCCCTTGACAGGGCCGTTGTCCGTCCGCAGCGCCACCCTCGGAGGTCGGATCATCCGGACCTCCACGGACTCGAGAAAGCCTGCTAGGGGGTTTGCCTTCATGAAGCGAAGCCGATGGGCACTTGCTTTATCTCCTGTCCCTAACCTCTTTGGCTGGGCCGGCGCGCACGGTGAAGCCTTAAGACATCAGAGGTGAGCGACGCCCTATGCAACTTCAAGGCAAGTTCCACATTCCGAGCAACATCGATAAGGTATGGGACTACACATCCGACCCCGCCAAGGTGATAGAGTGTGTGCCGGGGCTGCAGACATACACCATAGGGGAGAACAAGCGGATCACTGCTGCCGTCAAGGTTTCCATCGGGTTCATCCGAGGGACCTTCCAGACACAGACGAAGGTGGTCAAGGAGGACCGCGACACCCACAACGCCATCCTCGAACTCTCTGGGTCGGGAGCTGGCAGCGCGTTCAGCGCTGTCGTCAACATCGGCGTTACGGCAGTGGAGGCGGAGTCCGACGTGAGCTGGGACGCCAACGTGAACATCAATGGCCCACTGGGGAGCCTTGCGAAGCCGTTGGTCGAGGGGAACATTAAGAAAATAGTAACTCAACTCTTTGATTGTGTAAAAGCAAAACTGAGTTGAGACTTCTATCGCCCAACCATTAAGCAATCGCCCTTAAATAACGACCAAAACCGTTTTCCAGCCTGATGAAAGGGACGAAAAGAAACGGAATCACAGCACTCGTAGGTGCACTCATCGTAATCATCGTCATCCTCATCGGCGCAGTAGCATACACATTCGCCTATCCTCCTACTTCTGTCACGACATCGACGGCCACGACCACCGTCCAAGGAACAGGAACCGGGGCATCCACCGTGACCCAGACTACAACCGTCACCATGGCCACGGCTGCACAAGCTAGCGCACTCTCGAAGCTCAAGGTTGGACTCGTCCTGCCGCTGACTCCGGCAGACGACTCTTGGAACTACAACGCGTATAACGCAATGCAGAAGCTCAAGAGCGAATACAACTTCACTCTGAGCACCTCCGAAAACATTGCCTCAGGGACCGACGCCGCGGTGCCGGCCGGAACGTGGGCGTCCGAGGGCTACAACATAGTCGTGTTCATGGGCGGTCAGTACCAGCAAGAAGCAAACACATTCGCAGGCCAGAACCCCAACATCATGTCTGTCTGCATTGACTGCACGGCGGCAAACTACTCCAACGTCTATAGGATTTGGCTGGACCTCAGCGGCGGCGGCTTTGTCCTAGGCGCCATGGCAGGAATGATCAGCCAGGCACACAAGTTCGGCCTGGTGGGCGGCGGTGACATTCCTTCGATATGGCAGGGTCACGAGGGCTTCATCTCAGGGGTCATGTATACGAGTTCAGTCACACCCAGTATCACCAACACGTTCGAGGCATTCGCCTGGGCTGACGTATCGGGAGCCCAGACTTCTGCGAGCAATGACTACACGGCTGGCGCCGACGTTGTCTTCTCCTCTGGGGACGGCATTGACGTAGGCGTCTTGGGCGCGGCGATGGCACAGCCCACGTCGCCCCAGGTATGGGCTACTAACGTATACACGAACCTGACTGCGATCGAACCAGCTGACAACAGAGTCCTGCTCGGCTCGATAGTGATAGACTATGCGAGCCCAATATTCAAGTCAATGCTGGACTATGTCAACAACAACTGGCACTGGGGCTATACCAAGGTCGATATGGCCTCGGGCCTTGAAAAGGTACAACCTGGTCCTAATGTCCCAGCAAAGATTGCAGCTGCAGGCCTAGCACTACAGAGCGACATCGTAGAGGGTCAGATCGTCATCTCCTTCGCCTCAACATCAAGCGGTTCCCCCTACTGCTTCGTCAACACAGGTAGCGCATATGCGTCCACCTGCGGTGATACAACTCTAACGGTGCCCGCCGGCGGCGGGACGCCGACCGGGAACATGGCTGCGCAGTTCAACTACCTCCCGCCAGCTTCGAGTCTACCTTAGTGGGTGCATGAGAATACGCAGGGCCTTCGATGGCTACGGGCGACGGCGTACAACCTCGTTGCCGTAGGGCTCGGTATATCCGCCGGGCTCGCCGTGGTCGTGTACGCCGGTGGCAACATCGAAGTCGCCCTGTCTTCCCTTTTTCTCGGCCCAATCACGCTCGCGGGCGGCCTCCAGCAGATCTTCGTCCTATTCGTGATGTTCTACACCATGGCCTTGGGGGTAGGTCTTGCGCTAAAGGCCGGACTTTGGAACATAGGTGCCCAGGGCCAGTTCCTGGCCGGGACGGTGATGGTGTTCTTCGTTTACCTCTACTTGGCGTTTCTCCCTTGGCCCGTCCTCTACGTTGCCATGATCCTGGGCGCCGCACTCGGTGGGCTCCTCTGGATCGCGGTTCCGACCATACTCAGAGTGAGATTTGGTGCGAACGAAATCGTCGTCACGATTCTTCTGAATGTGGTGGCGATCAATTTCGGTTTTTACATGCTCAGCGGGCCCATTAAGAGTCCCGGAACAGCCCTCGGCTTCCCAATTACGACGGTGCTTCCGGCCAAGTTCCAGATACCGAACATAATCGGGAGCGTTCCAATCACCTACGCTGTGCCTGCAACGATCGCGACTGGGATCATCCTCTATTTCTTGGTCGAGCGCACTCCGTTCAGGGTCAAGGCAAATACTGTCGGGGAGAGCCCCGAGACCGCAAGATACGCAGGGATAAGCATCCCCTATGTCATGACCATCACCATGCTGGCCGCGGGTGCGCTCGCGGGGCTTGCGGGTGCCACCTACATGATGGGCTACAGATACGAACTCGACATTGGCTCGTTCTCTACCAACTACGGCTTACTCGCCATCATCGTCGCCCTTGTGGGCAGGAAACATATGCTGGGAATCGGGATTTCCGCGTTCTTCTTCGCCTACATAGCATACGGCGCAGAGTCGATGGCAACTACGGTCAATGTGCCGACCTACGTCGTGTTCGCCATGGAAGGTGTTATGATGATTGGGATTCTCATGGGCAATTACCTGACTGAGAGGAGGAATGTAACTTGATCTCCGTCTCCGACATCGCGACTGCCGTGCTCTCGACCACTCTCGCGCTTTCACCCTTCTACCTGTTCGCGGGAATGGGGGAGATTGTATCAGAAAAATCCGGGGTGGCGAACATGGGCCTGGAGGGTGTCATGTTAATGTCTCTGGTGACAACTTTCCTCGTCGACTACAAGACAGGGAACCCCTGGATTGCGCTGTTAGCCGCTCTTGGGACTGCGGGTATAATCGGTGTGGTTTTTGCCTTCTTCGCACTTCAGGTCCGCCTGGACCAGATAGCGCTGGGTCTTGCAATCTATCTCTTTGGCCTGGGGTTTTCCTTCATAGTCTTCAACACCGCCTATCCTAGCGGGCTCACGCCTAACTACGCCACGCTCCCGCCCATCTTCTCAGGCTGGGGAACTGTACCCGTCATCGGTACGATTTTCCTCAGGCAAAACGTCATGGCCTATGTCTCCATAGTTCTCGTCGTCCTCACGTCCATCTTCCTCAGCCGAACTTCGCTGGGACTCAGGGTGCTAGCCGTCGGGGAGAATCCTAAAGCAGCGGATAACATGGGGGTCAATGTAAACAAGGTCAGATTTCTTGCAATTCTGTTCGGCGCCCTGATGTTCGGCGTAGCAGGCTCCTACTTCGCGGGCGCCTTCGTCCCTGGGTTCCAGACCAACATAATAGCGGGAAGAGGCTTCATCGTGCTGGCCATGATCTACTTTGCGAATTGGAAGCCCTATCGGACCCTTTTCGCTGCACTGTCCTTCAACTTGGTATATGCCCTTCAGAACGAGTACATCTCGATAGCCGGTTCCACCGTGGCATCGGTCTCCACCCTATTCAACATGCTCCCCTACGTCTTCCTTCTGGCCCTAATTCCCGTCTTTGGGAGAAAGGCTAGGGCGCCCAAGTTCCTGCTGAAGCCGTACCGCAAGGGATAGTCAGAGCTACACTTTCGCACTCGTAGTCATGAGTGTAGCGAGCTCGTGGATGTCGGCGTTCTTTGTATCGACGACCTTCGCGACTCTCCCCTGGTTCATTACTGCGATCCTGTCGCTCATGTCAAGTATCTCATCGAGGTCAGCGGATATCATGATTATCGCCTTCCCCCCGGCTTTCTGCTTCATCAGGACGTTCCGGATGTATTCGGCCGATCCCACGTCCAACCCTTTTGTAGGGTTGTTCGCCACGATGACCTTGGGTCCCCAGAAGAGTTCCCTTGCAAGCAGGAACTTCTGTCTGTTCCCCCCGCTGAGGGTCCTGAGAGGGGCGTCCTCAGAACTCGCCATTACGTTATAGTCTCTGAGCAGCTCTTTCGTTTTGTTCCGGATCTTCGACTCGTCCAGGAGCATCTGCCGCTTGAACTGCTCTGCGATGAAGGGCTGCAGGATCAAGTTGTCCTTCAACGAGAAGTCGAACACGAAGCCCGTCTTGTGCTCTTCGCAGATGTGGGCGACGCCAGCTCTCCGGATTTCGTCCGGTTTCTTCTTTGTCATATCGTTCCCATCGAGGATGACTTTCCCGGATGTCGGCTTTCTCATCCCGGTTATCGTCTCGTCCAGCTCGCGCTGGCCGTTCCCAGAGACTCCGGCCACACCGAGTATCTCACCCGCCTTCAGCTCTAGTGATACGTTCCTCAACGCCGGCGTCCCGAGGTCGTTCAAAGCCGAGACGTCCGTCAGCTGGAGGACTACCTGCCCCATCTGCACGTCCTGTTTCTGGACGTTATACATGACTTCACGCCCTACGATAAGCATCGCGAGCTGATCAGGAGTCACCTCCCTTCGGAGCTTGGTTGCGACCACCTTCCCTAGCTTCATCACCGTAATCCTGTCGGCGATGGCCATCACCTCGTCAATGTGGTGAGTGACGAAGACTATGGACCTCCCTTCCGAGGCCATTTTCTTCAGGCTGACGAAAAGCTTCTCAGATTCGATATCCGTCAGGTAGCTCGTCGGTTCGTCGAACAAGAGGATGTCTGCCCCGATGAAAAGACATTTCAGAATCTCGATCCTCTGCCTCTCCCCAACCGAAATGTCTTCCACGAGGGCCTCCGGATCGACTTGGAGTCCGTATGCCTCTTCCATGGCGAGCAGCTTGGCTTTGATTTCTCCCAACTCCAAAATGGGTTTGGTCAATTTGAGGTCCGTCGTGAGGCTAAGGTTCTGGAGTACGCTCATGTTGGGGATCAGCATCAAGTCTTGGTGGACCATCCCTATCCCGGCCCTCATCCCTTCCTTAGGGGAACCTATCTTGACCTCCTTCCCCTTTACAAATACCTGTCCTGCGTCTGCCTTGTAGTAGCCATACAGGACGTTGCAGAGGGTCGACTTCCCCGCGCCGTTTTCTCCCAGCAGCGCGTGAATCTCTCCCTTCTTCAGCTCGAAGTCTACGCTGTTGACTGCAACGAGGCTCCCGAACTTCTTCGTGAGGCCTCTAGTCTGGACCACGGGCCGTTCCACTTGCATCTTTTCCAGGTTTTTTTGTGGCGGTTCTGGACGGTATAAAGCGTTCTCCCTCACACATTCCACATTACCCGAAGGCACTCCCTCAGGGCGTCCCCCTCAGCACAGCGGTCCGATAGAGCCGCCCCGGCTAGGACCACCCCTAGGGACGCGTCGATCCCAGATGTGTGCCCCCTGTGGGCGACTTCGAGGAGGTCGTCGAAAAACGCCCTTCCTCTCAGGACTCCGAGGACAAGTTTCTCGAAGGGCTCGTCTACGTACCCCTTCGAAGCGTATGACAGGAGGGCTGCGCTCTCGGGGACGGTTCTCCCTGCGAGGAGCCGTGCGGGAATCGAGATCTGGCGAAGCCCGGTGCACCTCGCGAAATAGTTGCACGTCGCAACGAACCCCCCCACAAAGTCGTCCCCTGCCGGGGTGAATCCTCCTCCTCTCCCAATCATCGGAAGGTACCGCTCTGGCTCGTAGACACGGACCCCCCTTCCTTCCGAGAAGGGGACGAGGGTTTCCAATGCGAACGACTTCAAAGCTTCATCGGAAGGGAGGGTGGGCCCCGAGGAGTACGCATCGTAGAGGGACTTCAGCATCGCCATTCCTTTGACAACGTCCCTCTGTTCGGGGAGGGCGATCCTCCTTCTCCTTGTCAGACCGCTCTTGTGGACCTTCGCTTCGTTGGCGTCCACAGTCCAAGACTCAAACACGACCCTCCGTCCTCCGAGGGAACACCCTTCTCCCTGCTCCAGTAGAGGCCGCCGACCGTCCTCGTACGCCATGTTGACTGCGATCGGAGACCTTAGGTCCCCCCAGAGAAGTAGGAGATAGTCTCCTCCAGTCCTGACGTAGGCCGACTTCTGGAACGCCCTGGTGACCTCCCCTCTCCCACGCCTTGCAATGAACCTCGCCGCGAGCTCTCCTACACTAGAGGCCCGTTGGATCATGTTCCGTACTTTTCTACGAACGCCTCAAAGGCGTCCTTGAAGACCTGCATGGGGAAGCTCACCGTCCCCGCCCCGACCTGCCCAACGCCTGCCTTCCGGTGCGCGATGCCCGTGTTAATCATGGGGGTGACCCCAGTCTTTAGCACCTTCCTCAGATCTATCCCGACCGGCGTTCCGCGGAAGTCCAGGAACGGGATCAGGAAGTGCTTGTGCTGGGTCTGGGTTATCTCGTACATTCTTTCGGTTACTTCGATGGCCGCCTGGACGCTCCCACCAACCCAAGATACTATGGCAGGGGCTGCCGCCATGGCGAACCCTCCCAGTCCCGCCGTCTCCGTGATGGAACTGTCCCCGAGGTCGGGGTTGGCATCGGCCTCCGTGAAGCCTGGGAACCACAAGCCCTTCGGTACCGGTGCCTTCGTCGAAAACCATCTGTTCCCGAGCGAGCTAACCCAGATGCCTGCCTCCGTCCCATTCCTTGCCATGACCGTGACGATGGTGCTGTACTTCACCCCGTGCCCTGCAAGGGTCATTGCCTTGGCGGCAGCCATCCCCATGTTGAGCATGGTGAAGTTGTTCCCGTCGATGAACTCGCTCACCTTCGAAAGCGTCTTGGCATCATAGCCAGTTTTCACGAGGAACGGCGCTATCTGCTTGGCGAACAGCGAGGTCGTCGCAACGTACCTGTTGTGGCAATCGTCCCCCATGGTGAGCGCCTGTGCCATCATGGGTTTCAGGGCCATGCCTCTCTTGGCCTTCTTCATTCCCTTGATAGTGGCCTGGAGAACGGGCGCCACCGTCTCGGACATCCAGTGCAGCCTGTCAAGGACCTCGCTACTGAAGGCGCCATACCTCAATACCTTCCCGATCCCTTCGTTCATGTTCGAGTACGTCTTGTTGCCGAACTTCATATCCTCGAGCTCATAGACGGGCATGCTCGGCGAGATGACCCCTGCCATCGGTCCTGCAGCATTGTGATGGTGGTCGCAGTCGAGCTTCACCTCGCCCTCTTCGACGAGCCTCTCGGCCTTCTTCTCCGTCTCGGCCCATCCCTCGTAAATCACCGCGCCTATGATAGCACCCCGCATAGGCCCGCTGGCTTCTTTCCATTCGATGGGAGGGCCGGCGTGCAGAACCGTCTTTGACTTCAGACCCATCTTCTTCCCCGCAGGTGCGATGTCGACCCAGACAGGCTCGGATTCCATCATCCTGTCGACTGCCTTCTCGTTGGCTTCCTCGACTTCCTCCCTTGACACTGTCAAACGTCCGGTTTTTGTCGCCAGACCTGTTAAAGGTTTGTAGGACGGAAAGCCTTAACATGAATTGAGAAACGCTTTCTGTCGTTGCCTCTTGTCACTGTGGTAAAGCGCAACCTGTTCCGCGACTCTATCCAGCTGATGCGCCTCACCGAGGATGTGAAGAAGCTCGACGGGGTGGACGATGCAGTAGTCTCGATGGGGACCGACACCAACAAGCGGCTCCTTAGGGACTTGGGGCTACTGGGCCAGGAGACCAAGGGGGCGGGGGACGGCGACCTTATCATAGCCGTGAAGGTGGAGAGCAGCGCAAAGACCGGGGAAGTGATGGACCGGGTGCAGCGCCTGGTAATGTCGCCTCCGGCCGCGTCAATGGGGCCGAGGATCTCCACGGCCCATAGCATTCAGTCTGCGCTTCAACGAGCAGGAGGGGCCAACCTCGCAGTAGTCTCGGTCCCAGGAGGCCAGGCGTTCGGGCCTTCGATGGAGCTCCTCCGCAACGGCGTGAACCTGCACTTGTTCAGCGACCACGTGCCCCTTGAACAAGAGGTCGAGCTCAAGACATACGCCAGCTCCAAGGGGCTCCTTGTGATGGGGCCCGGCGCCGGAACTTCGATAATCAACGGCGTCGGCCTGGGATTCGCCAACTCCGTGAAGAAGGGCTACGTCGGGATAGTTGCGTCGGCAGGAACAGGGATTCAGGAAGTCTCCATTCTGCTCGACAGAATCGGCCTCGGAGTCTCCGCCGCCCTAGGTGTAGGCGGTACTGACGTCTCGGAGAAGGTAGGTGGAATCATGATGAAGGACTGCCTGGGCCTGCTCGAAGCAGACGAAAACACACGCGTGCTCATGATCATCGCGAAGACACCCACTGAGCGAGTGATGGGCGAAGTCATGGCCTACGTCGTCAGGAGGACGACAAAGCCCGTGGTGGCCTGCTTCCTCGGACAGGACTCCCCCCCGACCCTGGGAGGGCGGGTGAGGTACGCTAAGACTCTCCACTCAGCGGTCCTCAGGGCGGCACAAGCATCTGGTGGGGGCGCCGAGAAGGAGTTTGAAAGGAGAGTTTCAATTACCTTCGACGATCTTTTGGAATCGTCTAGAAGGCTCGCCGCCGGCCTGGGGGCCGAGAAGAAGTACGTTCGCGGACTTTACAGCGGAGGGACCTTGGCCCACGAAACCCTGCTCATCTTTAGGGAACTCGTGGGGGAGGCATACAGCAACACACCTCTCTCGGAGAAATTCGCCCTGGAGAACCCCGACAAGAGCAAAGAGAACAGCATCGTCGACCTGGGGGATGAGTTCTTCACCGCCGGAAGGGCTCACCCCATGATCGACCCCACCCTCAGGCGACTCAGGATCGCCCAGGAATCCAAGGACGCGGGGGTTGCCGCCATCATGCTGGACATCGTCCTTGGCTTCGGCTCTTCTACTGACCCAGGGGGAGCCCTTCAGAGGGTCATCGAAGACGCGAAGCTCGGTGCTAGGAAACTGGGGAGCGATATGGTGGTCATGGCCCACGTTTGTGGCACCGAATCGGACCCGCAATCGCTAGGGGAACAGAGCAACAAGCTCTCGTCAGCGGGCGCCGTCCTGTTCGAGACCAACGCGCTAATGGCAGCGGCAGGGGCGCTGATAGTCGGGGGGGACGCAGCAGCGGCCCGTCTTGAAAGCAGGTGGGGGGAGCTGCTTGGCTAAGAAGAGCAAAGGGAAGTCCCTCCTCGGGACCGAGCTAATCGTCCTGAACCTTGGCCTCGACATCTTCAGACAGTCGTTGGAGAGCCAGAAGGTGAAGTGCGTGCAGGTCGACCTTTTGCAGGCCCCGAAACTAGAGAAGAAGCTGGCGGACGCGTTGGACAGGCTGCTCTAGGGACCAATGCAACCGCCCAGGGACCCTTCGGCTCAGTGGTTCCTAGAATTCGATTTCGATGCTCGATGTGGCCTTCAGGGGCTTCGTGGCCGCCAGGACCTTCCCATCGACCGGCCTTGAGCCGAGCCATCCCTTTTCTTTAGCGAATGGCTTGACGTACTCCTCCCACTGCTGCCTATTGATGTAGAATATCCTCGCCCCGCCAAGTTCGTGCTGCATCTCGGGCCAGGGCTTTGTCACATGGTTGAATCTGAACCCGAGCCTGAACCCGAACGGGCTTTCGAAGGTCGCCCACCACTCGTTGACCCCGACCACATCGAAGGCGTGCTCCATCTTCGACACGTAGAGGAGCACCCCGACCCGCTCCGCTCTCTTCAGAACCAGGGTGTGGAGGCTTATGGCCACCTCCTTGTCCCAGAACCTGTGGTCCACGACCCCCACCAGCTCCCCATCCTTCTTCGTTGCAACAATGACGTAGGTGTCCTTCAGCCTGTTCTGATGCCAGGCGAGTATCTCTGCGTATGTCCTGACCCCGACGAGATGGTAGAAGTCCTTGTCGTACTTCGCGTCGATCAGGGGTTTAAGTGACTTTAGTATCGCCGGTGCCTCGCTCTTCTCTGCCGGCCTAATGACGAGTTGTTCCCCGCTCTTCAGAGTGTAACTCTTGGGAACGAACGGCTTCTGAAAGGCAGGGTTGTCGGGGATCCCGCCCAGGTACCCTTCTATCTCCTCGACAGAGAAGTTGAAGGAATCGAATGAAATCGGAACTGATGGCTTTACCACAAGAGTGAACCTTTCCCAAAGCCGTTTTAATCGTTGTCCCGAACTGACCCGCTGAACCGACCTTATGCCTGGGCGAGGCTCTCTGCTGCCCGGTGCCTGGGTTTGGACGTGCTTTCCGCGACCTCGGCTACGGCCTCCCGTATCTGGTTGTAGGTGCCGCACCTGCAAACGAGGCCTCCCACAGCCTCCGTGAGGTCAGCTTCGGTTGGATGAGGATTCTTCTTCAGGAGGTCGTAGGTGGCCAGCACCCATGCGGGGGTGCAGAAGCCGCACTGCGCGGCGCCATGCTCCACGAACGCACGCTGGATTGCCGTGAGCTCTCCCCCTACCGTGATGCCCTCGACGGTCCTGACCTCCTTGCCATCGGCCTCCACCGCCAGGACGAGGCATGATTTCACGAGGGCTCCGTCGAGCATGACCGTGCAGAGCCCGCACTCCCCTCTCCAGCAGGCGGCCTTTACACTTCTCACCTCGACTTTGTCCCTGAGGAAGTCCAGGAGCAGCTCGTTGTCTTTGATCTCCCGCCTCCTAACATGGCCGTTCACCTTCACCGAGACCGCTCTCATCTGCCCATCATCCTCCTGAGGACCTTGGTCGTGATGACCTTCACCAGGTGCTTCCTGTAAGGAGAAGAGGCTAGGACGTCGTCCATACACTCCACCTTTTCGTAGGCTGCGTCGGCTGCCTTTCTGACGCTCGCTGGCGTCAGACCATCTTTGATCTCCTCCTCCACCTCGAGGCAGCGGGCCGGCGTTGGATTCACCGCCCCGTAGACCACACGCGCGCTCCTCCTTCGCCCTTCGTTCAACAGGGCTACAGCGACGCTGGCTACCGAGAACTCCGACCCCGCAGTGAATTTCTCGAAGGCGCTCTCCCTTCCCCGAGCCTCCGGTATCTCCACTGCAGTCACTATCTCCGTGGGGGATAGGTCGATGTCGACTGGCCCCCTGATGAATTTGGAAACCTGGGCGCTCCTCTTACCGTCCGTTCCGAGTATTTCCACGGAAGCGTCGAGGGCAATCAATGCGGGGGGGCTGTCAACCCATGGAATGGCCTCACAGAGGTTCCCTACCAGGGTTGCCCTCCTCCTGATCATAGGATCCGCCACCTTGGATAGCGCCTCGTGCAAGACCGCGTACCCTTTCTTCAGCTTCCCTTCCTCCAGGAGTTCCTCTAGGGTGGCCGCGGCGCCAATCCTCATCCCCCTGCCAGGCACTTCCTCCACGACCTTCAGCTCCGCCACTCCCTTCATGTCTATCACGTGGGTGGGGGACATCAGCCTCTCTTTCATGAAAGCTATCAGGCCCACCCCTCCCCCCATCAGCTTCGCCTCATCCCCGTGCTCTCGGAGCAGCGCGATTGCCTCCTCCAGGGTCGCAGGTCTGTGATAGGCGAAGTCGGGCAGAGTTAGGTACGGCGAGCCGAAGCTCATGGTCTCGCCCTCACCTGGGTCTGGACCTTGGAGTACGCATCCATCGACTTCGACAGGAGGTCGGGCCTCTGCTCCGATATTGCAGCCCAGACCGCCTCGGGATTCATGGGGAGGTTGTTCAGTTTGACCCCCACAGTCCTGAAGATGGCGTTGGAAATGGCTGATGCGACCGATATCATGCTCAGCTCACCTATTCCCCGGGCGCCAAGAGGCCCGTCGAATTGCGGCGTCTCGACGTACCTTGCCGCGAACTCCTTAGGGGTGTCTTTCATCCTTGCAATGTAGTAGCTGGTGAAGTTAGGATTGGTCACCCATCCCTGCTCGTCGAACTTTATCTTCTCGAACAGTGCGATGCTCATCCCCATGATGAACCCACCGTCTAGTTGCATCTTCAGAAGGAGAGGGTTGATTGCCTTGCCCACGTCGAAGACCTGGACCGCCCTGAGCACCTCTATCGCGCCTGTCACTAGGTCCAGCTCCACCTCGACTGCCGTCCCTCCGAAGGTGTGGAAGATTGTGGGGACCCCCTGGCCTGTCTGCGGGTCGAGGTACGTATTCAGGCTGGACGAGTAGTGCCCTCTTCCTATTACCGGTCCTCCGACGGTGTTTCCGTTTGGATAGACGTAGCCAAAGACAAGGTCCTTCAGAGGGACTGTCAACCATGGTCTCCCCTTCGCCCTTACTGCCCCCTCCGAAAGCTCCAGCTCGGCCTTGGGAAGCCTCAGGACCTGGGACGCGAGGTCGATGATTTGGTTCTTGGCGTCCTCACAGGCGCGGAGAGTGGCGACCCCGTCAGTAAAGAGTCCCCTGCTTCCCACGGTCTGCCAGGTGTAAGCCGACTTGCCCGTGTCCCTTATCGGGTCGACCCTTACCTTCTCGACCGAGACACCGAACTGGTCGGCAACAATCTGCGAAAGAGCCGTGGCCGTCCCTTGCCCAAAGTTCCCAGTCCCCACTACTAGGTCAACAGTTGAATCTTCGTTGAACTTCACAATGGCCGAGGAGGATGCGTTAGGGGGCTGGGAAGGACCTTTCACACAGAGGGCGAAGCCCCTGGCCCTGACCTTCCACGGTTCTGATGCAGGGGCGACCTCTCCATCCCAATCGATACCTTCCAGAACGGTCTGCAGCACCTTCCGTGGGTCTCCCACGTCTTCCCTGACTCTCTCCCCGGTAGCCGTGTGGGACTCGCCTGGTCTGAGCAAATTCATCCTCCTCAGCTTCGCAGAATCCATCCCAAGCTTCTTGGCTGCCCTTTCGAAGACCTGTTCCAGAACCCAATTACTCTCGGAGTATCCAAATCCCCTCATGGCCGTAGTGGGAATCTTGTTGGTGTAGACCGCCAACGACTCGCAGTAGACGTTGGGAATCTCGTAGACCCCTTCAGCTGAATAGCCCATAGCCCTGGACACGTTTACCGTGTAATCGGCGTATGCTCCGGCGTCCAAGACGAATCGCACCTTGTACGCCAGGCACTTCCCATCCTTGGAGAATCCAGCCTTCACGTTGGCCACCACTCCTTCCCTCGAAGCTGCAGAAGCGAAGTTCTCCTTTCTCGAAAGCGTAAGCTTCACTGGCCTGTACCCGACAGCCTTCGAAGCCAACGCCACTAGGGCCTCCCACCCGAGCCCGGCTTTCCCTCCGAACCCTCCGCCCACGAATGGAACTCTGACTATGACCTTGTTGTATGGAACCTTGAGCGACTCGGAAATGATTTGCCTCACGACGAACGGAGACTGGCAACTGGTCCAGATCTCGTAGGTCCCGTCTCTGAATGCTTGTGCAACAACGTTCTGAGTCTCCATGTAGGCGTGACTGACGTGCGATACCCTGAACTCTTCCTCGATTATCACCTCTGCCTGTTCCAGGCCCTTCTCGGCGTCTCCGTGGATCAGTCTGAACCTGTTGCCGATGTTGGTTCCAGGCACCGGATAGAACACGGGCCCGTGCTTGTACTCCTCCATGCCTTCGTGCAGGATGGGTGCCTCAGGCTTCAGCGCCTCGACGGGGTCGAAGACGGCGGGAAGCGCCTCGTATTCCACGTCGACAAGCTCCGCGGCCCTTTCGGCCGCTTCCAGGTTCTCCGCTACCACGAGCGCAACGGGATGGCCTGCCCACCTGACCTTCTCGACTGCGAGAAGGTCTCTGTCCCCCGCGTACATCCCAACCCTGAAGGGCATGTCCTTCCCAGTGAGAACCGCAGCGACACCCGAGACTTCCTTCGCCTTGTCAGTGTTTATTCCAACTATCTTTGCGTGGGGAACAGTACTGGTGACAAGCTTCGCATGGAGCGTCCCGGGCAGGTCCCAATCGAAGGTATAGGTGGCTGTGCCCGTGACCTTCAGAGTAGTGTCCTCGGGTGGAACCGGCTTTCCTACGGCGGTATCCCCTGTCAAGAGCCGGGAAAGCCTCTCAAAAATATAAAAGGATTACCTTGTCTCACGAGCCCTGCCAAGGCCGCTCGTCTGGCCCCGAGCTCGGGGTCGAGGTCCTGCTCACGATTCCCTTCGTTCGAGGAAGGCGATGATTGCTTCACGCCTGCCCCGTGTCACTAACGAGGCGACCCCCCCTCTCGAGCAGCAGAATGGGGCCGCATGGGCGGTCACGCTCGGGCTCAATCGGTTATATCTCGGTCATTGGCGCGAGCGCCCGTGGGAAAGAAAAAGATCCACCACATGGACTTCGAGACGCTAGTGGAGGTGAACAAGGAAGTGGTGGCGCTCACTGGCGAACGTCATGGCTACTCTAGGGCAGACGGCGAGAAGCTTTCCAAGCTCATCGAGGAAGTGGAGCTTCGCGCCGATAACCAGGACTACGAGGAAGCAGTAGCGGAGAAAGCCGCTCTCCTCATGTACAAAGTCGCAAGCGGCCAGTACTTCCACGCAGGC
>DASPOK010000022.1:0-2713 GCA_035626075.1 Nitrososphaerales archaeon
ATGCTACACGATTTCTTCCACAAGCGAGGAATCCGGGACAAAGTGAAAATCAAGTTCCTCACCCCTTATCCGAGGCCTTACCCCGCAGAAAAAATCTCCCGCGTGGTCGAACCGCTCTTTGCGGAGAAGGGCATAGAGGTCACGACCTTCTTCAATGTCGATTCGGTCGACCCGGCGGCGCACAAAATCTGCTCCCTTGAAGGAGAGACCTTCGAATACGATATGCTGATCGCCATCCCGCCTCACCATGGAGCGGACGTCATAATCAACTCCGGAATCGGGGACCAAGACGGCTACGTCCCCACTGACAGGGGGACAATGAAGGTGAAGGGGCAAGAAAGGGTGTACGCCATAGGAGACGCCACGGACATCCCAGTCTCGAAGTCGGGCGTGGTGGCCCATTTGCAGTCTGTCGTGGTGGCGCACAACATAGTCTCAGAGGTCCGCGGGACTCAGGACATCCTAGAGTACAATGGGAGGATCAACTGCCCCATGGAGGTCGGTCAGCGCCAGGCCATATTCGTCTCCGCCACTTACACCTCGCCTCCCACAGACCAGACCCCGTCTATGGTCAAGTACTTCATGAAGAGGTCGTTCGCCATGATCTACTGGCGGGCGCTCAGCGGGAGTCTCGAGAGGGTGTTCGATGTGTTCTTCGGCCAGACTAGGTTCCCAGTTTCCGAGAAGGTGGCTGCAGAGAAGCCACCAATCACAGTGGAGGCAACTCCAGCAGGTAGCAAGCAAGTTGCATAACACGAACAATACCAAGGCCGAAGAGGAACTCTACAGGCTGCAGGCCGAGTTTTGCAAGGCCATGGCCCACCCCAAGAGAATCCACATACTCAGGATTCTGAAAGGGGGCGAGAAGACGGTTGGCGAACTAGCGAAGATTACAGGTATACCTCAGGCGAACGTTTCTCAGCACCTGGCCATCCTGAGACAGTTTGGACTGCTCCAGACACGCAGGGATGGGACAAACATCTACTACTCCATCAGCGACCGCAGGATAGTCGAGGCGTGCGAGCTCGTCAGGAACTGCATCGGGGAGAGGCTGAAGAGGTCTCAGATGGTCCTCACCGTTCCACCTTAGCTCGAAATCCTCGAAGATTCCTCTCAGATGAACCCACTTTCCGTGAGCCTTGTGACCACCCTGTTCCAGAACCCCCCGCTCATAACCAGAAGGAGGGCGAGGACGCAGAGTACTAATCCCCCCACCTCCGCAACGATTGGGAAAAACGATGCGATTGCGATGATGAGAACGACCGGAGCCAGCACCAGACCTGTTGCCATCTGCCTTAGGTTGAACTGCGCTGGCATTGTCATGTCGTCTCCCTTTACTTGGATGGGAGCGATGTAGGCTGTAAAGCACACTTGGAGGACGAAAAGTGGAGGAACAACGGCAATGACGACCACCATAGCTTCAAGGGCGCCCCCGAAACCTAGCAGCAGAAGGCCACCATCCGCGACCGCGAATGGTGCCAGGACGAGAATCAGCGAGAGTGTCCTCGCGGCTAAGAGGTGTCTGAAGTACGAGGCGGCTGGAAGCGATGTCAGGGACAGCCAGACCCTCTCGTTTGTGATTGCGGATTGTGAAAAGAAGAATGCCAAGAAGGCCAAGAAAATGGCGACCAAGGTTTGTCCGGGGAACACGTTTGTGTCGGACGAAAGGTTCGTGGGGCCCAGATAGAGCATGAAGAAGAAGTAGGCCGCTGCGGCTATAGAAGTCGCAATTACGACCCACCGCGTTTTCACCCTCTTCGACATATACCTCGATGTGCCGGCCATGTTCACCCTACCTGCGAGCGACATCGTACTCAGGTTCATTGAGTAGAGGGCGCCGATGGGGCTCTTCCCGATGAAGCTGCTGGGAGATTTGATTTCGGAAGATGACGACCTCACGATACTCTTCATCATGTCTAGCTCTACCCTCGAAAGGCTTCTGAAAGCTACCACCGTAGTCACCGTCGCCAGAATGAGGAGGGTGGCGGTCCCCCCGTAGAGGTTCCCGTTGAAAGCTGAGCCGGGAGTAAATGGAACGTTCATGAATGCAAGGAGGGTCCAACCTGCCAGGGCCAGCGAGAGGACGATACGCATCTTCGTCTCTAGTGAGGATGAGATTACTCCGAGCGAAGTGAAGGTCATGGCAAGGGCGACTAGGTCCACGACGAGCAAGGGGGAAGAGAAGGCCCGGCCGAGGTAGCCAAACATCAACAACACCGTGAACCCGAAGGCAACGAATTGTGCGAAGAATATGGAGATGGAAAGGTCCCTGGGGCTCAAGGGCAAAGTGAACAGGTAATCCCTGTCGGACTTCATGACCATCACACCCCCGGTTGCCAACGCCATAGCGAGGAGGAAGGCGACGATGCCTGTGGCGTAGTAACTTAGGATGAGGGCCAGCCCCGATGGTGGAATGGTCTGCGAAATGACGACTGAATAAACTATCATTATTCCGAGGAAAATCAGGAAGGGCCTTGAAAACCGAGTCCTGAGGATGAACTTCAGGAGATCAAAAAGCACCGGTCATCATCCTCGCCACTACCTTCTCAATGGGCTCCTCGGGGGACCCCTTCTTTCTGAGCTCCTCTATGGTTCCTTCCCACAGTATCGCCCCTTTTGAGATCATCACGACGCTGTCAGTAAGTCTCCCGGCTATGGACATGATGTGCGTCGAGACGAGGTGCGTTCCCTCCAGCTTGTCGAGCATTGTAAT
>DASPOK010000023.1:0-8601 GCA_035626075.1 Nitrososphaerales archaeon
GACTTCGACCGGAAGTAGTCTGCCAGGATTAGTCTCGCATCAGGGGTCAGGGGCCATTCGTGGAGGACCTTCTGTATCTTGGGACCGGCCACTTCGGTGACCGCCTCGAGCTCGACCGGGTCGACCGTGCAGGGCTCGTCAGTCTTGCACGTGAACAGGGTGACCCATTCGACTTCGCTGAGGCCTCTATCTGAGATGGCAGGGAGTCTGTACTTCTTCACCGCCTCAACCCTGGACCTCAACCCTAGCTCCTCTCTCAGCTCCCGCACGGCAGCGACCTCGTAGGATTCGCCTTTCCTCACATGGCCCGTGCATGAAATCGTCCAAAGCCCAGGATGCCAGACATCCCTCACGCTCCTTTGCTGCAGCACGATCTTGCCCGACCTCCGGATAACCAGGACCGCAACTGCGCGATGGAGGAGCCCTTCCTTGAGACAACGTCTGACCGAGGCATCTCCGACGACCCGGTCGTGGTCGTCGACCAGGTCGACCAGCTCATCCCCCGCCATGGCCTTCGTTAACCCCGGTGGCAGTGCAGTCCGGGTTAACCCTGCTCCCGGTCGCCCGATGCGGCCGGAGTTTCCCCGGCGGGGGACGGAGGGTTCGTCGCGGCGGTGTAAATCTTCGGGGCCTTCCCGATGTACACGTTGATTATGATAAGCGCCACTATGGCCAGCAGGACGAGGGCGATGGTGTAGTTCAGGGGGATGAAATCAAAAAGCGAAAGCGCGGCTATGACAACGCCCCAGCCTGAGTAGTAGTTCCTGTCCTTCCTTTCGACTATTACAAGCGCGGCGACTACTGTCCACAGCCCGCAAAGCAAGAGCAACAGAGACACCATCCCTTTGAGGTCGACTATGTTGAAAAGAAAGACGGCAACCGATAGAAGAATCGCAACTATCATCCCCACTCCCCAGCCTGGCTTCAATCGCTGACCCCTGCATCGCCCGCCCCTGGGCTCGATATTAAGGAGTCGCCAGTCGCCTTTTCCCAACCGAAGGAGCGGGGTAGGGACCGAACTTCGCTTCGATGGCGTCGATCAGGCGGAGAAGCCCTGCTTCGTCGAAGGGCTTGGCGATGATTTGAGCTCCAAACGGAAGCGAGCCAACCAGGCCCGAGGGGACGGAGGCCGCAGGGAAACCGACGTAGTTGAAGGGGAGGGTCAGTCGTAGGAGCGCCGAGCGGACATCGACCTCCTTGCCCCCGATTATTACCTTGGATGCCCCCACTCTAGGAGCAGGAATCGGCGTGCACGGAACGACTAGGAAGTCAAGGCGCTCCATTGCTGAAGAGAACTTCTCCATGAATGAGGGCCTCGCGTTCAGCGCGTTCACATAGTCCACGGCGAGCACGTCCTTGCCCCGCTCCATGAGCCTCCTGACGTCTTCGCCATAGAGCTGAGGTGCGCTTTCGAGCCACTTGAGATGGAAGGCCGTCGCCTCGGCCTCCCGTATCGGGAGCCACTTGTCGTACACCTCCTCTACTCCCGGCAGCTCCGCCTCTTCCACCTTGCAGCCGATTTCTGTGAGCTTCGAGACGAATCCCTTGAAGCTCTCCTCTGCCTCGGGGTCGATCATGTCAAGGAAGAACCTCTTGGCTACACCCACTCGTGCCCCTGAGAAGCTCCCGGAGAGGAAGGCGATGAAGTCAGTCTCCTGGCTTTCCACCGTCGTGATGTCGTCGGCGTCATGCCCAGAGATGGTCTGGAGCATGGCGGCCGCGTCCCAAGAGCTCGACCCTAGGATCCCGACCGTGTCAAGTGACGAAGACAAGGGGACCACCCCCAGCCTGCTCACCCGCCCGTAGGTCGGTTTGAGGCCCAGAACACCGCAAAGGGCCGCCGGGATCCGTACCGAACCGGCGGTGTCTGTCCCCAGGGCGCTGGCGACTATTCCCGAAGCCACCGACACAGCGGAGCCCGAGCTGGAGCCTCCGGCGTCGCGCCCTTCGTCCCATGGATTCTTGACTGCGCCGTAGTGGGGATTGAAGCTCGTCACTCCCGCAGCGAACTCGTAGAGGTTGGTTGTGCCTATGATCACGGCACCTGCCGCCTTGAGCTTTCTGACGACTGGAGCGTCGTAGGCTGCGATGTGGTTCTCCAGGATCCTCGAGCCTGCCGTACATCTCACCCCCTCGATGTAGATGATGTCCTTGACGGCGACGGGAACGCCGTCGAGTGGGCCGAGCGGACTTCCTGCCTTGAGCCTACCGTCTGCGGCCTCCGCCGCCTTGAGGGCAGAGTCGGTGAGGAGTGTGATGAAACAGTTGAGCCTCTGGTTCAGGGCGTCGACTCGGCGTAGTGATTCTCTCGTAGCCTCCGAAGGGAGGAGGGAACCCCCATTGTAGGCAGATGCAAGGCCGCGAATCGTCATGGGGACAGGCGAGGATGGGTTATCGGGTTTCAAGCGGAGACCAAGCCCTAGTGCCAGCGATAGAAGGCCGGGTGGCCTTCCCCTACAGCGACGAACACTCCGTCCATGGTGGCGGTCACCGTGCCATCTACCTTTAGATCACCTGACACGTTCACCTTGTCGCCTTCGATTTTCGTGGCGTGGGCACTGAGACGCCACCTCTTGTCTATCGGGGACGGCCGAAGGAAACGCACGGTGTATTCCGAGGTGACGGTACCTGGAGGGACCGCGAGCCTCCTTGCTTTCATCAGCGCGAAGGTCGACGCCCAGTTGCCGTGGCAGTCCATTAGAACGGAGATAACGCCACCGTTTCCGAATTTGCCGAAGGCCACATGGTAGGGCTGCGGCGTCCAGTCGGCGACTACTCCGTCGCCCTCAGGGAAACTCTTCAGTCGTAGACCGTTGGAGTTCTTTGGGCCGCAGCCAAAGCAGACGCCGTTCGGGGCGTAGCTGTCCTGGAGGCTCTCGGGCATCAGCTCCTGACCCTCCTTGCCCGGGTCAGATCAGTTTCCCTCGTCTCGAGCTCTAGGCCCAGGTGCATCTTGAAAGCTGACAGGGCAATCGAAGGGCAAGTCGCTCCGGCGAATTGGACAACACGCAACGGTTCGATTATAAGGGAGACGAATCGGTCACGGGATGAACGGAGCGGTTGATTCACGAGGCAGAGGGGCCCGTTTCTGATAAAAGCATTTGCAGAAGGTTCGGCGAGGGCTCTGCGTATGACGGCGGGCCAAGAGGGATAGGGTTGCCAGAAACGTCTCAGGAACAGCAGACACAATTGGACATAGGGACGAGCGGCGCAGGAAGGTTCCTGGTCGATGCCAACCTGGTTGCGACGGGCAGGACCTGCGTCCTGGGGAGCAGCGGGAGCGGGAAGAGCTACGCAGTCGGCGTCCTGTGCGAAGAGCTCTGCAGGAACGAAATCCCTTTCGCCATCGTTGACACAGAGGGGGAGCACACAGGGCTGAAGGAGAAGTTCGAGGCAATCTGGGTGGGGGAGGACACCGGCTGCGACCTTTCATGGGGGAATCTGGATCTGGCCGACCTCGCAAGGCAGGCACCGGACATCTCCCCGCTAATCCTGGACGTGTCCGACCTCCAGGACCCTAAGGAGAAGGTCGCGGCCCTCGTGGGTGCTCTCTACGACACGCTCACGGAGAGGAGAACCCCTTACCTTGTCGTGGTCGAGGAGGCCGACAAATTCATCCCCCAGTACGGCCAGCGGGTCCCTATATTCGCTGAAGTTGCCCGACGGGGAAGGAAGAGGGGGATGGGGCTGATGATATGCTCGCAGCGTCCTTCCCTCGTCGACAAGAACGTCCTCAGCCAGTGTGGTAACCAGCTGATAGGCAAGCTAATCATACAGAACGACCTTCAATCGGTGGCGCAGTTCTTTCCTGGCAAGGGGCTGCCAAAGGAGCTCACGACCCTCAGGGCTGGGCAGTTCTTCGCCATGGGAGGCTTCTCGCCGTCTCCGTGCCTCGTCTCCATAAAGAAACGTGAAACGAAGCCCGGGGGCGTGACCCCCTCGCTAGTGAGGAGGGTGGTGAAGAAGTATGTAGGCCCTACGAATCCCAAGGTCGTCGCGGCAGCAGAGGAGGGGGCCACAGGGCCGCCGAGCGCCAAGTTGGCCCTCGGGCTAGCTCCGTCAATCAAGCCGGACGACATCCCGGCAACGGTGAGGCGGGAGCGGAGCTTCGGAATCTTCGGTTCTCGGGAGACCGTGACCGTAGTCACGCCCCAGTTCAGGACCCTGGTTCAACTCGGCGTGAAGATGAGGCATGGGCTGCTCAAGCGGAGGTTCGAGACCGCCTACCTCTACCTTGACGGCGTCACCGGCAAGAAGGTCGACGTCAGCAGGGGGCTTGAGATTCTCAATGGGTTCGAGAGGCTCCTCGGGCTCAGCACCCTCCAGGTCGAAATCCTCAGAGAGGTGAAGCCGGACAGCGACACCAGCGCTCTGGACGTGGCAAGCTCACTCGGTGAGTCCAAGTCGACCGTCTCGAGGATGCTCAACCTGCTAAACGAGAAGAGGCTGGTCAGGACCATCGAGGTGAGGAAAAAGAAGCTCTACAGGCGACTTACCGACCTCCCGCCTGAGCCCTCGGAGCGCGTCCCCCTGGAGCTGGAGCAGGTCGACGTCGAGAAGGGAAGGGTGGTCCTCCCAAAGTTGAAGGAGGAGGACGTGAGAGACGCGGTCAAGGGGCTCTGGGAAGGCGCAGATGTCGAGAGCTTCGAGCCGTTCGTCTACCCAGTTTTCAAGGTAGAGTTGGCGTTGCACAGGAAGCATAGACAGGTACTGATTGACGGCAGAAGTGGCAGGGAACTGACATTCTAGCGTGAAGAGCTTGTCGCGCTAGGCGGCCAACTCTTCCATCATCTTCGCACCGGAGCTTGTCCCGATTCTGTCGGCGCCGGCGTTTATCATCTCGAGGGCCTTCGAGACAGTGCCAATGCCTCCTGACGCCTTTACCCCCGTTCTCTTGGTGACCGTCCGCCTAAGCAGCGCGACGTCGCTGGCCATGGCGCCCCCGGCGCCGAAGCCGGTCGAGGTCTTGACGAAGTCGGCCCCGGCCTGTTCCGCAATCCTGGCCCCCCTGACCTTCTCCTCGTCGGTGAGGTAACAGCACTCCAGGATGACTTTCAGGACCACTTTCGACCGCTTGCAGTAAGAAGCCACACCGTTGATGTCGGCGAAGAAGGCCTCGTCCTCCCCGGACTTCAGCGCTCCGATGTTGCAGACCATGTCCACCTCGCCAGCTCCGTCTTCGATGGCCCTCCTGGCTTCGATGAGCTTGACTTCAGGGGTGCTGGATCCCAGCGGAAAACTGACAACGGCGCAGACCTTGGTGCCCCTTCCCTTCAATCGACTGGCAGCCTGCTTCACGAACACCGGATTGACGCAGACGCTCCAGAAATTGTACTTCACCGCCTCGTCGCATAACTTGTCGATGTCAGCGGCTGTCGCGGTAGGCTTCAGAAGGGTGTGGTCGATGCGCCGGGCGAGCTCCGCCCTGGTGACCTGATGCCCCGGCGAGGGCAAGTCTTCCATGGATCCCATGCTGGTTCGTGCCACTGGCCTTGATAAACTGATGGCACAATTCCTGGCCTTGGAATTGATCGAGAGGACAGAGGGGCTCCGCAGAGAGCCATGCCTCCCTTTCTCACAACTGAGAACAGTCTGAGAGCTTTAAATCAGCGAGCGGATTCCAATCATATCCCATGAGGGAGAGAAGCGCCCTGGAGAAGAAGCACCTGCCAGGTTCCACATACGAGGCCTGGCTTAACCAGCAGCCTTCCGAACATCCTGGAAAGGCTCACAGGAACCCGAGCCCCGACATCTACGAGCAGTGGGTGAGTGAGCGAATAAGGAAGAAGGTCGAGAGTGCGCGGGAGAACCGACGGCGGCCGCGTCACAAAGCCGTCTAGCTCGATAGCTACGGTTCATGTTGGCTGGGCCCGGGCAGGGGCAGGTCCCGACGGCACATGGTTTCTCAACATTGGGAATTGTGTTCTTCATTTAATATCTTGGGCCAGACTTTTTTTGTTGAAAGGGGATATTGGTGCAAAGGCACGCGGGTCCGCTGGCGAGGGACTTCATGGGCAAGGGTGTAATTACCATAACTCAAGATTCTAACGTGTCCAAGGCCGTCAAGGCAATGGACGAGCACAACATAGGAAGTTTGGTTGTCCTTGACAGCCTGGGGCCCTGCGGGGTATTCACGGAGAGGGACCTGCTTAGCAGGGTCCTCGGCAGGGCAAAGGACCCTGAGTCAACAAAAATAGCCGAGGTCACCTCCCCCAAGTTCCCATCAATTGACTCGGCCCTGACCCTCGAGGAGACAGCAGAAGCGATGATCGAGAAAAAGAGCAGGTTGATGGTCTTCCACGGAGCCGAGCTTGTGGGGATGGTGACGCCTACCGACATCGTTAGGGTGCTGAGGGGTGTCGACACCGAATTCTCGATTCTGAAGGTCATGTCGAGCCACGTCCTTACGGTGCTTCCGGAGACCCCGGTTAACGATGTGGTGGGCATAATGAACGAGAGGAAGATCGGGAGCGTACTGATCACCGAGGATGGGAAGTGGACCGGAATTTTCACCGAGAGGGACCTCCTGAAGAGGGTGCTGGCGCCGAAACGCGGGCTCAACATAATGGTCAAGGAAGTAGCAACCATTCCGCTGATCACTGCGGAGCCGGGGGTCCTGGGGCGGGAGGTAGCCGGCATCATGGCTTTGCATGGCTTCAAGCGGCTTCCGCTCACCCTTGGAGGAGAGGGAGTCGCCATCGTGACCGCGAGGGATCTGGTCGAGGCTTACGCGATGGCGAGCAGGCCCAGAGCTCCCCGGGTTGACTGGGTGCAGTGGAACTGAACAAACTGTGGGTTTAGACAGCCGAACGGAGTCGCTGGTTCGAGCGAATCAAGGCCTCAAGTCTGCGTGGGCCCACTTCTTCCGCCTCGAACCGAACCCGGGCGACTGGCTTACGTATGTGTATCATCTTCGTCAGGTCTGAGGGAGTTCCCAGGACGACCGCGTCGCACTCCACCCTGTTGATGCTCCTTTCGAGGTCCTTCAGCTGCGAGTCGCTGTAGCCTAGCGCAGGGAGAACCTTGCCGAGCTTGGGAAAGCGCGCGTATGCCTTCCTGATAGAGCCCACCGCCTTAGTCCTCGGGTCTACAAGGATACCCCTGACTGCTCTTGCCGCCACTGCACCGGCCCCTTCGGACAGACCCCCGTGGGTGACGGAGGGACCATCCTCTACAACTAGAACCCTCTTGCCCCTGACTAAATTGGGCTTGTCGAGGACTGCGAGGGAGTTGGTCTTGACTACGAGTGCCTTGGGGTTGAGGGCATGGCAGGCACGCACGGACTCGGTCACGGCCTTCTTGGCAGCAACGTTCACCTTGTTGACCACCAGGGCGTCGGCCAGCCTCACGTTCGTCTCTCCCGGGTAGTATCTGGACTCGTCCCCCGGCCTCATCGGGTCGACTACGGTGATTGTCAGGTCGGGGAGATAGAAGCTGAAGTCGTTGTTGCCCCCGTCCCATATCACGACATCGCCTTCCTTCTCGGCCTCCCTCAGTATCGCTCCGTAGTCTACCCCTGCGTAGACCACGACCCCCTTGTCAATGTGCCCTTCGTACTCTTCCCTTTCTTCAATGGTGGCGTGATACTTGTCGAGGTCCTCGTGGGTCACGAACCTCTGAACCGTGACTGCCAGGTCGCCATAAGGCATCGGGTGTCTTACTATGACGGGTTTCAGTCCCATCTTGACGAGGACATCTGACACCATCCTGCTGATGGTGCTCTTGCCCGCCCCGGTCCTGTCGGCTACCACTGCCACCACCGGCTTGGACGATTTGATCATGGTGTCCCTCGGCCCCAAGAGGTGGAAGCTGGCCCCCTTCGACTGGGCGATGGAAGCCATCGACATGACGTGCTCGTAGGAGGAATCGCTGTAGGCGAAATAGACGTCAGACACATCTTGGGACTCGATTAACTCCCCCAGTCTGTCCTCGGAGTAGATTGGAATGCCCTCGGGGTACAGTCGGCCGGCCACCGAGGCAGGATAGGTCCTATTCTCTATGTAGGGAATCTGGGTCGCGGTAAAGGCGACGACATGATAGTCAGGGTTATCCCTGAAGTACACGTTGAAGTCGTGAAAGTCGCGTCCTGCCGCGCCCATTATGATTGAATTCCTAGTCACATTCGAACGCCTACCGACCCTGCCAGATAGCGTATATAATTGCGGAGTCGATTCCTATCTCTGGGAATAGGTAACGGAACTCTCACTGTCGGTCAATGATGAATAGAGTCGTTGTCCTCTTGCAGCTAGCTTTGTGGGAGCAACCTCGCGGTATGATGAACCCTTGCCCCGCATGGAGCTGAAGAGATCTTCCTCCCCTCAACTCAAGCCTTAGGGATCCTGAGAGTACGTAGCCTATGTGTTTCTTCCTGCACCACTCCACCTCGTTCCATTTTGGATCCAGCTCCAGTATCCTGACCACGTCCCCGTCGTCGGTGATCTGCCTCTTCATGCGGCCTAGGGCCCCACCGCTCTCGACCTTGACCCAGTCAATCGTAGGAAAATCGATGTTGGTCGCCACGCAGTCTTCCCCCAAGCACTCTCTCGCCCATCATCGCACATTTATCAGTTCCAAGCCAGGCAAGGCTCTGTCCTGATGGCG
>DASPOK010000024.1:0-12062 GCA_035626075.1 Nitrososphaerales archaeon
ATCTACACCACTGCCAGTTCTCCGCACATCTTCGGCACGGGAAACGAGACTGGGTACGCTTACAGTGTTGCATCCAACTACATAAGCGACCTTGGCGCTAACTGCCTTCCAAGCGGCGCCTGCTACATCCCGCCTTCAGCCCTTCTCTTTGCCTCATCAGTTGTGATATTGGGTCTAACGTTGGTCATCTGTGCCTACTACCTTCACCGGGCCTTCAGATGGATGCCTGCCACGCTACTCGTGGCCATCACCGGGCTCGGTGCCATAGGAGTCGGTGTGTTTCCAGAGACAATGGCAGTCCCCCACGAAATCTTTTCCCTTGTTACTTTTCTCTTCGTAGGACTTGCGGCCATTGCGTCATACAAGCTTCAGAAGAAACCTCTCGGCTACCTCTCGGTCATCCTCGGCGTCTTGACCATCGCAAGTCTCATCCTCGCGGTTCCGGCTACCTGGCAGTTCAGGCTGACTGCCAGCAGCTCGGGTTTCTACCTGGGCCTTGGAATCGGCGGCATAGAGAGACTCGTCGCCTACCCGGCGATACTATGGGCAATAAGCTTCGGCAGCTATCTAATGGCAACGGAAGACAAACCGCGAATGTAGTCACAGGTAGGGCACCTCGGCGAGCTGAACTTGCTATCAAGACCATGCTGAAACTCACTACGTGCTAATGATTCAACAAGGAACGAGGCCCCGAGGTCGTACCTGAGCATCCATTTGGTTGCCCCAATCCCGGCCGGGGCAAAGAATAAAAGCTCGGAATGACCTCTGTTCGACTAGCAGAGCTTGATTCAGGGTGATTGGAATCGTGCGTCTTGGTCGTTCGCGATCCTGACCCCAGCCAGTAGGTTACGTCGATAACGAGACAGACGCCTCGCATGACTTGGCGTCGGGTGCACGCGGCCGGGACCTAGAGGGCACGATTTGACGTCTAGATTCTGGAGAAGGCCTTGAACACGGGTGATACGCCGATGAATCTTTTGCGATGTATCACTGGTATCAAGTAAGGTGAATGCACAGACGACGTCCTCGCATGGACGGGGCAGCGACGGGAAAAGGGTCGGCGTGCCCGCTTACTAGAGAGTTGGTTTCCTGAATAGGCGAACGACGGACACCAACGGGTTAATCAACCCGGTTCGGAGGGCCCTACAACTCTTGTCAGGCTCTACCGGAGGTGCGGCTCCCCCACCTTCCCTGCCCAGGTGGACCATCCTCTCCGTTACCACCCTGGGCGCCTTCATGTCGGCGCTGGACTCTAACATAGTCACCATCGCCCTTCCAAACATCGCGAAGGACCTCTCTGCGCAGTATTCGCTTCTCGGCTGGGTCCTGGCCGGTTATGTGCTGGCTGTCGCGGCGCTGGTGCTCCAGGCAGGGAAGTTCGGAGACAACTTCGGGAAGAAGAGGATGTATCTGATCGGGTTCGCGGTCTTCGGGATCTCGTCGGCGTTGTGCGGCCTTTCGCAGAATATTGACGAGCTTATCGTATTCAGATTCATCCAGGGGATAGGCGCCTCAGCGATGCTGGCTACTGGGATTCCGCTGATCTTCGCGTCTTTCCCCGCGTCCGAAAGGGGAATGGCAGTCGGGGTCAATTCGATTGCCTGGGCTGTTGGCGCGGTCCTAGGCCCTCTCATAGGAGGGGTTCTCACCACCATCGACTGGAGGTTGATTTTCTATGTCAACGTCCCGGTGGCAGCCCTGGCGATCGTAGCTGGGCGCCTGAGGATCCCCTCGGCCCTCAATGCCAAGAGCCCGCTTGCTGGGAGGATTAATTTCGTCAGCGCGACGATACTCGGGCTCGCGATTGGACTGATAATGTTCTGGCTGACGCTCCTCGACGTCCGCTACGCCATCCTGGGGGCCGTCGGGGTGGTGGCGTTCGCGGTCGCGGAGGCGAGGTCGAAGAACCCCCTCCTCAGCAGGGAGCTTCTCCGGAACAGGGGCTTCGTCTTCTCCGCGGTCGCACTCGCGATAATGATGGTGTCGTTCTTCGGGATAGTCTTCCTGATGTCCTTCTACTTCCAGTCCGTAGCAGGGTTCTCGCCACTAATTGCGGGGGTGTGGGTGGCGCCTCTGCCGTTGGCCCTGGGGATCGTGAACCCGATCTCCGGCAGGTTGTTTGACAGGTTCAGCCGACCAGCTATTATGGCCATAGTAGGCGCCTTCATCGTGATCGGGGCCGTGTTCCTCCTGAGTGGCGCCCTCAAGGACACCTCTCCTGGACTAACCGTAGCCCTTCTGCTGGCTGTAATCGGAATCGGAGGGGGTCTTGTCTGGTCTCCGACCATCGCCGGAGCCCTGGCGTTCTCCAGGCCCGAGATTCGCGGCGTCGCCAATGGGACCGCTTTCACCATGATCTACGTCGGCTTCGCGACCAGCGTCAGCCTGGTTGTCTCGGTGTCGACTTCCTCGCTCCCTGCGGCCCTGTCGGCGGCGATTCAGTCAGGGGCATTGACCGGACTCAGTGGCTCCTCCGCGATATCCTTCGACCAGGGACTGATCAATGCCCTACTTGTGCTGGCCGGCGTGGGGATAGTCGGCGTGCCTTTCCTCTTCATGGTCCTCAGAGAGCAGATGCGCCAGCGAAAGCTGCCCGCACTGACTGTGCCTTGAACAGTCAACTTCCCCAAGTTGGGACGATAGATGCCTAGCGAGCCCGATAATCTAGGGGAGAACCCCGTTTCCCAGCCTCAAATCTCGCTTATGACACCTATACGCTAGGTTAACTTGGAGGAGTTGACAGGAAGAACCTGTTCAGGGTTGAATCCTGTCCGGGGCAGCTTCAAAACGAGCCTATCTAGCCGACCGGAGGAAGAATCAAGCTCTTTCTGCCTCACAGAATAGAATACATCGGAAACCCGAATCGGCGGGCATTCGAACGAACCGAAGCGTGACCCTGTCCTTCTACCCTCAGCGACATGTCCGCCAGCAAACACGATTGGCATATTACGATGCCCGCAAGACAGCAAGGGGCATGGCGCAAGTGAAGGCGGCACAGCTCCAAGTCTGGCGGAGGGAGGCAGAACGAATAACTGTCGGCAAGAACTTGCTCTACTTCAGGCAAGGGGTCGGCCTCAAGTTCGATAAGAGGCGTCTGGCTCGACTAGAGAAAGAGACCCTGAGACATGACAAGGCCTTCGTCAGGAAATTCGGCGGTCAACCCGATGCACTGTTCAACCTATGCGCCCTCGAAATTGGCTATTCTGAAACGTACAAGCAGTATCTCAGGCTCTTCGACACTCGGACTAAGAAGGTGGTCACCAAGAAATACAAGGTGAGTGGGGCGGCCGTCAATTGGGGTTCATGGAGACAGTTCGCCTCAGGGACTGACGATTCAAGAGCGAGGAAGGACGTCTTCGACACTTTCCTGAGAAAGTCGTCCCTGCTCGCACCAATTGTAAGAGCTAGATTCGACGGCTTCGCGAAATCGATGTCTGACATCGGCACCGACCCTCTAGCCAATTATTTGGCGATGGAGGGAATAGACTATCGCCACTTGATTGCACTCGTGGAGAGTCTGGGGAGCAGCCTCAGGCCTGTTTTCGCAAAATCCTTGGGTAGGTTCTCAAAGGAGATACTTGGTAGGGACGCAGACTACTACGACGACTTCTACTTCTTCCGTTCTAGAGTCTTCAGAAAATACGCAGAGGATTTCCTCCCTAAGGTAGACCCCTTCGCCCAAATCGTCCGTACGATGGCAGAGATGGGCCTCGATGCGAGCAAGATTAGAGTCGACAGCGCCGACAGGAAGGGAAAGAGCGCATCCGCATTCTGTTTTGGAATCAATATACCCGAGGACGTCCGCCTTTCGTACAGGAAGGCCAATCCGCTTGACGATTTCACGAACATATTCCACGAGACGGGACACGGTATTCACTTCTCATCCATTGAACAAGAAGCTCTGTATGAGGACAAATACGGCACTCCGATGGGAGTGGCCGAGATATTCTCCATCTTTTTTGAGAACCTGATGCATGATCGGGACTATCTGCAGCGCAAACTGGGGCTTTCCGAAAACACAGCGCTGGACCTAGTGGACAGGTTCAGGTTCAATGATCAGTTCTTCACAACTTTCTACTCGGCCAACTCAATCATGAAGCTTGGATACTGGCATGACGGCCTTTCTATGGGCGAAGCGGCAAAACGCTATTCGGAATTGACAGAGAAGTACATGGGCATAAGGTACCCAGGGGAATATTGGCTCCTACACCACGTGATGCCCGATTACCCCCTGTACAGCCCGTCCTACCTCCTGGCTGCCTTGAGAGCGTCCGAACTTGGGAAAAAGTTGATCTCGAGATTCGGCGAGCGATACTGGCAAGAGAAGGGCTCCGGTAAATTCCTACTAGAACTTATGAAACCAGGTCGTGGCATCGAACTGCAACGCTTCTCGAAACTCAACACGGGACCGTACGTGGAAGCTGTCTCCGGGACTGGATAGTTCGATTCCTTCTTCGGCAATTCAATGTAAAGATTCTTCTCGGAGTCAGAGCCGTTTGTGAGCGAAAACGATTGCGCGATTCCAGCGGCTGGAGCGCCCCTACTCCAGGAAGGAACTTGCCTTGTTGGGTAACGGGGCATCGGGCGCTTACAATGAATCGATCAAGTTCGGCCAGGGCGCTTCTTGCATGTCATTCAAAGGGCATCCATTTGGTTGCCCAAATCCCGGCAGGGGCAGTTCTGAGCTCCTTTTGGCAAGCAGAGTTTAATCCCCGCCTATCTGGCAGGAACCACTCGGCTGTGGGGGCCTTATGGCGACTGCCTACGACCGGAATCCCTAAATACATGTCTGCGCTGTATGACAAGTAAGTGAGTGAAGCAGTTTCGGTCAGACTTCCGGAAGACGTGGCGAAACGCCTGGACGAGTTGGCGAAGTCGTTGGACAGGCCGAAGACATACATCGTAACCAAGGCGTTACGGGAGTACTTGGAGGAATATGAGGACTACCTAATTGCCCTCCACAGGCTGAGCGACAAGGACGACAAGATTGTCTCAGAGAAAGAACTGGTCAAGCTTGACCGGTAAGATCCTCTACAAAGCGTCTGTGTCCCACGACCTGAAGAAGATTGCCCCAAGGGACAAAGAGCGTATACTTCGGCAAATTGGGGCGGCCCTGACCGAGGACCCTAGAAGCGGTGAGCCGCTCCAGGGCGAATTCAACGGCCTGTTCAAGCTCAGAGTCGGCGACTACCGAGTGATCTACGCTCTGACTGCACAGGGTGTTCTAGTGCTCAGGATTCGACAACGCGGCAAGGCTTACGAGTGAAAGTGGCTTGAATCCTGACCTTTGACGTGCTTGGCGACTGGTAGAAGAGCATCCATTTGATTGCCCGAATCCCTCCGGGGCAGAGTCCAAGCCCAGGATGCCCACAGTCTGGTGAATAGGGATTGATTCCAGCCGTTTGGAGTCATATGCCCTAGAACTGATACGTATAGCAATAATCAGTCTTGCTTCGCGCGATGGGTTTTCCTTTCCAAGTAGTCATGCACTATCTTCCTCTGCCCTCTTCGAAGAATTTCTGCGAGAGTCGACTCCTTCACGCCGGTCCTGAGCGCCAGCCCTTTGAGGCCGATTCTCTTAGGAAAGTCGAAATAGCCACTCTCGAACGCGATTGAAAGTATCTCCTCCTGGCGGCTCGTTAGCAGTTCACCCTCGTGTAGCTCTTTTAGGAGCCTCAGATGGTACGGAATCTTGGATTTTTCGAGACCATCCACCAATTCCTTGTAGGAATCCTTTCCCCCGAGAACCGTCCAGTGAGGCTGGCCCTGGGTTCCGATTACTAGCGAGGAGAGGAAGCACTTTGACTTCGCCACCTGTTTGCAAACGGTGCATCGCTTGGACGAAACTGAACCATAGACTTGCCCAGCATTGGATTTCATAAAATCAACGTCGATCACGTCCCTGTCGCCCTCAATCAATTTCATCAAATCCTCGGTGCTGCCAGGATCGACCTGAAGTTCGAAAAGATGCTCGACGATGCCCCCCGGCAAGATTTTCGAATCAAGAATTTCAATGGACGCGCCGTAACGTTCAGCGGCGAGTCTTATCCACCCGTGGGGCTGAGGGCACTCGAGTACGGCCTCTATCACGGACGACGGCCCGAATCGGTCGTATATCAAATGTGGACTGCTCTAGGGGCCCTACATCCCTCAAATCTAAGGGCCAAGACTTAACCAAATCACACTCTCAGAAGCCGGACAGGATGAAAATATTAGGCAACGAGAGGCGAGGAATTTCATCGGTCCAGATGCTGACGCTAGTCTTGATCCTGGCGTTGGCGGTGGGGGGAATATCCTACATAGACACATCTCAGACGATGAGCAGCCAGATTTCCAGTCTTCAGAGCGAGGTGAGCGCCCTGCAGTCGAGAGCTGTTGCGACGGTAGCGAGCCAGAGCAGTTCTCAAGCGCAGGTAGAGGCGCCCGTCATATCGACGACGAGACACTTCAGCTTAATCGTGACGAACGCACCAGTGAAAATAGCAGCTAACGTCACTTACGATGCGTGGACCTTCAACGGCACCGTTCCTGGCCCCACTCTTTGGGTCAATCAAGGAGATACGATTGATTTCACGTTGTACAACCCCACTTCTGCAGCCCATTCCATCGACTTCCACGCCGCGCAGGTCGACTGGTCGACAGACTACGCGACGGTTCCACCCGGCGGGTCCAAGACCTTCAACTTCACAGTGAACTACCCGGGGATCTTCATGTACCATTGTGGGACTGCTCCGGTTCTCGAGCACATCGCCAACGGAATGTTCGGCGCGATAATAGTGAACCCTCAGACGCCTCTCCCTGCTGCGACCGGGGGAGAGTATGTCCTCGTTGAGAACGAGTGGTACCTGAACTCGCAGCCAGGCGCCGATGGCCACTACTCGGGCAACCTCACCAAGATGCTCGCCGCTACGCCGGACTACGTGACGTTCAACGGTACCGCGTTCCAATTCCAAAAGTCGCCGCTTCTAGTAGAGCCGAACCAGTTGGTCAGACTCTACATTCTCAATGTCGGACCAAGTCTCTGGGAGGCATTCCATGTCATCGGGGCCCTGATGGACACGATCTACATTGATGGGAACCCGGCAAACCTGGAACACGGCCTCCAGACCCTCAATATTCCACCTTCAGGAGGGGCCATTGTCGACATGTATTTCCCGGACGCGGGCGGAGAGAACCCGTTCGTCAACCATGCCTTCGCTTATGCGTCCATCGGGGCGGTCGGAATCTTCAAGGTGAGCGCTGCCGGTCAGACCTCGACCACGAGCACGACATCCTCTTCGGAGGCCTCCAGCGCAGCTCCCTCGGGCAGCGTGGGCGTTGCCATTAACTCTGGGTCAGCTCTGAACACGACGTCCACCTACTTCTCCCCATCCTCAATCACCGTGGTCATAGGCATAAACAACACGGTGGTCTGGACGAACAACGACAGCGCCGAGCATACGGTCACAGCCACAGACAACAGCTTCAACTCGGGATACATAGAGCCTGGGCAGACCTACGCCCACACCTTCACCAGTCCAGGCACATACGCCTACTACTGTACGATTCACCCCTGGATGAAAGGCACCGTCATAGTCAAGGCAGCGGGATGAAACACGATGTCAAGAGACAACCCTCGCCCTTTGGATCAAGCCAGGCGGAATGCGATAATCAAGGTCCTCAGCGGCGCCGCGGCTCTGTTAGCCCTCGCGGCAGGGGCCTACGCACTCTCGTCATGGTCCCCTTCACCCGATGACAGGAGTGAATCCACCATTACGATTGGCTCGTCGACAGTCTCCCTGGCATCCGAGACGTCTGTTCAATCAGGTAGCCCAGCCGGAATTGACATCAGGGTGGTCTACTTCGGAATGCCCACAACAGCGACAGGCACGAAAAAAGAAACACTCACACTGAGGAATCCCGCCTATCTTTCAGACCTCAAGGCCGCTTTGGTCAGGCTGCATCCAACCCTCAAAGGCATGCTCCCGACGATGCTATTCTTGGTTGACGGGGTAGCTGCAAATGGCAACCCACAGCTACAGAACAACGTCGAGGTAGACATTCTTGCCCAGACTGCGGGCGGGTAGCTGTCGAATTTGGATGGGTAGTGTCACCAATGGGAAAGAAACACGTCACACTTTCGAGGGGACTCGTTCCAGGCAAAAAGGAGATCATGTCCTCACTCATTGCATATCAAAAGGGGTCGGTAGTAAGTCGCACGGTCATCAATAGCAAGCCGGGGTCCGTAACGATTTTCGCTTTCGACGATGGCGAGGGCCTTAGCGAGCACATCGCCCCCTGTGACGCGCTCTTGTACATCCTTGAAGGCCGAGCCGAAATCAAAATCTCAGGAAAGACAAGCCCTGTCGAGCGGGGCGAGGCGATTATCCTTCCTGCAGGGAGACCCCACGCGGTGAGGGCTTTGAGCAGGTTCAAGATGTTGCTCACTATGATGGGGACAGGGTGACACCCATGTCCATGGCTCCTGTAACTCCTCGGCGATTGGCATTTGAGGATCTGATTTCGGTACTCATATCAGAGCATGCTGAAATTAAGCGAAAGCTAACAGAGGTCAAGAACTCCACCGAGACCAAGGATTTCACGCATGCTGCTGCAATCCTGAAGGACCTGGACCAGTTGTTCCGGCAACACATTGCGGATGAAGAAGCGCAGGTGCTCCGCATCTTGATTGAAGCCTACGGTGTGAAAGGAGCAGAGTCCGCAATCGTAGTCTTTCGTCAGCATCGACCCATCTATCAATTGATTCAGGAGGTGGGGAAACTCGCATCACTTCCACCTGACGAACTTGCTACGAACGAAATGAAACTGAGAAAGCTGCTCATGGAGCATACACAAGCTGAGGAGACTCACATCTTCCCAGATGCGCTGTCAACATCCGGCGCCAAAGCGCATAGGCCGAATCTCTGAACCGCCCGGCACTTCGGAGGGTCCTTCCCGCCTCGAACTTTTTCAGGGTCCTAAGTCAACCAAGAAAGCATCCGTTTGGTCGCTCAGCTCCCCAGCTTAGGACCTCATGTGGTTAGGCAATTCAGCCGGAAGTTCAATAACTAGCTGCGCAAGGCCAGCCACCCGCCCTCCTTTCTTCCACTGGCACTGATACACGAGCTTCCTTTTTCTTTTCTTCTCTATCGTGTACAAGTTCGGGCGACCCGAGGCCAATACCTCCCTGAGCTTCGCCTGAGCCTCGGGCGGATGGCAGTCCATTAAGTCCTTTCCGACGAGGGCTCTGCCTCCGTCTTCGGCGTGATCCCTTGCAGCCTTTTCATTCAGATACAGGATTGTAAACTTCCTATCGCAGACCATTACCGAACAGGGCAGCTGTTCGAACCATTCGAGATGACCCAGGCGCGCCATGCGCTGAAATTTCAATCTCAAATCGGCTTAAGCCTTTCTCGATCCTTTGCGTCGAGGTCAGCAAAGAGATTTCAACCGTGAAACGGCTGACATCTCAGGGGCGGGGCAGACGAGCAATCTGGTCAGGAGCTCACAATTCACCGATTCGTCACGTCAACCCGTGGGCGACCATGGGAGGATTACCCGAGCTCACAACCCCGTCAATGCCGCAGCTCCAAGGACGATGAGCAGCACGGCGCCAATCTTGCGGGCGTCCGCCCACCGGCCTGTAATCCTTTCAGCTGGGATTGCGCCGGGACGAATGCGAAGGAGGACCGTAGAATAGACGAATACCACGGTTGGCTGGATGGCGGATAGACCTGAAGCCAGGGCTACTGAGCCAAGCGAGAAGGCGGAGTAGAGGAAGACAAGGCCCAGTGTAGAGAACGCCGTTGTCGCGATTATTAGAAGGAGGAGCCGCGCGTCCAACGTCCTTAAAACCAATGAAAGGCTCCTGGGCCGAAGGGCAGCGAGGATAGTCGTACCCATTATTCCTCCCACCAAGAACCAGAAGAAATACGACCAGACATCGACGTCCTCCAGCGCAGACTTGGTTACAACCCTCGAAACGGAAGACGCAAACGCGTAGACGAGGATGATTCCCAACGCGATGTTCTTTGCGTCGATTCTCCTGTAGAGAACCAGAAAGGCGCTCGAGACGAGGAGTAGGATTCCCATGTAGTTGGTCACGGAGAGTTTCTCGCCCAGGAATACGAGGGCGAGGACCGCAATGAATAGAGGACTTGTGTAGATTACGGAAACCACGTTGGTCCCTTGCTCCCTCATCATGGCGATGTTGTACAGGATGAAGAGAAAAGCGAAGGCGAAGCCGACGGCGGTTCCCACGAACCAAGCGTCGAAAGCGAACGAAACTCTCCATTCAAGAAAGATACAGACTGCTATCGGAACGGTGGACCACGCTGTTACGATGTCGTAAGCAACGGGGTCGCTAAGTCGCGCGTGTAGAACATGGTTGTCAACCAAGTTCGAAGCACCGAGGCAGATTGGGGCAAGTAGCGAAAACAGCCAGAAGTACTCCATGGCGCAGTTCGGCCCGAGTCTGCGCCTTTGATAAGCTGAACCCGAAGACTGAAAACCTGCCCAATGACTTTGAATTTTGGCCGGCTGCTAGCGCAAGAATCGAACTTGCAGACGCCGAGCCTCATCGGCTTGGGACCTTCGGCACACTTGGTAGCCGGTAACGTAGCATCCATCCGGTTCCCCCCACTTTCCCTCCCGATTCGCGTGCGTTCTCCTCAAGCCTGCCTCTAGTGGGGTCTCCTTGGGTTAGTTCTAGTTGGACAACGCCGGCCAAACCGGAGAAACTGCAAAGCATGGCTCGTCCTGAGAAGACGGAGGAGGCACTCTATGACCTAGGATCCTGGCCGTCTCCAAGGAAGAGGGAGCTTTCCTTCTGCGAACTGTCGAATTATGTCGATGTACAGGCTGCGCTGGACCGGACGCAACCGGCGCTCAAGGGTTTCAGGGGTGTCGCCCGGAATGACCTCGACGGTGGCTTGGGCCAGAATGGGCCCGGCGTCCACCTCTTCCGTCACGATGTGTACTGTGGCACCAGTCACATGCTCGCCTGCCCGCAGCACGGCCTCGTGAACCCTGGGACCGTACATTCCTTTCCCGCCAAACTTCGGCAGGAGCGATGGATGGACGTTGATAACGCGACCTTCCCATTCCCTGACGAACCCGGGTGGTAGAATCGAGCGGAGGCCTGCCAGCACGACCAATTCTACGCCAGCCATGACGAGTTCATGGGTAACATCAGTGGCCCACAATTCTCTCGCGTCTGCTTGAAATGGCAGGACAACAGTCTGAAACCCAAGTTGCCTGGACAGGTTCACTGCCGGAGCTTGGGCCCGGTCTGAAATCACAATCATGACGCGGACAGGAAGATTGTCGACTTTGATTGCGTTGTCGATTGACTCAAGGGTGCTTCCCCTCCCGGAAACCAGCAGGCCGATGGGCAGAAATCGCCTCATAGATTGCTTCTCAGGAAAGTGGGCTTCATTAAAGGGAGACCGGAATCCCCGAACTTGAACCTACACAGGGGGACCCTAGGGAACAGGATTAGATCATCTGACTGTAACCCTCGCTTTGATCACCCTTACGGAGGTCGCGGACCCCGCCGGGACAGCCTTTTCACAAGATGGGTTTTGAGGTCACTTCAGCTAATCACCTTTCTAAACTGGTACAGCGTCGCGGCGATGGTCACCACGGCTATCGCTCCAATGACCGCGTAGCCGGCGACCAGCGTGCTGGAAGTCAGCCCACCCTGAACCAGGCCGCGTGTGACATCCGAGGCGTAGCTGACCGGGTTGTAGGCGGAGATGTCTTGCGCCCAGGAAGGGAAGAAGGAGCTAGGAAACATCGCACTGCTCACAAAAACGAGAGGAAAGAAAATCGCGTTTCCAATCGCTGATATGGTCTCGGTCTTCCTTGTCTTCATCCCAACGACGAGGAATATCCCGGAGAGGGCCAGTTCGAACACCGTAACCGTGACCAGGATGAGCAGTACCCCCGGAAACCCTGTGGCGAAGGTCACCCCCATCGCGAGTGCGAACACGATGGTAATGACACACTGGGCGAGGACGACGAGGACGTCAGTCAGCATCCTTCCTAGGAGTATGGCTGCTCTGCTCACCTGCGTTAGAAGC
>DASPOK010000025.1:0-9916 GCA_035626075.1 Nitrososphaerales archaeon
ATATCGCTGTCGACTTCCCCACACCGGGAGGGCCTGTGAGGAGCCAGATCCGGGTCAAGCCACGGCCCCTCGCAGGGGAGAAGTACATGAAGGTACCAGTCGGGGAAGGGTAGAATCGTTTAACAGCGCACGCTGGCCCGCAGGACAGACCGAGTTGAAGCTCGTTGAGCACCTGGAGGGGAAGACGAAGCTTCTCGTCCCATCGGCAAGCTTGACCCAAGACCCTCCTCCGACTTCGCCTGTCTTCTTCAACCCTGCAGCGTCGCTCAACCGTGACCTTAGCGTTGCGATCACCTCGGCCGCAGGAGGGAAGACTTTCTGCGATTCGATGGCCGGCGTGGGCGCCAGGGGGCTAAGAGTGGCCAACGAGGTGGCGGAGGTGGAGAAGGTGACCCTTGTTGACTTCAACGCCCAGGCGCTGAAGGCTGCGAGGAAGGCCGCCGGCCTCAACGGGGTGCTGAGGAAATGCGAGTTTTCATGCTCCGAAACCTCGTCGTACCTCTTCTCGAGATACGGGCGGGAGAGGAGGTTCGACTTCGTCGACGTGGACCCCTTCGGGACACCCGTCCGACAGCTTCCCGCTGCTATTGCGGCCGCCTCGGACCGGGGAATCCTGTCCGTGACTGCAACTGACACCGCTGTCCTCTGCGGAGTGTACCCCCGTGTTTCGTCGAGACGATACTGGGCGAGGCCCTTGAACAACCACTTTCATCACGAGACAGGCCTAAGGGTCCTGGCCGGCGCCGTCGCGAGGCACGCTGCGGCCCTCGAAGTCGGGGTCGAACCTGTCGCAGCCCATGCGACCAGACACTACCTGCGCCTCTATCTGCGCGTCAATGTGGGCGCATCGAAGGCGGACGAAGCCCTCGAAAACATGGGATTCGTGACCTGGTGCGCCGACTGTGGCCACTCGTCGGCATCTGGGAATCTCGATGAGCGATGCGCCAGATGCGGAAAGAAGGCGCGCACCGCGGGCCCGCTTTGGCTCGGCGGCCTGACAGACAGGAAGGTGATAGAGCGGGCCGCCAGAGCTGCAGTCGCTAGGGGTCTGGACACGGCAAGTAGAGTGGCATCCTCGCTCAAAGGGATTGATGAATTTCCTCCCTGGAGCTTCAGCGTCGAGCGGGCGTGCTCAGCGCTGAAGGTGCCCTCAGTTTCCGAAGCCACCGTGAGCCGGTGCTTGAGGGAACGGGGGCATGCCGTCATGCGGACGCCATTCGAGAAGACAGGAATAAAGACCGACGCAGGATACGAAGAATTCGCTGGAGCGGTCAGGGAAGCAGCCCGCCAAAACCAAGTGTGACTTGACGAGGATCGACTTCGACTAGGCGCGTGCCTCACTCCTTGAATCGGCCTGGATGAGGTTCTCGCAGAAGTAGTAGAGCTCGGAGCTCGCCTGCCTGCTGGCGGCCGGCTTCACCACCCTAACCGAGCGGAAGGCCTGCCTGAACTCGTTTCGGACCTCCTGCGACCTCTCACCCTCGAAGAGCTTGAAGAACGCACCCCCGTCCTCCTTCAACAGGGAGTGGGAAAGCTCGAGAACCCTGAGAGTGAGGTCAATCTGCCTCGTCTGGTCGAGCTCCCACACCCCAGACACAGACGGGGCCAAGTCGGAAAGAATCACGTCGGCCTTCCCTCCCAAGACCACCGTCGCCTTTCCAAGAAGTTGCGGGTCGTTCACGTCAATCCGGAGAGTGACCACGTTCTTCTCTTTTAGTTTGATCGGGCTAATGTCGACCCCGACGACAAGGCCCGCGGGGCCGACAAGCTCCGAGGCCACCTGCAGCCAACCCCCTGGGGCGGAGCCGAAGTCGATGACCTTCGCTCCTCTGCGGATGAATCCATACCTCTCGTTTGCCTCAATCAGTTTGAAGGCTGCTCTGCTCTTGTACCCCTGCTCCTTCGCCAGGCGCCTGTACAGGTCCTTCCTGGCTTCGTTCAGCCTCATTTCCTCGATAGCTCTGCGGGCTTGAAATGCTGAGGGAGCAGCGACGCCGCGGTCACGTCCTGAGAGTAGCCGTCCGCCCCCCGCCTTAGGACCTTCATCTTCGGGTTGAACTCTACCATCACCTGCCTGCACGCGCCGCACGGCTTGGTGAAGTCCCTGGACTCCCCTGTGACCGCTATCGCAACGATTTTCGTCGCGCCCTCAGACACTGCCTTGAAAATGGCCGTCCGCTCCGCGCAGCAGGAGAGGCCGTAGGATGCGTTTTCGATGTTCGCCCCCGAGAAAATCCTGCCGTCTGACGTCAGGACGGCTGCGCCTATCCTGACCCCTGAATACGGAGAGTAAGCGTGTGCTCTGGCTTTCATGGCTGCTTCCACTAGAGGTCCGAGTTTCTCCTTCAGAGGCAAGTCCCTGGGCACTACCTGGCCGTAACTGGGCTGGGCTCCGGCACTGCTGTGCGAGCTATGCGTGCTTCCTCGATAACCCAGGGGCCGATCCACGGGCACACGTAGGGGCTGACCTCGCCGTCGACTGAGCACTTAGGCTCGTACTGGCAGACGATGCAAGGTGCCTTTTCTATCGAGGTCATGTCGGTGGGGAATCGGAGAGGGGTTAGCTTGTATGTCCACCGGCCCTCTTCCAAAACCTTCACCCTGCCTATCAGGCCCCGTCTCTCCAGCCTGATGGCGAGCCTGGACCCGTCCCTGCTAGTGAGCCCCAGCTCCTTCCAGATCTCGCTCTGGAGGACACCCTCTCTTCCTCTCTCGACCACCAGCTTGTACACGCGTGAGGTGAGGTCGACAAGCTCCTCTTCCGTCCTCTCCACGGGCTTGGGGGGTTCCGCCTGCTTCTTCTGGGCCTTCGGCTGCTTTTTCGGCTGCTTTTCCTTTGCCTTTTCGGTTCTTGGGTTCGTCATTTTATGGCCATGAGCTCCTGTCTTATCACGAAATTGTCGAGTATCTCCCGGCACCTGTTCCTGACCGTGACCTCGGTGACCTCGGCGAACTCGGCCACCTCCCTCTGGGGCAGATGTTCCCCGACCATCACTGACGAGAGGTAGACGTAGGCGGCCGCCAGCCCTGCAGGAGCCTTCCCGCTTGAAATCTTGGAGTCGCTCGTCTTTCTCGATAGCACCAGGGCGAGGTGCTCCACCTTGGGGTCGATTTTGGCCATGTTGATCAGCTTCGAGATGTACTTCTCCACCGAAGGCGGCGGGACGTAGTCCTTCTCGACCTCCTTCAGCACGAGCCGGAAGTACCTGGCCACGCTCCCCTTCTCCATCCCGGCGGCCCTGGCCACCTCCTTGAGGGTTCTGGAGACGCCGCACTTCCTGCAGGCGAGGTAGACCGTCGCCGCTGTCATCCCGAGTATCGACTTGCTCTTCGCGACCTTCATCTTCGCCGATGTCCTGTATATCTGCGCGGCCGTTTCCGCGACGTTGTCGGGGAGGTTGAGCGCATCGCAGAGCTCGCTTATCTTCGAGAGCACGTTGGAGAGCCCTCTCTCCTCGCTGTTTATGGTCCGCGTCCTGCTCTGCCACTTCCTCATCTTCTCCACTGTGGCCCTCATGGCTGGGTCGAGGTACTTCCCGTGGGAGTCGCGCATGGTCCTGGAGATCTCCGTGGAGAGGCCGAAGTCGTGAAGGGCCAGGGTTGTGGGGGAGCCTACCCTCACCCTCCTGTTCTTCTCCTCAAGGTCCATGGCTTTCCATTCAGGGCCCGAATCAGCCGGGGCCAGGGTCACGTAGCCGCACGTGGGGCACACCTGTTCCCCCTTCTCCGAATCGCCAATCAGTCGGTTGCCGCAGACAGGGCAGGAAGTCCTGAACGCGTCGTCCCTGCTCTCGTTCCAAAGGCTCATCGCGTTCACCTCTCTAGAAAGGCCGGGTCCCCCGGCTTCCCAAGCTTGCTGTTGACCACCGCAAGTGACGCGTACGGAGACTTCACCGGACCAATCAGCTCAACGACCTTTCCCAGTTTCTGCCCGTTGCCGTCGAAGAGAAAAACCCCTGGCCCGACTTCCCTGGTAAGTTTGACGATGAGCCGGCCACTCTTTGCCTGATGCAGAAGGACGCCGACTTGCAACAAGAAAGTCGAACGCCCCTCGTCTTGCCTTTAAACCTTCGCGGATTTCGCGTCATCTCTTGCGACTTTGCTTGCTTGGCTGACGTTTCTGGGCGAGGCCCCGGACCGTCGAGAGTTCTCTCGCTATCTTGAGCAGAAGGACATGCTTGGGATTCGACTTGACGACCGATGCGTATCCGGACTCCCGCGTGGGCAGACATGGATAGCGAGCAGCCTGGGACTGCGGCTGGAGGTTCAGCCTTCGGCATGCTTCGTCGAGCTCCTGAAGGGTGGGAGCCCTCGTCGCCGCGCTGAGGGGGACGCGGCGGCCTTCGCTGCGCTTTATTTCGGAGTCGAAGTAATCCAGCCAGAAGACTTGCCTGTCGTAGTCTTTCATTTCTTTGAGGTCAGGACAGCGTTGACGACTCCGTCAGCAGTTGGGCGGGAAGTTACGACCGCCTCTCCCGCCTCGGTCTCCAGAACGGCCCCTTTCGTTATCACCCCTCTCCTCTCATAATCCCTGTTGGCAGGGCTCCTCTTGACCCTGAGGATCTTGGACCTTATCACCTTCCCCTTCGAATCAGAGACGTTGGCGAAGTCGGCAAAAATCACACCGACGGACACGCGACCCCCTCTCCTCCGGATTGGCCTCTTCGACGCCGGCCCTACCAGGGGCTCGATTGCATAGCCGTCCTTCTCGTAGGCCCTCCTGCCCCTAGACGGCTTGGATCTCCCGCCCGTGGGCCTCCGCTTGACTAGGTTCTCGATGGGGCGCGTCAATGTTTTGAATCCTTTCGGAGGGGCGCCGTCCTCAGCCTGATGTTAAGCGTTTTGATTAGCGGAGAGTCAGGGTCCTGCTTTCCAGCTGCCTCTTCATCGTCGGGATGTCCGCGCTGAGGCCGAAGTATTCGGCGAACCTGCTGGTGGTCTTGTAGGCCTTGGTCCTGCCCTGCCTTTCGCCGGTCACGAATCCCACCTCCTCGAGTTCCTTGAGATGCTGGTAGACGGTGGAGCTGCGCCTCAGCACCAGCTCGGCCGACGATATGGGCTGGAAGAACGCGATGAACGAGAGGGTTCTCAGGGCGGCCCGCGAAAGCAGGGGCCTGGTCGCGAACCTCCGTGCGGTCTGGGTGAACTGGGCCTTCAGCTGCATCGCAAACTTTGGTCCAGGGTACTCCACCACCTCCACGGCCTGCAGGCTCGAGTTGACGACACGGGCGACTTCGCGGGCGACGGCGGTCGCCTTCCTTTCGGATGTCGTCCCGGCCACGCGCATGATTTCTTCCAGGCCGAGAGGCCGCCCAGCCGCATACATGGCTGCCTCCACCTTCGCCGTCACCTCCTTCTGGGGGAGCTCCTTTGCGGTATCACTCAAGCTGCCCCACCGACACTACCAGCGCGTCCTCGTCCGACTCCTCCTGGTTGATCACCACCTCGCCGCTGTTTGCGGCGAAGAGGAGGAGGATGAAGACGCGGGCGGCGTCAATGGGCTGGAGCCCCCTCACGAGCTCCGAGAGGAGCGTCTTCCCCGTCGCCCTTAGCCTCTCGACGAGTATTTTCCTGAACTCGGAGAGAAGCGACTGAAGCGATATGACGTAGTCGTCCATTCTCGGGGGCGGGAGTTCGGCAACGGCGAGGGGGTTCTGCCCCTGCCCTCCCTCCTCTTCGACCACGATTTCCTGAAGTATCCTGCCGAGCTCGTCGAAGAGCTCGTCGATGTTGGTCGAGTAGATTTCGTAGCGGAAGGGCATCACCACGATCTGGGGAGGCTCAGACGCGTCGAAGAGTCTGTGCTGCATCCTTAGCCTCTCGAATAGGAACAGGGTCTCAACTTTCAGCCTGTAGATGGTGGCAGACGATAGGGCGGCTGTCCCGGCGGCCCTCATATCGATGAGGTCGGTCTGCGAGATGGCCTTCAGGAACAAGTCCAGGAGTTCGGTGAGGTTGATCTCCCAGGGGCTCTTGCGTTTCGCCAGGGACGGGTCGATGAGGACGTTTAGCGGGGGCTTCCCCAGCAGCGAAGAATCAGGCACGCCGCGGCACCTCTGCCGGCTTGTAGTGCACGACCCTGGACATCCCTCCGGCCGCGTAGACTCCGTAGGTCATGTCGCTCTCCGCCACGAAGACGTCCCTCAAGGTTATGGCGATGATCTGCGCCTCGGACGACTTGGTCTTCAGGAACCTGGCGAGGCTGTTAGAGTTCATGGCGTCAAGCGCGGCGTCAATCTCGTCGAAGAGGTAGAAGGGGTGAGTCTGCACCGCCTGCATGGCGAGTATCATCGACACCCCAGTCACAGCCCTCTGCCCTCCACTATGCTGGGAAGACTCCCTGAGCCCGTTGCCGAAGTCGGCCCTAAGAATTACCCCGCCCGTGAAGAGCTCTTCGGGGTTCTCGAGCTCGAGCATTGCCCTTCCTCCGGTGAGCTTCTCGAATATTGAACTGAACTCGGCCCCGACCCTGTCGAAGGCGGACACGAACACCTTCTTCTTCTCCGATTCGACGCTCTCGATGAAGTTGATTATCGAGTTCCGTTCGTTCTCGAGCTCGTTGTGCCTGACGGAGAGGCTCTTGAAGCTGACGTACATCTCCGTGTACTGCTTGTCCGCTCCCCTGTTGACCGAGCCAATGACCTGTTGATACTCCTGCTGGAGCTCTTCAAGGAGGGGCCCGGCAGGCTCGAAGAATTCGAGTTCCTCGGAGTAACCCAGCATCCTCAGGCTCCCCATGGCCTCTTCGACCTTCTCCTGGGTGGTCGACGACTGGCCTGCAAGGGCGAACAGGTCCTTCTGGTTCCCGGCGATGGACCTAGAAACGGCGTCCCTCTCCTCCTTCAGCCTCCTCGCCTTGCTATCGAACTCGTCTAGGACGGGCTGACTGCGCTTCGAGGATTCCATCAGCTTCGAAATCTGTTCCTCCAGGGAAAGCTTCTGTTCAGTGAGCTCCTTCACTCTGCGTGGGGTCTCCTTCACAAACTGCTTGTTGGCCTGGAGGTCCTCGGTGGCTAGCTGGAGGTCCTGCTGGTTGTCCTCCAGGGCCCTCAGCAGCACGTTCTCCAAGTTGGCCCTCTCGCGAGATAGGGCGAGGTGCAGGTCCTGTATCCTGTTCCTGATGCCATCAATCTCCGACGAGAGGGACTGCTTGGCGCCGTCCACCTCGGCGAGCATCGTTTCGAGGCCCAGGGCCTGGGTGTCAGCCAACACCTTTTGCAGCGAGGCCATGCCGTTCGTCATCGATTCCTTCCGCTCGAGGTTGACTTTCAGCTTAGCCTCCAGCCTGGACACGACGCCAGCCTGCTTCTGGTACTCGGAGCTCATGCTCCTGAAGATGCTCTTGTACCTGTTCGCCATCCTTGTGATCGTGGTCGCCTCGGCCTTGAGGCTGGTGGTTGACACTATCTTCTTCACCCTCTCCTTCATCATGGCGCGCGAGTCGGACTCCAGCGTGTCGAGCTCAGACTTCCTCCTTTCTATGGCGCCCTTCAACGCCCCCACCGCGTCCTCCACTTCGCTGATTCCCTCGATGTTCTCCAGCCCCTCCATCAGGTTGACCATCAGCTCGTGGTATCCGTAGCTGAAGGCGCGGCCTCCCGGCTCGAAGGTCTCACCGGAGGGGGTGACTGCCCTGAACCCTTCGGACGCCAGGATGTAGCCTATCGCCTCGGTGTCTACCAGGACGGAATCCCCTGCCAGGAAGTTTACCAAGCCCTCGAACTCTTCTTCGCTCTTGATCGACTCGGAGAGAGGACCCACCACCCCCGCGGACCTCTCAACGTCCACCGCCTTGCAGGACTCGACCTCGCTTAGCGGTATGACCGCGAAGCTCTTCGCCTTGAGGGATTTCGCAGCCTTGATCAGCTGGGTCATTGACTTCAGGTCCTGTACGATGAAGGCGCCCATCCACCTCCCCATGACAGCGTTGACGGCCTTGGAATCCTGCTGCGGGTACTTCACGAGCTGTCCCAGGCGTCCCACGTAGCCTGGGACACCCCCCTCCTCGCAGAATTCCTGGAGCTTCAGCTGGCCGCTCCTCTCGCCTGCTAGGCTCTCCGACATGTGCCGGAAAGCCTCCTCCCTGGACACTTCTGCCGATGCCTTCTCCAGAATCTTGGAAGCGTTCTGTATGGAGCCGACGAGCTTCTCCCTGGTCTTCTCGGCCCCGGACAGGTTGTCGTCCAGCGTGCTAAGATCCTTGGTCGAGGTGTCGTAGAGCTCGAAGAGCTGCTTTGTGCTCGCCTCCAACTTTCCCAGAACCCCCGAGTAGCCGTCGACCCTGAGCTTCAGCTCGTCCAGCCTTTTCCTTTCGACGCCGAGACTCGCATTTGTCGCGTTGACGACGAGGTCAACCTGTGCGAGCTTCTGCCCGAGGTCAGCGAGCCTGACCTGGACCCTGGCTGTCTGCTTCCCCTTCCGCTCGATGGTGCCCCTCAGCTCCTCGCCCGCCCGGAAGAATTCCTTCAGCCTCTGTGCTAGCTCCGCGTGCCTGGCGTCAAGCTTCTCGACCTCGTTGGTCAACTGTCTGACGTTGGAGTTGGCCGTGTTCACCTCACGCTGCTTCTCGGTCACCACTTGTTTGAGCTGGGGAACGGTTTCACCTTCGAGTTCGGCAACGTTCGACTCGGCAGTCTTGAGGTCCTCCTCCAGTGTCTCAAGCTCGTTCCTGAGCTCAGCGAGCTGGAACTGCAGCTCGACATGGCTCGCCCCTCCGCCCTGGATGACGTCGACGATGAACCTGGTTTTCTCGTTCTCGACCTGCCCTATCCGGTTCTCCAGCTCGACCAGCCTCGCGCCCAACTCGCTGAGCCTACCGCCGAGCTCCTGTTCCTGCGACCTGAGGACGGCGAGCCTATCCTTGAGCTCGCTGATCCTCTTCGATGTCATCACTGCCGTGAGCCAGTTGATCTGGGACTCCAACTGGTTGAACCTCACCGTGTCTGTTCGTTGCGAGTCGAGCGACTCCAGAGTGCTCCTCATCTCCCCGATTCGGGCCATGGCCACCTCCAGCCTCTGGTCGGCCTGGCTGAGTTGCCTCTGCGCCTCGGCCTTGCGTTCGTCGAACTTCGATATGCCGACTACCCCCTCTATGACTTTCCTTTTCTCCTCGGGAGTCAGGTCGGACATCCTCGTGGCTGCGCCTTGGGCCACGATGTTGAAGCCTCCAGGGGCGAGGCCCGCCAGGTCTATTACGTCGGTGAGTGCGCCCCTCGAGGTCTTCCTCCCGTTGATGTAGTAGGTGTTGTCCCCGTCCTCCTTCAGCTCTCGGGTCACGGTGACTAGGTCGGAGTCAACGGGTATCGCCCTGTCAGTGTTGTCGAACTGGAGCGTGACGCGGCAGTTGCTTGGCTTTCCCGATGTCGAAGCGTCGTCCGCCCTCGGCTCGTAGATAAGCCCTGAAAGACGTCCGTTGGCTGCCCTGAGCGCCTTCGGAGAGTTCTCCCCTATGGCGAAGGCGATGGCGTCGGCCAGGTTTGATTTGCCACTCCCGTTGGGGCCGGTGATGACGGTGAACCCTCTCTCGAAGTTGACCACTACCGTCCGGGGGCCCGCGGACTTGAACCCGCGCATTTCTAGCCTGCGAATATACGTCACAGTGCGAATTGCCCCGTCTAGAAGACACGATTGAGAATGGATATAAGCACTTGGTTTTTGGAAGGCTCGAAGTTGACGGCTTACGCCCAAAGGCGCGAGAGGCTGCTTTCCCTGGCTCGGGGGAAGCAGGTCGCCGCTTTGACCGCCGCCAACGTGTTTTGGCTCACGGGTTTCTGGGGCGGAGGAGCAGCAATCGTGCTTCCCGACAGGACAGTGGTCGTAACTAGCCCGCTCGAGGCCGGCAGAGCGGAAGAAACGGGCATGGAGGTCGAAGTGGTCGTTGTCAAGAGGTGGAAGGACGTCCCTGACGCTGTCCTGA
>DASPOK010000026.1:0-5433 GCA_035626075.1 Nitrososphaerales archaeon
CATGTTCGGGGTGGGGCCCCGGCGGCGGATTGTCCCTACCAGGTGGAGCATCACGGCTGTCGATAGCTCCATAAGCCTAGGGCTGATTGAAAGGGCGAAGCACAGGCCGACCATCGACGAATACCGGGTCTACGGCTTCAGAGTCTACGACAACCAGTACGTGGCGATCCTCCTCCCTGAGCCCTGGAGATTCGAATGGATCGAAGCATGGTTTCCCAACACCACCTGGAACCAGTTCACGACTATGCCGTACATGATAGGCGACTATGAGGAGTACTTTGGCAGGACCAAGTACGCGAGGGTCGGCGGGTGCTACTACTCCACCAGGCTCGCGGTGGCCGAAGCGTTGGACAGGGAGAGGAAGCAGGCGGCGGCAATAGTCCTCCGAGAAACCTACCCGGGTTTCATCATGCCGCTCGGGGTATGGAATGTGAGGGAGAGCATAAGGGAGCTCTTGAAGCAGCCATTTGAAAGGCACGAGGCATTCAGGACGGCGCTGGACTCCGCCCTGTCCAAGCTGACCATCTCGAAGGCAAAGTGGGTCAGGGAGAGCGTCCTGATATCAAGAGAGATCACCCAGACGAAGATAAACGCCTACTGAGCGGGTCGAACCTTAAAGGGGTCGGTCGAGACAGCATGCGAAGTTGACGAAGCGGCTCTTCTGGGACGACGCCTACGCGAGCGAGTTCGACGCACGTATCGTCTCCGTCGAGGGGAACAGGGTGGTGCTTGACCAGACGGCCTTCAACCCGAGAGGTGGTGGGCTCGTTTCCGACACTGGGACCCTGGGCGGATGGAGGGTGAGAGAGGTCGTGAAAGAAGGGGACGAAATCTTTCATCTGCTCGAAGGGGCGACGGGACTGAACCCAGGAGGCGACGTCCACGGTTCGCTCGACTGGGAGAGGCGGTTCAGGATAATGAGGATGCACACTTCAGCCCACATCCTGAGCGCTGTGGTGAACGGGGAGACTGGGGCCCTGATTACGGGGAATCAGATCAGCCCCGAGGAGTCAAGGGTGGACTTCAACCTCGACAACTTCGACAGGGAGAAGATGTCACACTACATCGACAGAGTGAACGAAGCGGTCAAGAGGGAGCTTGAGGTAAAGACCTACTTCATGAAGAGGGAGGAGGCGTTGGCGAACCCGGGGTTCGTCAAGCTGGCCAACGCCATGCCTCCGTCCGTCGACGTTCTCAGAATCGTTCAGATCGGAGATGTGGACACCCAGGCCGACGGCGGGGTGCACGTGAAGAACACTCGCGAGATAGGGAGGGTGGTGGGCCTGAAGACCGAGAACAAGGGGAAGAGCAACAGGCGCCTGTACTTCACAGTGGAGTGACCGGCAAGAAGAGCGTTAGCACGTCTCTTCTCTTGGTGATAAGTGTAGAACCACCTGAGTCAGGTGTTGCACCTGTAGTCCAGGTGTACTTCTAACGCCTTCGTGTTACCCAAAGTGGCATCCTCTTCGCCGTGCAGTTTCCGCAGTAGGTCTTCATCGCCCTACTCGCCTCGTCGAAGATGGTTGTAGAGTGCGACATACAAACCAACGCTCCGCACTCCGCGCACGATGCCACCGCATGACCTTTGCATACCGAGCATCTCGCCATTCGTTCACCCCCAATTTCTCCGCGTCAGACGGGCACTGCCTCGGCTTCGTCGAGCGTACAGGGGTTCTTCGGAGCTGTGGGCGGCGCAGGTAAGACGCAAAATCACATGGAATAGCGCCAGTTAATAAACAGGAGCCTCAAATCGGTAGTTTCACTTCGCCGGAATATACCGGGACGCCTTTGAGCACCAGCTTCTTTGAGCACTCTTCGGCCCTCTGGAAAGGAAACCAACCGCTCATCGCCTTCGAGTTGCCGTCCCCGTCACAAATCACGATCGCCGCCGATTCGTTCTTGCCAGGTATCAGCTTCTGCAGCATTTCCTCCCCTACGGGGTCCCAGTTGGAGTCGCCGAGCTTCAGGAAGAGCATTGGATAGCTGGGGCCTGCAACCTCCTGAAGAGCCCCGATGGCCCGATTCACCCTTCTCCTGCCTTCCTGGACGGCCGTGAAGTAGTCCAGGGGCCTAGCCTCCCAGGTGTGGCGGTGGGAAGAAGCCGAGCGGCGAAAGGACTTTCTTCCGACTCGTCGCCTGGCGCTCTTCGAGAAGAAGCTCTGGGTAGCCCGCGGTCGGGCGGGCAGCCAGCGAGGTGGACGCCATTGTTGTGGCATCCCCTGTTGTTCGGGTTTAAGAGGCGTCCTGGAGGGAGGGGATTGTTTGAAGCTCGATGCCGAGGTCGCCGTGGGCTCGCCGGCGGAGGCTGCAGGGCTCGCGAGGAAGGCCGAGGAGTTTGGCTTCGACTGTTTCTGGGTCAACGAGACGAAGCACGACCCATTCGTCCAGGTTGCACTTGCGGCGACTTCGACGAAGGCCATTCGCCTCGGGACCTCGATAGCCCTGGCATTCACGAGGAGCCCCACGACTCTGGCTTATACTGCCTGGGACCTCCAGAACCTCTCTGAAGGCAGGCTGATCCTGGGCCTCGGGAGTCAGGTAAAGGGTCACATAGAGAGGAGGTTCGGAATGAAGTGGGAAGCGCCAGCCCCTAAAATGAAGGAGGTCGTCCTTGCCCTGAAGTCAGTCTGGGGGAATTGGCAGGATGGTACAAAGCTGGACTTTCGCGGGAGGTTTTTCAGGCTGGACTTGATGACACCCTTCTTCAACCCCGGCCCCATCGCGGATCCTGTCATTCCCATCTACCTGGCCGGGGTGAACGAGGGAATGTGCAGGGTGGCGGGCGCGGTGGCCGATGGCCTCCACGTGCATCCATTGCACACATTGAGGTACCTGAAGGAGGTCATCGAACCGGCCGTAGAGGCCGGCGCCTCGAAGGCGGGGAGGAAGAGACAGGATGTCGCCCTCGCAGCCTCCGTCTTCGCAGCTGCGGGAGAGACGAGACAGGAGATGGAGAACGTCAAGGAAGCGTTCAGGGAGCAAATCGCATTTTACGCCTCAACGCGGAGCTACAGGAAGGTCATGGAACTGCACGGGTGGGGGGACGTCTGTGACAGATTGCACGCCCTTTCGGCCAGGGGGGAGTGGCACAGGATGGCATCTGAGGTGTCCGAGGAGATGCTGGACCAGTTCGTGGTCATGGGGAGCTGGGGGGAGATGGGCAGCTTGCTCAAAAGAAGGTACGAAGGCCATGCTGACAGGGTCAGGCTGTATCTCCCGTTCGATGGAAACGATAGGTGGATGTTGCTAGCCAGGGGATTCAGAGCCTGACGCTTATCTCCAGAGCATCCGCCGCGCCGGCTGTGAAGTTTGGGGGAGCCTCTCTGTATTCGCTCGTATACTTGCCTGAATTCCTGACATAGTCGAGGTACGGCTTCACCTCGTGGGCATGCGACTTCACGTTGTCTGCGACTACGACGCTCCCTCTGTGAAGAAGAGGTTCCACAGACTTTAGGTAAACGACGTAGTCTTCCTTCACCGCGTCAAGGAAGACCATGTCCAGGCTGCCTTTCAAGGATGGAAGAACCTTCCTCGCGTCCCCGACGATCACCTGGATGCGGTCGGACAAGCCCGCCCTCGTTATGTTGGAACGTGCCGTCTCCGCCATGTCACGCTTCAACTCGACGCATGTGACCGTCTGGCCGTCCTTGAGATGCCTCCCCATCCTGATGGCGCTGTAGCCGACGAGGGTCCCTACCTCCAAAACAGTTGCGGGCCTGTGCTTCAGAATCACCTCGTCGAGGAGAAGCCCCCTGATCGGACCGATGATGGGGAGACCTTGGCTCGGAGCCACCTTCTCGATGGACTCGAGGACTTCTTCAGGTTCCACTCTCGGGCGAAGGCCCGGCCCGAAGTGTAAACCTGTCGGTCGTCACCCCTGAACGGGGCAATCTTTTTCTAGCGGGCGGAGACTTTCTGTGAGTTTCATGTCGGCGGAACAGGTGGATATGAAGGAGGTGCAGAGGCAGATTTCAAAGATCGTGGACCCCGAGATAGGGATGCCCATAGTCGAGATGAACCTCATCGACAAGCTGGACATCAAGGACGGTCAAGTTGACTTGGAGTATCACGCGACCACGCAGTATTGCCCGCCTGTTTTTGCACTGAAGATTTCACAGGACCTCAGGGACAGCCTCATACAGGTCAAAGGCGTGAAGTCAGTGAAGGTGTTGGTGACGGGCCATTACTTCGCCGACGCCATCAATAGGCAGGTCAACAAACCCGTAGACAGCACGCCTTCGCAGGATTCCGCAGAAACTCCCAAGCAATAGTCAGAGCAGGGTAATCGGCGCAGACGGAACCCCCAATTTCGCCAAGACTTCGTCTTTCGCGCCGCAGAGTATCATGGTCGACATCCGGTCCTCATAGCCACCGCTACCAGTAGGTGCAGCCTTGCTGGCCCGCCCTCGAGGGATTAATTCAACCTACCGAGAATAGTGACGTAGGTCCCCTGAACCTTGTCCCCCTCGGACCATCGAGCCTAATGTGCCTGCGCCTGTTCATGGCACTGTAACGCTTCCGCTCACCAGTTGAATAAGGGAATCAACGATTGCTGACCAACAACTCAAAGCAAGGTGCAGGCCCCGACTGCTTAAGTGAAGGGCGAGCCGGTGGGCACAGGTTTGAGCGAGATCCAGGACCAGATGCAGGCCTACATCGTAGCGCTGATTTTGGACTCGAAACCAGAAGAAGCGATCAGGGTCCTTTCTAGGTGGTACAAGGTCACCGAACCCAGGCTGAGAGTAGGGGTGCTGGAAGGACGAACCAAGGGGATTGCGGCGGTCTATTCCCAGAGAAGGAAAGAGATAGTGGCAGCGAGACGCGAATTCTTCTACGACCCTTTCGTCATGATACACGAGTTCTACCACCATCTCAGGTCCACCAGCGGAAAGCACAGGGGGACAGAGAAGCAAGCCGACAAGTTCGCCCTGCAGTTCATCGCATCATACCGGCGTCTCGTCGCGGCTCAGACGACGGACAATCGAAGCTAGAGTCCCAAGGCCGACCAGATGTCGTCATCGTTGTCTAGGAGGACGAAGCCACACCTGTCGCACCTGCTACCGGTGATCTTCGCCTCGGCCTTCGGTCCTACGGCGCGTTCGTAGTGGACCATCTGCCCGGCGTGGCAACGCTCGCAGATCAAGTGGCTCCCTGGAAGATGGCGAATGTATTAAGATGTGACAAGAGAGTCGGTGTCGTCGTGGAAGAAGTGTACGAGGAAAGGGCCAGAAAATCATGAAACGAATCGCCTTCAGCAGACCTACGGTCAGCCCAGATGAGTGCATATTTTGTCAAATCGCGTCGAAGAAGGCACCCTCCAGCGTGGTGTACGAGGACGCCAAGTACATCGCCTTCCTGGACGCCTTCCCCTTTTCGAGAGGTCACACCCTGGTCTGCCCCAAGGAGCATGGTGAGACCATCTGGGACATGAAA
>DASPOK010000027.1:0-3207 GCA_035626075.1 Nitrososphaerales archaeon
AAGAGTTTCTGCGGGGATTTTCACTTCTCCCCTGGTCTCCCCTCCAGCATCCGGAGAGCCGTGTGGTTCTTCAACGATTGACGTCATAACTTTAGCCTAGACCCCATCATTCGAGATATATATTTCGTCCTCGGCTAATTCCAAGTTAACCACCTAACGAGGAATCGGGCTGGCGAACGGGTTACATGAGACGCCGCGCTGTAAACTCTTCTTGACAAGATGTTAAGGTGATTCGTCTGGGCTAGGCAGCGGTCGAATATTGGGTCATGGCCACCGATTTGCATCGGGGGCACCTGGAGGCGTTCTGGGGCAGCTTTGCTCCGCAATTCCTGCAGACGGAGATCGTCCTGTCCACTTTGAAGTAAGGAATCTTGGGAGTCGCGTTCAGAATGATGTTGTAAATTCCTCTGATGTCTTCCGACGAGCCGTCGAGAGTGACCGAGAGCCCTCCATGGAGGCCCACGGAGAGTTTCGACATGTACTCGATTTTCTCGTGGTTCTCAAGGTCCGCAAGTTGCAGCCGGGGGGCCTGGGTGTAGGCTCCCTTCTGGAGGGGCTGCAGGTTCGCCTTGCCATACTTCTCGGAATCCAGGGTCGCTAGCCTCATAGCACCGTCGAGGTCGAGCATGGCCACCCCAAGCTTGTCTATCTTGGTCGATTTGTCGTCCGCCACCTGGGTCGCAGTCCCCACTATCTTGTCAGCCAGGTCGTAGCGCGAACCTGTCGTGGGGTCCCTGATGAGGCTCGCGAGTGTCTCTTCAAGCCCCACCATATTCATAATCAAAGGCATTGTGTCGGAGGTGACGGCATCGGAGCCTGACGCAAGAGAGGGGAGCAGCCCCCGTTTCAGCGTCCTTTCGATGAGCCTTCGGCGCGTCGAGAGAGCGTCTGTTGCCACGGCGATGAGCAGCGCCAGCTTGGCCCTGAAGTATGTCTCGTCCTGGTTCGAGTCGTAAGCAAGTCGGGGTAGGTTGAGGCTAAGCCCGTGAAGGACACTGACGTTATCCGCCTGGGACTCCGGTGTGAGTATGTTGGCGTTCAGCCCGAGGAAGCTTCTCCTTTGGTCAGACGAGAAGAACGCAATCCTCCCGCCTTTGAATATGATAGACGCCGCATCTTTGAGGATCTTTGTCTCGTCCACCCTGTTGGGCTTGGCCAGGAGGAGCCTCACGTCGGGACGGGGGGTCTCCTCCACATAGCTTCTGTATGCGCCCAGAGCCGCGTCCAGGGCCTTGTCCATCACATCCCTGCTCACGTCATCATGTCTGTAGGGGTTCAGGTCGAGGCTGATGGCCGGCCCCACGGACCCGGCGACAGGCGAGCCAATGGTCTCGAAGAATCTCAACAACACAGACTCCAGTTCCCTCTTCCCCCTGGATTTGCAAAACGGCCCAAGATACTGGAGGAAGTTCCTGAAGGTGACCTCATCCGAAGCCTCCCTGGTCAGCATCGAGGCCATGTTGAGCACTATGTTGAGGGCCCTCTCGACGTTCTCAGGGCTAGGAATCATGGACGTGTTCAGAATTTTCCCTCTAGGGTTGAGTCCAGCTCTCCTCACAGAAAGGAGGTCGACAAATACGGTATCGGGGGTTAGGCCCCAGGACCCCGCGTTCGTTATGTGGATGTCCCCTGAAAGATGGGCGTCCGCCACGTCCCTTGGGAGCTGCTCGAGCAAAAGATACTCGGAGAAGACCTGCTTCCCGGTCTGATGTATCAAGGATTCGATGTTGCCGCCGTCGTCCCCTGCCTTGCCTAGGAGCTGAGTCACGTCGTAGATGGGCATCCCCAGCCTAGTCAGCTTGTGCCTGTACTCCTCCATGCTGTGCTCCACAAGAAGGGCGTTCACAATCTCGCGTATGAGGGGGGCCGTCAAGTACTGGGTCTGAAACTTGTAGAGCCTCGACTCCGTCTCACTCGTTATTTTCTGAGCAAGCTCCACAGGCATCCCGGCCTCCTTCACCAGGGACTGAAGGATCTTGTTGGCGTTGAACTCCTCCATGGTCTGGTGAGAAGTCCTGACGTACAGCTTTCCACTCTCAACCAGAGACTGTTCCTCGATTTGACGGGTAAGGTTGAGGACCAAGCGGCCTAGGTTGGTAACCGTGTACTTCCTCTCCTGCCTGTTGAGCTGTATCAGGAGCTGCTTCACCAGCTTCCTGAGGTGATACGCGAATTTCCCCGACTCCTTCTTCGACTTGAACCCTGCAAGGGTCTTCAGCGCGCTGTAGGTCAGCGGCCCCTTGATGTTCAGTATCCTGAGAATCTCAAGCCTCTGCGGAGAGGCGATAACGCTGTAAATGGTCTTGACCCTTCGTGGGGCTGCCTGCAACGCGACCAGGACGTCGCTGCCAAAACTATATCAAGTTATGCGCACCGTTGGTCAAAACAAGTTCGCTTGCGCTAACTGAACATCAACTAGGAAAGCCAGGACAAGTCGTCGAGCAACTTTCTCTTCCTAACGTTCTTTGCACGGCAATGACAATAGTCTTAATGGTTCTCCAACCCGAGCCAGAGCTGCTGGCACGGGTATACTAGCTCGACACTTCATGCAGTGGAAATGGGGTCGCCCCAACCCACACGGTTTCCCATGCAAATCCGAGCTCGCATGGAGTCTGTGATGAAGCGTTTGCCACCATGCGCATGTTGGCAAACGAGATGGGATTCGACTTCTAATGAGCTTCGGCCGAGGAATGCCTGCCAATGACTTCCCTTGCAAACGTCGAAATTAGACCCACGATGATGAATGCCGCCACCGGGACGTATAGGCAGTACTGGAATGCTGCCCTGGTTGGAAGCATCGTCACACGTGTCACATAAGTCGACAGGATAGCCCCTGCCACGGGGGCTCCCAGGGTCTGCCCGACGTATCGGAAGGCGGTGTTGAGGGAAGTTCCGAGCGCCATCTCGCTCTTGGCGATGGAGAGAACCAACAGGCTCTGGATGGAAACAGTCAGCATTCCTGAGCCGAAGGCGTACAGGATAAGGTACTCCTCGATTTGGCCTGGACTGGTGTACGTTGAAAGCAGGTAGAAGGCGACTGCCGCTATGGCGGAGCCTAGGTAGAGGAAGGGTTTGACTCCGTACTTCGGGATTGCTCTTCCCACTATGAGAGCTACCGGCAGCACAACGAATACGAGTGGCAGAAGGTACGCCCCGACCGAGGTGATGCCGATCCCGAATCCACTGGGAGGAGGGAGCTCGAGGGCG
>DASPOK010000028.1:0-6801 GCA_035626075.1 Nitrososphaerales archaeon
CGAACCCGGGTCGCCGACTCGAAAGGCCGGCATACTTTCGATACCGTTTGTTTGACCGGGCTGTACGCCTTGCGACTCTATACTACCGGGGCCGAGTGGGGGCAGTCAGGTAGCCAATTAGAGCTTTCGTGTTAGCTCGGAGAGAAGAAGCACCATTCGCCCAATTCTTCGAAGAGTCTGAGCAGGTCATCGCGGGATAACGAAATGGCCTCGAGTCCAATCGTTGAATCTCTTCGGACATACGAGTTCCTCACATTCTTCTCCCCTGCGTCTCGGAGAGTCAACGCGGCTTCGATCTTCCCGAGGCTCGAAATGAAATACCGCTTCCGTCCGCACATCAGGGGAACGGACCCGGCGGCGGGGAAATCAGTAACCAACTCGCAGGTTCCCTCGGAGTGGCGCAGAATGAAAGAGGCTACTGCATGCTCGTCAGGTGCAAGCCCGCATTCGCCAGAAGCACGGAGTGCCCTCCAAAGCGACGCCGACTCCATGCGAATGGAGAAGTGAACCACGGTGTTAGCTCCGGACTTCGTCTGGCTGAAGTACTTGCGTCTCAATTCCCTGAGGGGAATCGTCTGCTTTGGGAAAGCCAGAACCTCTGGAATCGCTGGCAGAATAGAATCGCTGGGATCAAACGAAGACCAGCACAGCCCTGACTCGCCGACGTGGACGACCCCTTCTCTCGACCTCGCCGTGAGTGTCGGGGACGGCTCCACGTGAAACCCGTTCCTCTTGAGCCTGCCTGCGAAGCTTCGGACCTGAGGCGGAGTCAACTTGGGGAGGAGTGTGTAGTAGCGCCCCAAGACATGAAACTGGTACACCTTGAATGAGAGCAACGGCGCTCTTAGGCAAACGTATTATATACAAACCTAAACTGCCGACTTCCGGAGAGCTTCGAGATGGAAGAGGACAGGGAAGTATCACTGGAATCGCTCGAAGCGAGAATAAAGTCCTACGCCGCGAGGGTGGATTCCGCACTCTCGCGTGAGCTCAAGCTTTACACCCACTCCAGGTTTCACGACCCCCTGGTGTACGCGGTGGAGGGAGGGAAGCGCGTCCGGCCTGTCATGCTAATGCTTTCCGCGGAGGCACTCGGTTGCAAGGACGACTCGGTCCTAGGAGCGGCGGTGGCTGTGGAGCTCCTTCACACCGAGTCGATCATCCACGACGACGTGATAGACGAGGAGAAAATCAGGAGGTCAAAGATGCCTTTTCACGTCAAGTACGGCTTCAGCGCCTCCTTGCTAAGCGCTGACTTCGTTTTTGCCATGATACTGGCCATCGCCGCGAGGTACGACGACAAGAGAATCGCAGAGGAGGTGAGCAACGCCGCCTTGCAGATGTCTGAGGGAGAGTACTCTGAGCTGACGATAGACCCCACGATATACAAGTTGACCTGGGACGAGTACATCAGAATCGTCACACTGAAGACGGCCTCGCTCTTCGAGACGTCGGCGAAGCTCGGCGCGTTACTCGGGCGAGGGGACGAGAAGGAGGTGGAGGCGCTGGCAGAATATGGAAGGTGCATGGGGATAGCATATCAGCTCAAGGATGACCTCCTCGACTGGCGGTCTCAGGACAAGGTGTCTGTGGGACTGCTGAAGACCCATAGCGAAAGCGAGGTGGTAGGTAAGATGAGGGCCCAGGCTGAATCATACGCGGAAGAGGCGAAACGCCGGCTCATGAACCTTCCAAGAAACGAAGCCACTGTCCTCCTCGAAGACCTTTCGGACTTCTCGATACTGAGAAAGTATTGAAAAGCTCGGTCGGGAGACGGGTCGACTATCCGGACTGCCCGAGGATGATGAAGGCGATTGCGAAACCGTAGATTGCGATTGCCTCGGCAAGCACTACGAAGATCAGCGCGGTCGTTCTGACTTCGGCCTTCTCTGTGACAGCTGCGATTGCGGCAGAACCTGAAGTGCCGACTCCGATGCCCGCCCCCAACGCCGCGAGGCCGAAGGCGACCCCTGCCGCGATGAACTTGTTGCCGTTGGAAGTCGTCGTGGCGGCTTGTGCGTAGGCCGGGGCTGAGAGTGCGGCGGCGACGAAAATCAAGAATGTCGCTGCAAGAAGAGCGAGGAAGATCCTTCGCATGACTTCCGACAGCGTTTTCGAATACAGCTTATAAACGTTGAGCGATTGAAGTGCGAAAAGCGTCCTTACATTCTGAGTTTCGAAAGTATCTTTTTCGGGTCAATCCCAGCCTCGACTCCGATGGCGATGGCGGCCAGGTTACTCACTTCAAACTCGAGGAGTTTTATCAATGCAAGGATGGTACCAGGGCTCAGCCCCTGCCAGACGAAAGCGAGGGAGGAAGTCTCTTTCTCCTGCTTGACAAAGCCGTCCTCGACAAGGTCGATGAGTTCCTCGTCTGTCTGGGCTCCTTGAAGCTGGAAACGGTAGGAAGGCTCTATTAGCTTCACGGCCTCATTCACGGAATCGGCGCCCGCCATGCTGGTCAAAGCCTGGAGTTGGACGCGCCTCGCCGGTGTAATGATAAGCTCCTGCACTTCCGCCTCGGCGAGGCCCCAGAGCTTCGAGCGAAGAACGCTCAGGACATTGTAGGCGTCGATGTCGAGGGCGACAAGCTCCCCCACTCCGTTCACGTTGGCTGCCTTCGCCTCGTACAGTCTCGGGTTGAGGGAGAACTCCTTCGAGATGGCGGCTAGGACGGCGTGGTCGATGTAGACGTCGAAGAATCGAATCTCCCCCTTCGACGTGTAGCTGGCGAGGGCCCTCTCGGCATCTGAGGAGAACTCAGTCCCCGACAGCATGGTCACAGCCTCGTTGACATCCTTGGCAGACAGGACTTTGACCAAGAGGTCTCTCCTCCCCACCAGCTCTTCAGCCTTCATGTCGAGGTACTGCACGGTCTCCTCGTAGGTCCTTCCGAGGGCCCTTGCTTTCAGCGCAAGTTTGAGGTCCCAGGCGATGTTCTTGAGGTAGTACAGTTGGAGAATCCTGTACCTCCCCGCTCCCTGGGTGGCGGAGTGGTGGACCACGGCGAGCCTCTCCCGGAGCGCCAGCTCGATTCTTCTGGAGTCGAACGGGGGCGAGAGCCCTGAAAGGAAGTCGGCGTAAGGGGTGCTTCGGAGTCTGTTCACAAGCTCGTCCAGAGAGGTGGATTCAGCGAGCTTCTGTACGCTCGCAGCATCGAGGAGCGAACCTCTTAGTGCAAAGGCCTTCGTGCCGACGTAAGTTCTGCTTGACAACTGTAGCGCCTGGGGATTTGCCGGAGCCGAGCCCGGACGGCTTATAATTACTGCGCTGGCCTGGTTGCACGTTCTGACCGAACCCCTCCTACATGCGAGCTAGGGCGCTCCATGAGCCTGTTTCCAGATTCTACCAGACCTCAACCCTTCGAAAGGCTGACCCATGACACGGAAAGGAGGCGGCTGCCGCGTGTTGGTGACGCCTTGATGGTCAAACCATTTGACCATCAAATGAATCGATAGACTAATTAGCCCGTCACGCATGGGCCGTCCTGTGTCTTCGCGAGAGATAGGGGACTTGATCATGGTTCTCTGGCAGAAGTGGAGGTCGGCCTCTCCCGTGAGGAGGGGAGCCATAACCCGAGAACAGTACTGGATACTGAGGACTCTCTCGGAGCGCGGACAGATGCGGATTAAGGACTTGGCCTCGGCCATAGGGTGCACCGCGGGGTCCGCGTCTGTGGCTGTAAAGCGGATGGAGAAGGCCGGACTGGTGAGGAGGGAGAGGAGCGAGAAGGACGAAAGAGTCGTGACTGCCAGCCTATGGAAAGAAGGCAAGAAGATGCTCGACGTCTGGAGAGGCGAACAGCTCGCCTCCATGGCAGCGGTGTTCGAGCCCCTGAGTCTTGAAGAGAGAAGGACCCTACGTCGCCTGCTCGAAAAAGCCCTCACTCCGAATAGCGACCCGCTCGTGACACATACAGGGGCACCAAGGGGAAACAAGAGTTGACTCTCCCCCAGCTCCTGACCGCCGAAAAGAGCCCGGAGACGGGCAGGACATCTGCCGTACAGGTTTCAGATCTGACGAAGGTCTACCCAGGAGGGACGAAGGCCGTCGACTCGGTGAACTTCGAGGTGAAGGAGGGTGAGATCTTCGGGTTGCTGGGCCCAAACGGTGCCGGGAAGACGACCATAATCAAGATGATCACCACTCTAGCGAAGCCAACGAGCGGGTCGGTCAGCGTCTTCGGCATCGATGCCCTCCGGTTCCCGGAGCAGGTGAGGCAGATGCTTGGCTTCGTCCCCCAGGCAATTTCGGTGGACGGCGACCTCACCGGCTATGAGAATCTCCTCATTTTTGCCAAGCTCTTCTTCGTGGACCGCGAGCAAAGGAAAAAAAGAATATCCGAGGCACTAGAATACTTCGGCCTGGCGGACAGGGGCAACGACCTCGTAAAGCACTATTCGGGAGGGATGATGCGGCGCCTTGAGATTGCCCAGGCCCTGGTCAACAGGCCGAGGCTCCTCTTCCTAGACGAGCCGAGCATTGGACTGGATCCTTACTCAAGGATGCAGGTCATCAAGCAGGTCAAGGACCTCAATCAGAACTTCGGGACCACCATATTCATCACAACCCACGACATGACCGAAGCAGACGAGTTGTGTGACAGGCTCGCCATAATGAACCTCGGCAAGATGGCCATTTCCGGCTCACCTGCTGAGCTCAAGAAGACCGTGGGCGGGGACATCCTCACGGTCTCGGTCTCGGGCCAGCTTCCCGACGCCGTCCCCAGGGAGCTGGGCTCGATCGTCAGCTCGGAGGGAGGAGTGCTGAAAATCCTCACGGAGGACGGGGAGAAGGCAATCCCAAGAATCACAGACTATCTTGAGGGCAAGGGTGTTGGGGTCGAATCGGTTTCCCTGAGCAGGCCCACGCTCGACGACGTCTTCATGAAATACGCGAAGACTGGCCTGAAGCAAGAAGGGTCATTCGTGGAGGCCCGTTCGGCCCGGAGAAGCATAGTGAGGCACGGGCGATGAGCCAGCCCCAGCGCCTCTTCACCAGCGCGCTCACCATCGCGGAGATGGAAGCCAGGAAGATCCGCCATGACTCGACCGAGCTTTGGATGAGAACCGTCCAGCCTGCCCTTTGGCTGCTCATCTTCGGCGAGGTCTTCAACAACATCAGGAACCTGCCCATCCCCGGCGGGTTCAACTACATCCAATACATTGCACCCGGCGTCCTCGCACAGTCGGTGCTCTTCGTTGCGATCTTCTACGGGATAACCATCGTCTGGGAGAGGGACGTCGGGCTCCTTACGAAGCTGCTTTCGACCCCGTCCCCCAGGATCGCCATCGTAGTGGGGAAGGCCCTGGCGGCCGGCGTCAGGGGGGTCTTCCAGGGAATAATGATCTTCGGCCTCGCCCTGATCATAGGGGTGAACCTCCGGTTCGACCCTCTCGATGTCGCCGGAGTATTCATAGTCGTGGTTCTCTTCGCGATGTGTTTCGCCAGCCTCTCCATGACCCTCGCATCATTTCTGAAGACGCGCGACAGGATGATGGGTATCGGCCAAGCCATAACCATCCCTCTATTCTTCGGAAGCAACGCAATCTACCCCCTGTCGCTCATGCCGGTCTGGCTTCAAGACATCTCGAGGTACAACCCTCTAAGCTATGTAGTGGACGCGATGAGGTCCATGCTGCTGACCGGGGACTACTCGGGATTGCCCCTCGATATTCTCGCCCTCCTGATCTCAACCGCATTTTTCATAGCTTGCGCGTCCCTGATGCTGAAAAGGCTAATCGAATAGGCCGCGAAGGAGAGCCGCCCCTTCTAAGCGAGCGCCCGTAGTAAGGCGAAAGAGAAGCAGAAGCCGCCCTGCCTGCGCTCCCGTGGTTACACACGCTTAATAACGGAACTGGAATGCGCCTGAAAAAGCAAAGAGTGTAGTGCTTGGGCGTCGCCCGTCTCACCAAGGTCACAGTCATTTCCCCAAGAAGCGAGTATGAGGACGTGGCCAAGGCGCTGGCCCAGTTCGAAGATTTTCACCCGATGGAAGGGGCGCCGCAGAGCTTCGACCCCGGCGTGCAGGAGCTCACCGTGAAAGCTGTTCGGCTCTTCGCCCAGGCCGACCAGGCTGCAAAGGACCTCGGGCTAAAGCTGTTGCCCGGTCAGATTGACATGGTGTTTCGCGGCGTCAAAATACCACAGAGCAGCTTCGAAGCCGCCGGCTGGGAGGAACTCCTCGACAAGGCCGACGCGCAACTCACCCCCATAACCGAAGAGGTCCGAGCTGAGAAGACCATGCTACAGAAGGCCCAGAAGGAGGAAGCAGACTCCGCGGCCATGATGGGGGCTCTCCAGGTCGTCTCCGGGTTCTCCTCTGACCTGACCGGCCTCCCGGACCTCAGGCTGTTCAAGGCCGTGGTGTCAATCGTGAGCAACGACAAGGTGGAGGAATTCAGGAAGTCAGTGCCTGAGGCTGTCTTCCTCTCTCAGGCCGTCTCCAAGGACCAGACCCTCGCCCTGGTCGCGGTTCCAAAGGGGGAAGAAGGGCGGCTGGACAAGACCATGAAGCTCCTGGAGCTGAAACCCCTGGCAATGCCCCCGGACTTGCAGAACCCTGCCGAGGCGTTCAAGAGGGCCGCCCAGGAGAACGGCTCAGCCATCGCCGCGAGGCAGAAGGCGGAGGCGAAGATGGCAGAGACCAGGCTCAGCCATGGGGCAACTCTTCTGGCCCTGAGAGAGCTGACCGAGGTTGCCCGGAAGACGCTGGATGAAGCCAGGGTCTCGGGCGGGATGAAAAGGATGGCCATGATTTCAGGGTACATACCAGCGAAGAGGGAGGCCCAGATGAAGGAG
>DASPOK010000029.1:0-20854 GCA_035626075.1 Nitrososphaerales archaeon
TGGGATATGCCACGAAAGACGTAGACGCCTGCGCCACCAGATTCTCCAGGCGGGCGATCCCCGTCGCCGTGAAGGCCCTCACTCTCTACCGCCTCGACGGCGTCCTCGAGATAGTCGACACCGTGAAGCAGGAGAGCAAGAGCCCCAAGGTCAAGGAAGCCTGCGACGTGCTGAAGGAGAGGGTGATCGAGTACGTCAAGCTCTTCGAGCTCGACGGATGGGGGAAGGGGGAGTTTCCCAACGTCGAAAAGATATTCAAGGCCGAGGGGTCGGACCTAGGCAGGCAGAAGTTCTACCCGACGGCCCTGAAGAGGGGCTTCGACTACAGCGAAACACCGGAAAGGCTCGAACAGAGCGCGATGTCCTGGCTCGACGACGAGCTCCCGAAGTTCAGGAAGGTCACCGAGAAACTCGCGAGGCGCTTCGGTTGCGGGGCAACGCCGGAGGAGGTGGAGGCGAAGATCAACGAGAGGAACAACCTGGACCCCAAGAAGCTGGTGGCGGTCACACTCGGGATCCGCAGGGTAGTGCGCAGGCTCGTAAACGAGGACGTCAGCGGCATCAACCCGAAGTATAAGACAATGGTCATAGAGACCCCACCCTATCTTTCGGGCACCATACCCACCGGGGCTGCACAGTTCTTCGACACCTACACGAAAAAGCCGTTCCAGTACTTCTTCCAGACCACTGACCCCAAGAGGGACCCAGACAAGTCGGTGGCAGCCCTCCTTAACCTCCTCGTCCACGAGGAGTACGGGCACTGCGTCCACCACTCCAACAGCGCCGTGGGCTTCATGGGCAGGCTGTCGGCTACGCAGTTGATGCCCGGTGCGCAGACAGGGGGCCCCATAACGGAGGGGCTGGCCTTCAACAGAGAGATAGAGTTCTTCGAGGTCTCCAAGGGGCTCGAGACGAAGAAGAGGCTGTCCAAGACCGAGAGGGATTACGTGAGACTGATGGGGAAGTACGGGGGGCTGAAGCAGATCAACCTCGAGCTGGAGTTCATGACCAGACGCTGGAGGATAGTAAGGTTCCTCAGGGTCATCGGGGACGTGTGGGTGAATACCGGGAAGAGAAACCTCCTCGAGTTCGTGGACTGGGCGCACGAGCACACCGGCGTCCCTAGGAGCAGCGTCTACTTCCAGCTCTTCCCAGCGCACCAGGGCATCTTCCCCGGTTACGCGACGAACTACGCAATCGCAGGCCAGGAAATCCGCTCCATCGAGCTGAAGATCAAAGACCCGAAGAAGAGGGTGAAGTTCTCAACCTACCTGTGCAGCATCGGTTTTCCGCCCAAGAGCATCTACATGCGGATGCTCAGGGAGTACGCCGCGAAATTAAAGTAGAAGGAGAGCGCGACAGCGAGAAAGGCATCGAGACCCCTGCAGTCACGTACACTGGCGAAGAGAAGGGGGAGAAGTCGGCCGCGGACACGTACCGGAGGCAGCCAGGGGTGCTGATCGCAATCCTAACTGAACGGGCGGCCAGCCGTCTCCGCTGATTACTTCATTGCTCTGAGGAAGAAGTCAGTTACGAACCGCCTGTAGGATTCTCTGTCGGAGCTCCTGTCGAAGTGGATGTGCTGGAAGATGACCCTGTTGAGCATCCCGAGGAGACACTCCGCTGCGAGCCCCGGGTCGGTCTTCCTGAACGTCCCCCTGGAGATGGCGCTCTCGACCAGCCCCGTCGCCACCCCCTTGATCCGTTCGAGGTCGGTGAAGACCATCTGCGCGCTCTTCTTGTCGAGGGTTGCTGTGTCGCGGACGTAGAGTCCGATGTCAAACGTGTGCTCCGGGAAGGATGTCAGGTAGGTGTCGATGAAGGACTCTAGCCCTTTCTTGGGGTCGCTCTCTTCAGCCGCCCTGGAGAGCTTCCTGATGAATACGTCCATCGAAATCTGCTTGCGGGCCACAGCGTCGAACAATCCTTTCTTGCTTCCAAAGTGGTAGTAGATGACAGGGGCTGTGGTTCCTGCCTCCTTGCATATGTCCCTCACAGACACGTTGGCGAACCCCTTCTCGGCGAACATCTTGGATGCTGCCTGGAGTATCTTCTCAGCTGTCTGTGGATGCTCCCGAGCCCGCATGAGTGGGCGAAACCACCTCAGAGCGTATATAACGATTGAAGCGGTTTTCCGGCCGGACGCCTAGAGCCTAGGCTTAGGCGTGATCGTCTGATTCGGACCCTGTCGGAGTTGCTCGATTAATCGAACTCTCCGCCGCCCTCGCCGCCCATCCCTCCTGGCCCTCCTGGTGGGCCAGCAGGTGCCCTGGTCTTGCCAGCGGCAATGACGTCGTCGATCCTCAGGATCATAGAGGCCGCCTCCGTGGCAGACCTGATGATTTGGACCTTCACGGCCAGAGGCTCGAAGACCTGGCGTTGATACATATCCTTGACCTTGCCGTCGGCCGCCTCGATTCCGAACCACTTGCCGTTCTCTGTCGCATGCTTTGCCCTGAATTCGACCTGGGCGTCTATGGGGTCCATGCCTGCGTTCAGAGCCAGCGCGATTGGTATGGACTCTAGTGCCTCGGCGAACTTCTGAGCGGCCAGCTGCTCCCTTCCAGAGAGCTTGTCTGCCCACTTCAGGACCTGGGACGCCGCCTCTGCTTCGGCCGCTCCACCGCCGGCCACTACTGCAGGCCTCTCGATGACATCCTTTGTGACCATGAGGGCGTCATGCAGCGACCTCTCTCCCTCGTCCACGATGCGCTGAGTCCCCCCTCTTACGAGAATCGTCACGGCCTTCGGGTTCTTGCAGCCTTCGACGAAGACCCACTTGTCCTCCTCGACTTTCCTCTCCTCCACGTGTGCCGCGAATCCCAAGTCCGCCGGCGACAGGTCCTCGAAGTTGTTGACAACCCTGGCTCCCGTCGCCTTCGCGAGCTTGGTCATGTCTGACTCCTTGGCCCTTCTCACCGCGAGCACGTTCGCCTTGGCGAGGTAGTGCTGTGCGATGTCGTCCATGCCCTTCTGGCAGACGACGACGGTGGCCCCCACGGCCACTATCTTGTCGACCATGCCCTTCAGCATCTTCGTCTCCTCGTCCAGGAACTTCTTCATCATGGATGGGTCGTTTATGTTCAGTTTTGCGTCAAACTCTGTCTTCTCGATTTCGAAGGGAGCGCTGATTAGCGCTATCTTGGCCTTCTCGACCACCTTCGGCATGCCGGAGTGGACCACCTCCTTGTCCAGCACTATCCCCTGAATCAGCTTGGTGTCCCTCAGGGAACCCCCGGGCTTCTTCTCCACCTTCACGTTGTCGATGTCGACCCTGTAGCCCCTCTCCGCCTTCTCTGCCACCGCGAGAGTCGCGTCTACGACCATCTCTGCCAGCTCATTGGCCTCCTTGAAGACGAGCTTCGTCTGCATGCTGGTCCTTGCGACCTTGACCAGCCAGTCCCTGTTGTCAGGGGTGACCTTCTCGGCTAACTCCTCGAGAGCCTCCATGGCCTTCTTCGAGGCCTTCGAGTACCCGTCGACTATGACCGTCGGGTGTACGTCCTTGTCGAGGAGCTCCTCTGCCTTCTCCAGCAACGCCCCAGCCAACACCACCGCGGAAGTAGTCCCGTCCCCGACCTCGTTGTCCGTCGTCTTGGAAACCTCAACCAGCATCTTGGCGGCCGGGTGCTGGACGTCGATCTCCTTGAGCATCGTCGCGCCGTCGTTCGTTATGGTGACGTCTCCGAGAGAGTCGACGAGCATCTTGTCCATGCCCCGCGGGCCGAGGGAGCTCTTGACGATCTCCGAAATCAGCTTGGCAGCGGCGATGTTGTTCCTCTGGGCCTCCCTGCCCCTGCTCTGGCTCGACCCCTCCTTAAGAATCAGGACGGGTTGCCCGGACGAAGTTACGGCTGGAATCGCGGTTGCAGACACGTTATATCACTAATCGGTATACAACCGATTGGGGTTTATTAGCCTTGCGCAGGTGAAGGGCTTCCGGGCCAGGGCGCCTCTTCGGCGGCTAGCTCCCCTCTACAGGTGCTCCTTCAGCAAATTCGCGAACAAGCACAGCGAGCCACTCATGACCGGCCGGCGGCGAGGCGGCCCGTGACGTGTCTGAACTTCTCTTTCAACATCTGTTCGACAGCCTTTGCGAGTTCGACATCCCATTTGGTCACTCCGCCCTCAGAGTGAGTCTGCAAAGAAAGTGTGACCGTTGTGTATCTCACATCAATGTCGGGATGGTGCTCCTCCCTCTCGGCGACCTCGGCCACTCTGTCGATGAAGGCTACACCATCCATGAACTTCCTGAACTCGAAAACCTTCGTGATGAAGTTCCCCTCATGCTTCCATCCTTTCAAGGTCTCCAGTCGTGTCTCTATCTCCGAGTCGTTAAGCAGCTTCGGCACGGCCTTCGTTGATAGGTCCTTTGTATATAATTTAGCGAACGGGCAACCTCATTTGACTGCAACCGTTAACGTAGGCGCGAGGGAATGACCTCGTGGCGATGCAAGAGAAGAGGATCGTACGTTCCCTCGCTGAGTCGGCCTCGAGACTGCAGGAGGCCCGAACACAGGTGGCGTCGAGCGTCAACCCGGCTCCTGTAAGAGAGCACATGAACAGGTTATCCAAGCCGGGGTCGCCCAGCTCTGCGTTGAGGAAAGCCGGGGTGGCCCTCATCGTCGTAACGCCCGACCCGGTTACAGCGGTTCCCGGCGTGGCGCTGATTGCAACTTCCTACGCCATGAAAAGAAGGGACCCGACGAAGCTAGACGACCTCGCAGAGGAGACCAGGAAAATTCTGCGCGACATCCGTGACTTGAGGATTTAAGTATCAGAAAGCTCCGCGGGGCATTCGATGGAGCTAAAGCCATCGAAGGGGCTCAAGGTTCTTGTCAACGCCCAGCGCGAGGCGATCTTCGGGGACGAGTCCGTCTCGGTCGAGCGTATCTCGCTGAACGACGGCAGCCGAGCTGGTGTCCTGACGGGGCAAGTGCTCGCAGGGTTCTGCGAGGTCGAGATGCAGGAGCTCGACGGGCGAAAGCACTGGTACCCCGTCGACGACCTGGCAGGCGAGCACGGCGAAAAGATTGTGGAGGAAGAAATACCGATCGAGCTGGACGAGGAAGGGGACGATGACCAGGGGGAGGAGCAGGCCTAGCGTGGCCGTGGCCGGCCAAGCCGAGCTTGTCTTCGTCGTGGACGTTTCAGCGCTCACCAAGAAAGGCTTCATCGGCACGACCACCTTCGAAGGAAAACAGGTCGACCTAGAGTTCGACGACGGCGGAGCAGGGGTGCTCTTGACCTCAGAGATGGCGGCACGTCTTCGCGTAAGGAAAGGCTCGGCAATCTCGGTGCTCATCGAAGGTGATAGGAATACGGTAGTAGAGGCCTCCGTCGGGGGGACGGGAAAAAGACCTCGCGTCTCTGACCCGAGAATCTACTACGCCGTAGGGAGGGAAGGTGGGGCCGTGATTAGGATCAGGAAGAGCCAGCTGCCGCGGGCATCTAGCTCGTCATGGCGCGTCTGAACACAGGCACTGCTATCGCCGTCATGATGATCCCGAACACGACCATGACGGTAATTTCTGTCGTGATGGAAGGCACCCCGGCTCCGAGCACCATTACCTTCCGAAGGGCGTTGACAGCATAGGTAAGCGGGAGCACTTTGGAAATGTCCTGCATGTACCAAGGCATCTGCTGGATGGGGAAGAAGACACCGCTGAGGAACATCATCGGGAAGAGGAGCGTCGTCATCAGCATGGTGGCCGTCTGCTGGTCCTTCGCGAACGAAGTCAACACTATCCCGAGACCGACGAAGCTGAACACCCCCAGTAGCAGCAGTCCGAAGACTAGCAGTATGTTGCCCTGAATGGTCACACCGAACAGCCAGACTGCCAGTGCCAGGATGATGACCCCCTGGAGGAGCCCCCTCGCCGTCTGGGCCAGAGTCTTGCCAAGGATGATGGAGAGCCTGTTGATGGGTGCCACCATCATCCCGTCCATGGTGCCGACTTCCTTCTCCTGGGATATGGCTCCGGGGAGCCCCGTCATGACGCTCATCATCACGGTCATCGCCATTATGCCGGGCGCTACGAAGTTGAAGTAGTTGGAAGACCCCGGAACGATGCCCTCAGTCACGACCTTGAGAGGCTGGACTACAGCCAGAGCAGCGCTCGGCGTGACCGAAGGGCTGAGGGCTATCACCTTCTGCTGAGCCATCATGGTTCCCATCTCGTTGAACACACTTGTCAACAAAGTCTCAATTGTTACGGAGATCTGGGGGTTCGAGGTGTCAGTGACTATTGTTAGATCTCCCTGTTTACCGTTGAGTATGCTCGAACTGAAGTTGCTAGGGATGATTATTCCCCCCTCCAAGTCCCCGTTTTGAATCGCACTCTTCACATCAGAGACGCTCGCCTCGGTGGTGAGCTTCATCATGCCGGTCTTGCTGTTTATCTGATCGAGGGCCGAAACGAAGGCCTGGCTCGCAATAGTCGAGTTGTGATAACCAGAATCCAGGTTGACCACTGCTACCGGCAGGTTGCTCGCGGAACTACCGCTCGTGGGGTAGATGAAACCAATCATGCCCATCATGAATAGTGGCATCACTATGAGCAACACAAGGCCGAACTTGTTCCTGTAGAGTTCTACGGTGTCTTTCCACGCGATTCTGAGGCTGTGCGAGATCAGAGCTTTGGTCCCCACGCCGGCTCACCTTATCCTCCTTTGCGAAGTACCGAACCGCCTGCGTCTCTGCATCGGGATCTTCCTGTCCGCGCTGTCCCTCACTTCGTGGCCGGTAAGGTGAAGGAAGACATCTTCGAGTGTTGGTTGCTGGCTCTCCATTGACGCTATCTTTCCGCCCTTCTGCCTCACCGCGTCGATGACGCTGTCGAAGGCGTCTTCCCCTCGGGCTATGAGCCGGAGGTGGGTAGAGTTGTCTTGTGAAACCGATTCGACGCAGCTGAGTGACTGAAGCGCCGAGAGGATGTCTGGAGCCAGGTTGCTGATGTCCAGTCTGAGGACTGTACCGTTGCCGCCTGAGACCGCCTTCTTCAGGTTGTCGGACGTATCCAGGGCAACGACCCTTCCGTGGTCTATGATGCCGATGCGGTCGCAGAGCATGTCGGCGTCCACCATGGTGTGCGTGGTGACGATTATGGTGGTGCCCCTCTCCCTGTTCAGCTTCTTCACGAACTCCCTGATCTCCACCGACGACTGAGGGTCGAGGCCCAAGGTAGGCTCGTCAAGGAAAAGCACCTGCGGCATGTTCAGGAGCGCCCTCACCACGTTCATTCTCTGCCTCATTCCGGTCGAGAAAGTCCCCACCAGCGAGTCTTTCCATTTCGTCAATTGGACTAGAGCAAGCAGCTCGTCGATTCTGGGGTTCAACACGTCTGCGGGGATGTCGAAGAGGCTTCCGAAGAACCAGAGGTTCTCCTTCGCTGTCAAGCGGTCGTACATTATCATCTTCTCGGAGACAATGCCTATGAGTTTGCGAACCTCGGTGTCTTGCTTGACCACGTCGTAGCCGCCGATGGCGGCGGTCCCATCGGTGGGCCTGGCGAGAGTGGACAGGATGCGAAGGATAGTGCTCTTTCCTGCCCCGTTGGGACCCAGAAGCCCGAAAACCTCCCCCTTTTTGACGTCAAACGATATGCCGTCGACCGCCGTGAAATCACCGAACCGTTTTGTGAGGTTCTGGACCTTGATCATCGAGTCGCCAATGCCGATCCGTTCGGATTGAACCAACGTCGTTGTGCTCATGCTCTCCCCTTCCGCGAACTCAACTTTCGAGCTACTGCCCTTGGGCGGCCTTGCCCTTCAATCTCGCTGATGGACTCCGCGGCCCTCCCGAGCTCTCTCTCAAGGTTGAGCTTGTACCTGCGGAGGACGAAGAGCCTGTCCTGGTCGCTCAGGCCACTCTTGTCCGATTCGACTATCATGTGTAGTGTCTCGGCCTGGCCTTCGAAGGAGTTGAGGATGAACCTCACTAGGTCGTCTGGTTCCATCAGATCGATGAAGAGGGACCTCATCAGGGCGAGTCGCTCCGTCGAAGACTTCATCATCTTCTTGGCGTTGGCGATGTTCTGTTCCCCGGCAGGCGTTACCTCGTACAGAACTTGGGTGGGGCCGTCGCCCGACTTTCTCTTGACCGAGATGTAGCCCTGCTTCACGAGTTTTTGTAGGACAGGGTACACGGCGCCTGGCCCAGGCCGCCAAGCTCCTTCCGTCTTGAACTCGATTTCCTTTATCAGGTCGTAGCCCCGCATCGGCTTTCGGGCGATGCTCAGAAGGGCGTAGAAGTGCAGCAGACCCCGGGGGGCGCCCTGGGAACGCGGACCTTCGCTCCCGCTACCGGCGTTCTTGAGGGAGGGCTCAGTGGCCTTGTCCATGATCGGACCCCGAGGGGTAGAGTATATAGCTGTATCGAAAGTACTATCGCTATCGATAATATAGATGATAATCCCTGAACATCACTTCCGCTTCGCAAGGATCTCCTCAGCATGAAAGATGCGCTTGCCCCGAAGAATGGAGCCAGGTTCATCATGAAGGGCTGGCGAGAGTCAGGCGAAACCGAGTTCGTTTGGGCTTCAGGAACGGCCGCGTTCGGCCTTCCTGTGAGCGTCGGCGAGCACCCATCGGGGTTTCTCCCAGAGCTCCTCGTAGCCCGCCGCGTTTCTGATGAGCACCCTCCTTCCATCATCGTCCAACAGCTCGATGGCAGGCAGCTCGGACCTGAGTCGGGTGTACTCCGCATCCGTCATCTCGATTCCCTTCCGCCTCCCTATGCTTGCATGCCAGTCGGCTCTTGTCCCGTCCAGAGAAAAGAGGAGCGAGGTAGGACCCGCCTCGAAGTAGACCTTGGCGTATCTCAGCTTCTTCGGGAGCTTGTGCTCGAGGAGAAACCTCATCACTTTCACAGAAGCCTCCTCGGGTTATAAACAGATACGCCACTAAAATTTAAGCCGGCTGGGGAGGGTCCCGGAAGGTGATGATGCCCTGGGCCGGGTGAAGGCATGTCCTCGGAGATAGCGGAGGACCTATCCAGGCAGACTCGGGACCTCATCTCGAGGTTCGAAGGGCGTGCAAGCTCATTCTCACGAAGGAAGGACCTTGCAGCGCTTACGGTCCCTGTCAACCTCAGGGCCGCAGAGAGGACCGCACTCGATTTCTTCGGCAGAGGAGTGCATACCGCCACGGGCATCGACGGGTCCATGGACTTCGACGAGCGACTGCAGATGATCCTGTTCTACGCAAACGCCACGGCCTACAGCTGCCCGTTCATAGTGGGAGACCATCTCAGCTTTGACCTCTCGTCGGCCCGACGAGAGTCCAGGCTTGGCGCGTCGGCTGCCATCCCCCTGTGGGCAGAGGACCTCTCAAGTGTCTTCAGCAGCGAGCCTGAGATCGACATCGACCTCGAGCACTCCATGGAAAGGATCCCCAACTCGTTCATGACTCTGGCGGAGCTCTACCTGGCGTATTTGGCCTGTGAGAAGTCGAGGCTGATATTCCTCGACAGACCTCTTTCGGGGACATACTCGACGCTCTCGCGAGATGCGAGGAACATGCTCAAGCGCGGGGAGAACCTGCTTGGCAGATGGGCGGGCGACCTCCCCGTATCCATGCTCGACCTCTACCTCGCGGTTAACATGGGGTCTCCCTCTATGGTGCTTCCAACCCGCCCCCGTTACCTCCACTTCGCCATCCTGCGAGCGCTGCTGGAGTCCCCTGGGAACATCGGCGACCTCGCCTCGCGTCTGGGGGTGGGTGAGGGGGAAGCGAGGCACGCGGCCGGGAGACTGGTCAGGCTCGACAAGAGGCACGGCGGTGCCATCCTGGCCGATTCCTCGGATTCGCATCTTCGACTCAGGGGCGAGGTATCAGGCTACTGGGAGCGGGCGATTGCCCTCTCCCTGGGCTACTCGAAGCAAGTCTTCGCCAGGTCCCGACACCCGCTATCTCTGAAGGGGGACGAGTACCTAACCATGCTGGACGTCAACACCATGGCCCTATTCCTTCTGGAGGGCGTCCTCCAGAGGGCAAGGGAGAGAGGGACCCTCCTAGTCGGGATAGCGAAGGACACGACGGCCACGGACGTCGCACGGTCGGTCCTCCCCTACGCCACCGCCAGCGGTTTCTTGAAGCTCATTTCTCCTGCGCCCATGCTAAAGAACGACAGGGCGTTTCTGGCGATTCTAAGCGCAGAGAATCCGGGAATCCTGACTCCCTGGAGGACAGTCGGTTACGATTCTGCATTCTCTACGATGGTCGAGATCAGCCACGAGCTTCGCAGCGCAAGGAAGGTCGTGTCCAGAGAGAAGCTTTTCGTCCGCTCATATTTCCAGCTCAGGTCATTGAAGAGTGACGAGGCAGTCCGTTCGCAGGTCTTCCTCTTCGACAGGGCCTTCGACCCGAAGGAAGACGCCACTGGAGTGAGGCACTTCAAGGTGAGGGAGACTTCAGGCGAGACCTTCGTCGACGGTTACTTCGAAGGGAGCGATGGGAGCGAGCTCTCGAACCTTGTCCTCCACATCCTCTCCATGAACGACAACCCCGAAGTGTTCGAAGCATTCGGGCACAATCAGCTGCTCTACCTGGCAGACAAGGCGGTGAAGGCGGAGGTCAGGATGCTCAGAAGCTCACTGCGTGGAGTAGCCGACCTTAGGGTCGGGGGAGTCACAAGCAGGCGGAAGATTTTCGGCCTCGTCACTCCTTATAGACAGCAGCGCGCGGAGGCGGAACACGCGAGGATGAGGCAGTAGGCATGCCCGCAGACCAGGGGAAGTCCTTCTTCGACACGATGGACGGTGAGTTCGACGCCCGCCTGAAGATCAACACGAGGACCACGCGCACCTCGAAGAGCGACGGAAGGGAGCTCACAGTCTCTAATCCTCTGGCTATAATCGAGGCGCGCTTCAGCTACAAGGTCCTCGACAGGCTGTACAACCCGAGCTTCGTCGCCATTGAACGGGATGTGGACGGAGAGAAGAGGTACGCAATCTACGAAGTCGTCGGCGTCTCTCCGACCCACTACCAACTCCCTGGCATCGACTCCTCGATGCCGACCCTGCTGAGGAAGGAGTACCTCGACACCATCAACGAGAGCTGGGGCAAGTCGCAGGAAACGTGGATCGACCTGGCCGCCATCCCGACCAGCTACTTCGCCAGAGTTGACAGCGGAGAAATAGAATTCATGCGCGCTCCATATGCCCCGCTTCCTGGCGCGAAGGCGTGGCTTCTGTCCAAGTCTGCAGTCGAGAAGTTCCTTTGCATCTCGGGCGGGGTCGTGATAGGAACTGTGCCTGGCTTCGACCTGCCCTTCACGGTCGACATGGACAACCTCATCCGCTTTCACTCAGGTGTGTTTGGCTTTACTGGTACAGGAAAATCCAACCTTACCAGCAACCTCCTCAGACTGGCTTTGAGCCGTGACCCGACCCTCGCGGCGGTCGTGGTCGACATAGCAGGAGAGTATGTCGTGAACCTCCTCGACCTGTTAGGCAAGGACGCGCGCATCGCCACCACCGAGGTCTTCGACAACGAGCAGGAGTTCATCAGCTCCCAGGCGATTCCCGAAAGCTTGGAAGATGCTGTTGGCCGCAAGGCAGTGGAACAGGGCCTTGCCAAGGTCTGGGCGAGAGGCGTCGAAAGGCTATCCCTCCAGGAGGGCGAAGGAATCGACCTGGCCTGGATCCAGCAACTGCTCGAGAACACTGTCGAGAGCGCCAAGGCTGGGGGAACTGCCGCCAAAATTTCACTATCGAAGCTCACCATGGAATTCTACGAGAAAGCGGGCTACAGGCCGAGCACCAAACTGACGGACATGGACGAGAATTCAAGGAAGGCGCTCACAGCCCTCCTCACCGACCTCAGCCAGAAGGTGCACGAGAAGTCGGGTCTGAAGTCGGAGATAGACCTGATACTGGAGATGCTCGAATCAGGGGATTACGGCTCAAGCCCCGAGCCGAGACTCAGTCCGGAGAAGCTGGCCGAGCAGCTTGCCAAAGGGCAGGCCTCACGGCTCAACATTCTATACCTCCCCGAGCCGATGCAGGCCAGGATTGCAACTCAGCGTCTGATATGGCGGCTCCTCTTCCTGAAGAAGAAGTACGGGAACAAACAGCGGATTCTCATACTCCTCGACGAGGCGCAGGAGTACATACCCGACGAGCACACCGACAGAGAGTTCACGACCCAGTCAAACAGGGCGGTGGAGCAGCTGCTCAGACAGGGGCGGAAGTACAGAGTACACTGCTGGATGGCCACTCAGAGGGTTGCACGGCTGAACGTCAACGCCTTGCAGCAGCTCCACAGCTACTTCGTCAGCACGCTCCCCCGGATGTACGACAGGATGGTGATTGCGGACGCCTTTGCCCTGCCTTACGAGGTCCTGGAGAGGTCGGCCGACCTGGGGACTGGGGAATGGCTCTTCGTCTCCTTCAAAGCAGCCAAGCAGAGGAACGTCCCGGTCTTCCTGAAGACGGAGAACAACGAGGCCATCGTCGCAGAGCACCTGAAGTGAGTCCAGGAGGAGTCCCGCCGGGGGACGAACATCCCACCTGCAGTGTCCCTCAACGGGGCCTAGCGGCTTCCAAATCGCTTGAAGAGCTGAACCCCCACGATCAGGATGACGACGCTGCTCGCTGACACGACGGCCAGGTCAGTGAGGACGGATGCGCTCGTTATCGAGGCTCCCCTGGTGAACAGAGATGTAAGGGCGTCAGTAACGTAGTAGGCTGGGAGGAACCGCCCTGCTTCCTGAGCGGTAGACGAGAGGGCTGACCCGACGAAGGTACCCAGGAATAGCTGAGGCATGAGGAACACGAAGGAAATTCCCGTGGCTGCGCCCGCAGACCTCGAGACCGCGGCTGTGATGAGGCCGAAGCCGATGTTGCACAGAGCGAACACGGTGATTATGTAGAAGCCAACGAGAATTGCCGTCGGCCCGGCGACCGGATGATATCCCAGGGCATAGACGCACAGGAAAACCAGCAGTGCCTGGACTAGGCCTATTACCAGATACGACACCACCGACCCCATGACCACGTCCCCGCTGGTCGCAGGCGTCACCAGGATTCTACTCAGCATCCCGTTGTCTCTCTCAGTAGTGTAAGACTGGGCCACGATCATGATCATGTAGATCGAAGCGAAGGCGAAGAGCCCGGGAGCGAAGGAATCGAAGACCGACTGGCCCTGAACCTTCACCACCGAAGGCGTCGAAAGGGCGAAGGGAAGCGCCTGTGTTGCCGGTTTGATTCCAAGAATCCCCTGCCCTAGCACCTGCTCGACCACGGTAGGAACAACCTGGTCCGAGAGGACCGAGGCCCTGTCGAGGTAGACCTGTATTGTCGAGTTCGTCCATAGTCCGGGGTCGCTTGGATGTGCCTTGAACGACTCGACCGTAGAGTCGAAGCTGGAGGGCAAGAGGATGACGGCCTGAACCTGGCCCTGGCTCAGCATCGATTGGGCAGTCTTGTTGTCCACGAAGGGGCCAACTTTCACCACCCCAGTGGCTTGCATAGCATGGAGGAACTGATTCGACGCTGTTGAGTTGCCTCCGAGGGACACTACAGCAACGCTGAGAGCCGATGGCTGCGATCCACCGACCGCCCCGAACGAAGTTCCGAAGGCCACCGTGATTATCACGGGGAAGAGGATTATGATGAAAAGAAAGGCAGGCTCTCTGATTATCCGTTTCCAGTCCTTCTTCGCCATCGCAATCGCTCTGCTTATCCTCATTTTCAGGCCCCCTCCCTTATCCTCCTGCCTGTCAGCTGCAGGAAGACATCTTCCAGGTCCCTGGCTCCGTACTTCGTCTTGAGCTCTGCCGGCGACCCAAGCGCAATCAGCTTGCCATGGTCGATAATCCCGACTCGGTCGCACAGCTCCTCGGCTTCCTCCATGTAGTGAGTCGTGAGCAGTACGGTCTTGCCCCTGTCCCTCAGTTCGACAACGAAGTCCCAGACCTCTCTCCTCGCCTGCGGGTCCATTCCGACCGTTGGCTCGTCCAGGAGGACTATCTTCGGGTCTGTGACCAGCGCCATGGCTATGCTCACCCTGCGCTTCATCCCGCCACTGTACTTGCTCACTCTCCGGTCTGCGTCGTCAATGAGGCCGACCTTCTCCATCACGTTGTCGGCCCGGGCGCGGAGAGCCTGTTTCGGCACCGAGTATAGCTCCCCAAAGAGCTGGACGTTCTCCCTCCCCGTCAGGTAGGGGCAGACGGCCGTCTCCTGGGGGGAGACACCCATTATCTCTCGTGCCTTCTCAACTTCGCCACGGACGTCGAACCCTCCGACCTTGATTGACCCCTTCGTCGGACTCAGAAGCCCGGTGAGGCAGTTGATGGTGGTGGTCTTGCCCGAGCCGTTGGGGCCCAGCAACCCGAAGACCTCGGCTTCAGAGACCGTGAGATTGAGGTCGTCGACAGCCCGTATGTCGCCATAGTCCTTAGTCAAGCCCTCAATGGCAATCGCGACTGCGACCGGATTCGTTTCCCTCTGCATGGCAGCAGCGTTGTCCCTGACGTTGTTAGGTTCTTGTCAACCTCCGGGGAGAAATAAAGCCCAATCGGCCCCGTGCCCAGGGCAATCCTTGGCACGCTAGGTTGAAGGAAAGGAACGACGGTCAGCTTTTGGTCAAGGGGAAGGGTCAGGCATTCCTGACGAGAATTTGTCTCTCCAGGTATCGAACATGTACCCTATCTGCAGGACATTGAGCATGACCGATTTGGCCCCGCTCGTGCCTGCGGCGCGCTCCCTAAGACTCTCCATTTGCTTCATTGAATTTGTCCACAGGAACAGGACGATCAGGTTCGGGAGGTTGCTGAAGAGAACCTCGACAAGGATGTTCTGCTGAAACATCTGTCTCAGGACCTCCAGCATCCTCTGCCTGTCATAGCCCGGTGCGATTTCAACGTGGCAGAGACCGACGATATCATTCGATGCGTCCGGGTACCAGTCGATGGTGAACTCGACCAGGCCCTTGTCCATCATCCATTCCAGCCTCCGATGTACCGTCTTTGCCGACGCTTTCACTTCGGATGCAACGTCGCTCACAGGCTTCTTAGAGTCCTTGCGAAGAGAAGCAAGAATCTGGTAGTCGAGCGGCCGCAACTTCTCGCTACGGGCCAGGCTTGTCACAGGCGGTGACCCGAGTATGATCCCTACCGTGGGCTCGCTCATCTCAACCTCCTTCTTCACGAAGGCCACAAATTGATCCAGTTCCGCGATGGTCCTCAGGTACCCGCCTGTGTAGATGTATCCTCCCCCCGAGTTCGCAACCCAGTAGATGCGCTCGTCCGTTTTCAGGCGCAAATGTGCGTCGCCGGGACGGACGGCTTCGGACCTTCCGTAGACCCACACGGAGGTTGCTCCGACCGAAGCCAGGCTCGGGTGAGCCGTGAAAGCCCGAATTATCCCGAGGTTCGTCATCGCGCTGACACGTTTGTGGACCGCGTTTATCGAGAGTCCAAGTCTAGTCGCAAGCTCGTGGTATGGGGTCCTTGAGTTCAGCATCAGGGAAAGACACAGTGATACGTCGGTCCTATCCATCCCACCACGACTACGAGGAGCGCAGTCGTCCCTTGTATAGCTTTGTCCATGCGGGCGGCCGTTGGTATTTCGGGAGCGACTGTAGGCATCCCGGACCGATGCCTTCCAGTCCCCATCGGAGCGTCCTTCAGACTCTCTCGAAAGCTGTCGCAATCCCCTGGCCGACACCGATGCACAATGTCACCAGGCCGAATTTGGTATTGGTCCTCGTCATTTCGTGGAGCAGGGTCACCACCAACTTAGCCCCACTACATCCGAGAGGATGACCTATCGCGATTGCGCCTCCGCTGGGGTTCACATTCATCTCGGCCAGTTCGGGCATCTCTTTGAAGCAGCCCAGGACCTGCGCGGCAAACGCTTCGTTGAGCTCCACAATACCGAAATCCTCGATTTGCATGTCGAGTCTGCTCAGGAGCTTCTTTGTCGCTGGGACCGGGCCAAGCCCCATGTAGCTCGGGTGGACGCCGGCAACGGCGCTCCCCAGAATTCTCGCCAAGGGTTTCAGCCTGAGCTCTCTCGCCTTCGACTCTGACATGATGACGAGCGCCGCCGCGCCGTCGCTTATCTGAGATGAGTTGCCGGCGGTGACCGTTCCGTCCTTCTTGAAGGACGGCTTCAGCTGCGACAGTTTCTCGAGGGTAGTGTCGCGGCGAGGGCCCTCATCAGCCATCACTCCTCCTGGGCTTTCTCTGGTGGGCACTGGGACCACTTCTTCTTTGAGCTTCCCAGAGTCCATCGCGTCTATGGCCCGTCGGTGACTTCGCAGAGAATATTCGTCCTGCTCGCTCCGTTTGATCGAGTATTTCTCGGCCACGTTTTCGGCAGTCTCTCCCAGGCTGATGGTCGGGTACTCCGGGCCCCAGGCGGGGTTCACGAGGCGCCAGCCTATGGTGGTGTCGGCCAGCTTAATGTCTCCTCTTGGGAAGGAGTGCTCCGGCTTCAGCGTCACCAGGGGCGCCCTGGTCATGCTCTCTACGCCTCCAGCTACCATGATGTCACCTTCGCCGACGGCGATTGCCCGGGCGGCCTCATTGATTGCCTCGAGCCCCGAGCCGCATAGCCTGTTGACCGTAGCACCTGGAACGGTGTACGGGATCCCCGCAAGTAGTACTGCCATCCTCGCCACGTTCCTGTTGTCTTCCCCTGCCTGGTTCGCGCAGCCCATGTAGACGTCGTCTATGGCGGCAGGAGAGACCCCAGACTTGACGACGACCGCCTTCAGAGCGAGGGCGGCCAAATCGTCGGGTCGAACCTCTCGCAGAATGCCACCATACTTGCCGATGGGCGTCCTGACCGCGGAGACGACCACGGCGCTTTCCCTGACTGCTTTTAGGGGCTTTGACACCAGATCACCACACCGCCGTCATTCCCCCCGCCTACAGAAATGTTTGCTTCGGAAGCGAGTTCGAACGCTCCACATGAAACTTTTGGGCGATCGCATATTGACTTCGCCGGACCCGCAGATTCTTCAGAAACAGAGACTGCTCCGGAGTTTAGCAAGAAATGTCGCAATCGAGAGACGGCCACATGACTCCTAACTTTTTAGGGACAACCCTCTGACTCCCGCCGAAGCAATTGCGAACGGCTCAGCTCGGCCAACTCAGGGCTGGCGTTTGGTCTTGATGCTAAATCGAGGGGCTTACAGCCCAGGGATGTCGGAGGAAATTCAGGCGCCCCTCGAACTTGCGATGCTCCCTCTCAGCAAAGCCAAGCGAGCGGGGGCTCCGGGCCTTCCGCGGACCCGGCCACGAAAGAAGCCGCATCTCAGGGACCGGGTCGGACAGAGGGGACTTCCAAAGAAGTGCTATGTCATCGGAGTGGGCAACCCCTTGATGGGCGATGACGGGATTGGGATTGAAGTCGCAAGGTCCCTGAGGCGCCTTGGCCTGGAAGAAGACGTGGTCATCATGGAGCGACAGGTTGCCGACCTCTCGCTTCTGGCCAGCTCGAAAGAGGCGTCGAAACTGGTGATAGTTGATGCAGTGGAGACCGGACGCTCTCCTGGGTCCGTCATGAGAATAGAGTTGAACAAGCCACACTCCGGCCCGCTCCCGGTTAGATTCTCTCACGAGCTGGGGCTCCGCGATTTCGCTGCGTTGGTCAGAGAGAGTGGCCTCGATATCGCCGTCGTATTCTTGGGTGTTCAAGTCGGCAGTTGCGGCCCGGGGGAAGGCCTCTCCAAGCCGGTTGCCGACGCCCTCTCTAAGATTCTGAAGAGGGTATTGTCGGAGGTAGGAAACGACGGTGGAACGACCTACGCCGGCAGCCACCGGATCGGTCTCAAGAGCCGCGTTTAGTCTCCAGCCTGAGAAAGTGAGTCGCGCAAGAAATGCACGGGTCGTAATTGCGCACGGCCATTTCGGCCAGCCTCCTGGCCTCGTCTGGCTTCGCCTTCAGTATCTCCGGAGCCAGCAACCTGACGTCATCCTCCATCCTTGCTTGGTTCTGTGCAGTGGGAGGTACGATCTTGGCTCTATCGACCCGTCCTCGACCGTCCACGGTGTAACTGTGGTAAAGGACGCCTCTGGGTGCTTCGCTGACCCCGAAGCAGGTCCCCGGCTTTGTAGTGTACGGGGTGCTGCAGTGGGCCGGTTCAGAATACTCCCCTATCTCTTCCGCCACCTCCTCGATGGAGTGGACTACCTCGAGCGCCCTCACAAGGATGCTCTGGAACGGGTCTCTTACTGGTGGTTTGAAACCCAAGTCCGCCGCCATCCCCCTGGCGACGGGATGAAGCTGATCGAAGTTCAGGTTGTACCTTGCCAATGGGCCGACCATGTAGGAGCTGCCTTTCACGGTGCGCGAATGGAGCGCGTTGGAATACTCGACCTGGAGCTCGGCGAAATTCTCTTCGAAGGCGGAGGGCCGTGCGTGTAGTCCGCTGCTTGATGTTACCTCTCCTCTGTCGATGGCATAGCGGGCCGGGTCGCGGAGGCACACCAGCGTCGACTCCCTATTCAGCGACGGCTTTTCGAGGGAGTCCACGAATCTGACCATCTCTTTGACCGATCCTCTCAGTCCTTCCAGCTCGGATTTCAAGGAGTCGAACGCCTGTTTAGGTGGTGCCCTGAACATCCCCCCGATCTTCAGCGATACTGGATGGACCTCCCTTCCACCTACCGCGGACATCAGGTCGTTTCCCAGTCGCTTCAGTACGAGCGCTTTCTTGACAAGTTCAGGGTTCCTCTTGGCCATTGTAACGACATCGGGGAGCCGGAGGAAATCGGGCGCGGCAAGCATGTATATGTGAAGTGCATGACTTTCAATCCACTCGCCATAGTAGAGAATGCGCCTCAGCCTTCTCACCTGCTCGTCCACTTCGATGCCGAAAAGTTCCTCGAATGCGTTCAGGGCGCTGATTTGGTAGGCGACGGGGCAGATCCCGCATATCCTTGACACCATGTCCGGAACCTCTTCCACTCTTCTTCCTCTGAGGAGTCCTTCGAAGAAACGAGGTGGCTCGAAAATGTTCAGCCTGACATCGGGGGTGCCGCCGCCATCGCTCTCTATGACAAGAGATCCCTCTCCCTCGACCCGGGCGAGAGGTCCTGTATCCACGACGACTCGCTTAGCCATTCTTCTCCAACCAGCTTCTGAATTCGGTCGAACGAGAATTTGCCCCCCTGACGAGCGATTCGATTATTCCCCGGTCGACTCCATGCTCCTGGAGCCAAGCCACATACGATTCTAGGTTGACATCATCGGATGGCCCGAAGCAGCCGTAGCAGCCCCTCCCATACGATGGGCAAATGGCGCCACACCCAGAGGAGGTGATCGGCCCAAGGCATGGAGTCCCGCCGGCGACGACGAGGCAGGTGTTCCCCGCCCTCTTGCACTCAAAGCATACCGCATTCCTCTGGAACTTGGGCTTCGTGCCCCTCGCAACAGCGGAGAAGAACTGAACCAGTTGCGCCTTACTGATAGGGCACCCCCTCAGTTCGTAGTCCACGGCCACGAAATCACTGATGGGGAGGGCTTTCTCCAGCGCCCGAGCCACCTTGGGCTCTGGGTAAACCGCGGCTTCCAGCAGTCCCAGCTTCCCCCAGTTCCTAAGCGCCTGCAGGCCCCCTGCAGTTGCGCAGGCGCCAATGGCGACCAGCGTTTTGGAGTCCTTTCGGATTTGGACTATTCTGTCGACCTCTTCTTGGGTGGATATCGACCCCTCGACCAGGGCAAGGTCGTAGGGGGGGCCCATGGCGGTGCTGCTGGCCTCGAGAAAGTCCCTCAGCTCCACTTTCTCAAGCAGAGCCAGAAGCTCGCGCTCCGCGTCGAGTATAGAGAGCTGGCACCCGTCGCAGGATGAGAACTTGAACACTCCCAACCTTGGCTTGGCTGGCATCAAATCCCCTCTCCCGGAAAGTACTTCATCACGCGCCCGTAGGCGAAGACCGGGCCGTCCCTGCAGATGAAGAGGGGGCCCATTTGGCAGTGGCCGCAGGTGCCGACGCCACAGCTCATGTTCCTCTCCATCGAAACGAAGATGCTCTCGGGAGAGACCCCCATTTTTGTGAGCTCGATAATCGAGAACTTGATCATGAGCTCGGGCCCGCAGACGAAGGCCACGGCCTTGGCCGGAAGGATTCCGGCTTTTTTGAAGAGCGTGGTCACTACGCCGACGTTCCCGGTCCAGCTTTTGTCTCCTCTATCGACGGTGAGAAGGAACTCGCATCCTTCCGATTTACTCCACTTCTCATACTCGGACTTGTAGATGAGGTCGTCTGGCGTTCTTGCGCCGTAGATGATTTTGACCCCACTGAAGCGTTGAGGCTCTGACCTGGCTTCCTCTATTACAGGCCGAAGCGGAGGCAAGCCGAGACCTCCGGCGATTACGAGTAGTTGCTTCCCGAATGTGTCCTCCACCGGCCACTGTCTTCCGAAGGGCCCTCTGAGGCCTATGGCCTCCCCCGCTCTTAGCCTCGTTATTGGAGCGGTGACGGTGCCGACAGTCCTTACGGTGTGCATCAACATCTTCTCCTTTCGCCACGAAGCGATTGAGATTGGAACCTCGCCTACTCCGAAGTAGTAGAGCATGTTGAACTGGCCAGCCTTGAACTCTGCTGGACTTCGGCCATCCTGCAGGTCCAAGAGAAGGGTGAATGTATCAGGTGTTTCTCTCGTCACGCTGTTCACTATTGCACGCGTAAGGGAACGCGTGGTTTGCCTAGACAATCTGAGCCTCCCTGCCGCCCTTGCCAGCGGCAACGTGACCCTTCACAACCGCATTGACAGTCTCGGTGATGTCAATGCCCACCGGGCACCACGTGATGCACCTCCCGCATCCCACACACCCGAAGTGCCCAAACTGCTCGGGCCAATATCCGAATTTATGGGTGACGAACTGCCTGTAG
>DASPOK010000030.1:0-3239 GCA_035626075.1 Nitrososphaerales archaeon
AAGGGCGTTCAGCTCTATTCCTCCAGCGTCCCCGATTCTTTCAGCATTTTCCACAAGGGTCGGCGCATCCATCCTCAGATTGAAGAGGGATCGCACAATCCCGAACTCCTTTATCTTCCTCGGATTTCTTAGGTCTATCAAACCGCTCCAGAACGCGTTTGTGGCGTCAGACACGAACTTCCCGGTCAGCCTGTACGTCAGATAGGCGTCTATCGTCCACTGCATGCTCCCTTCCGGCATCGTCGGCTTGAGCTCGCGGAGTCTGAGGAACTTCATGACAGGAGAGTAGGGAGATATGATGATGTCCAGCGGTGGTATCCTGGCCGCGAGCTTGTAGTGGAGGGGAAGCCTGCGGTACGTCGAGAAGACGCTCCTGTCGGTCCAAGTCACGATGGGAGTAAGTGGAGCTCCGTCCTTGCCCCAAGCAATCGTGGAGGCCCTGAAGGTGGCGAGGCCTACTGTCTTGGCACCCAGCTCCCTTCCTCGGTCTACGAGATGTCTGACTGCTCTGAAGAGCGCCTCCCCATCCTGTAGTCCCTCGGCGCTGACTGGCACAGTCAGGGTTTCGGAATGCTGTCGCACGAGGGATGAGTCATAGATGTTGAGCTTGATGGTAGTCGTTCCGACGTCGACGCAGGCGTAGAGGTCGCCCTCGGCAGTCATGGTTGCAACCCTGTAACCATCCGTTCAACCATCTCGGCTATCGCAGGGGCGGCAGTGAGCCCTGGGGACTCGATACCAACCAGATTCACGACTCTCGTACTCGAGTCGAAATCGACGACGAAGTCTTTCGTCGGGGAGAGAGGCCTTACCCCTGTGTAGACTCTGACCAGCACTCCTTGAGAGTTCAACAGGGGGTTGAACTTCTCAGAGAGGAGATCGAGGTCATCTTGAGTGTACGAGTTGTCTTCCTTCGATGCCGCGATTCTCAGCGTAGGGCCGAAAATCGTTGTGCCGTCTGTTGCCGGGATTATCGCCCCTCCTTTTGTCCTCGACCCCACACTCAATGGGAGCGGTGCGACTATGTTGCGGAGTGGGAGGCCTGAGTAAACTGACATGACGCCAAGCCCAGGCTCGAGGGTACCGAGGTTCTTACCTAGGAGGCGCGACACGCTGTCGGAATAGAGGCCTGCTGCGTTTACCACGAATCTGGCCTTCACCTCGCCGCCCGTCGTCTTGAGAATCGCAATACCTGGGTTTCGTTCAACGGAATTCACCTCGCAGCCGAACTTGAACACGGCCCCATGCTTTTCCAACGCAGACCTCAGAGATGAGACCAGGGTCTGAACGTCCACGGTTCCGTATCCGTCGACCGCTATGCCTGCAGCAATGTCATCCGCCAGCAATGGCTCGAGTTTGCGTAGAGTGCCCCCGCGCATTAGTCTGGTCCTGAACTCTCCCCTGAGTGCAATCTTGAGGTAGATGTCAACAACCAACAGCGCGGGGATTCTCAGCCACCCCTTGACCACAAGGAGGGCAGGCATCCGCTTCAGAGGGACGCCGAGGTCCCTGCAGAGGGCGTCGTACATCGGGTTTCCCTTCCGGGCGAGTTTGCTCTTCAGTGAGCCAAAGGGGAGCTGTACGACGTGGATGACGTTGGCCTGCCCCGAGGTGACCCCCCTCCCGGCTGCCTGTTCCTTTTCGATTACGACGATGTGTTTACCCTGCTTAGAGAGCTTGTAGGCGATCATGAGACCGATGATTCCGGCCCCGATTATCGCCACGTCTGCGACGCCCTCTCCTTCGCTCGTGAGCCTCGACCCTCCTACGCCTGCGCTGTCAAGTATCGAGGTTTTTCGCTATCCCTTCGGCTGCCTCGGAGGCTGCCCGTTTAGGACTTTCTGGTTCGAGCCGCGATGCTGCCGCGGGACGACGGAGGCCCATCTACGCGCATCTTCGACACGTAGACCAGAAGCCTCCTTCAGCCACAGACAAAGCTGAAAAATCGAGCCGGCAAACCTGGGCCGTTCGCATATGGCACAGAACCCACTCGTCCGTGATATTCTGAAGAACTACAGGCAGGTCTGGGCGCTCAACCATTCGATGGCAGTGCTCGGATGGGACATGGAGACCCACATGCCCGAAGGCGGAGCCAAGCCCAGGGGGATGGCGTCGGGGCAGCTGGCGGTCATGGCCCAGAAGGCAACTGTGGAGATGGACGGGCTGGTGAAAAAGGCAGAGAAGGCGATAGACCTAGACGATATGGAGAAGGGAGTGGTTCGAGTCCTCAGGAGGAGCCTAGACTACTACATGAAGGTCCCCCCTGAACTGGTGGACGAGATACAGAGGGTGACGACGGAAGCCACCGTTGTGTGGAGGACTGCCCGCAAGAAGTCAGACTTCAAACTATTCAGGCCGCACCTGGAGAGGATCGTGCAGCTCCAGAGGAAGGTGGCCGACAAGCTGGGCTACGAGAGGCACCCTTACAACGCACTGCTCGACCTTTTCGAGGAAGGGTTCACCGTCCGCGATGCGGACGCGGTCTACTCCAAGCTCATCCCCGAGACCAAGAAACTTCTGGCGAAGGTGACCGAGGCCGGTGTGTACCCTTCGAAGCATCCCCTCGAATCAGTGAAGTACGACACCGAGGCAATGGAGAAGGTCAACCTCGGAGTGGTCAAGATGCTGAAAATGCCCACTGAGAGGTTCAGGATGGACGTCTCGACCCACCCCTTTACCACACAGATAGCGTCAGATGACGTGAGGATAACCACTCGCTATGAAGGGGTGAACTTCAAGTCCACGCTCTACTCGACGATTCACGAGAGCGGCCACGCCATCTACGGGCTGGGAGTAGACAAGAAGCTGGCCTATACCCCAGTCGACGATGGTGCGTCCTACGGGATCCATGAATCCCAGTCCAGGTTTTGGGAGAACGTGGTCGGGCGAAGCAGAGAATTTGTGAGACTCGTCGACCCGCTTCTCAGAGAGAACCTCCCCTTCCTCCGAGGCCACGAAGACGAAGACCTGTACCGCTACTTCAACACTGTGAGGAAGAGTTTCATCAGGGTCGACGCCGACGAGCTGACTTACAACTTCCACACGGCCCTGAGGTACGAGGTAGAGAAGAAAGTCATCGCTGGAGAGGTGGGGGTGTCTGAATTGCCTTCTCTCTGGAGCGACACCTTCGATGAGTATCTAGGAATGCGCCCGAAGAACGACGCCGAGGGGGTCCTGCAGGATATCCACTGGAGCGGCGGCTCCTTCGGCTACTTCGCCACCTACACCCTCGGGAACGT
>DASPOK010000031.1:0-5557 GCA_035626075.1 Nitrososphaerales archaeon
TGCCTCTGGACAACTACGCCCTAGGGGTGTTCGGGACGGTATACGGCCTCGGTGTCATAATCTACGTGGTGAGCTACTTCTGGAACAAGAGAAGGGGGCTCCCGCTCAGCCTAGTCTTCAAAGAGATTCCTCCAGAATAGAGGCGAGCTGCCCGTTGGCTTCGGCTATCCCGATGTGAGGACGTACCTCTTTACAGCATCCCCCTCGAGCTCGCACAGAAGTCCCCTGAGAATCCCAGAGTTGTACTCGCTCCCGGGGTTGAAGCATAGAGTCCGGCCGATTTTTACGATGCCTCTGGATTCGTGAATGTGGCCGTGGATACCGGCAAGGGGTTGGTATTTCTCGATGCTTTCTCTTACGGCTGTGCTTCCTGCAGATGTCATGATAATCTGCCCTCCTGAGACGACGGGTTTCAGAGTCGCGTCGAGCAGTGGTGCCTGGTCGATGATCGTGTTAATCGGTGGGACGTGCAGGTTGAAGACGGCGCTTTTCATGTTCTTCACCTGAGACGCCATCTTCTCTATCTTCTCAGTTAGCACAGATTCGTCGACTTCCCTGGGGCTCTTCCAGGGGGTGTGATTGGTGTGGCCCATGGTGATCATCTCGTGCCCGCTGCCAATGTCAACGACCTTCTCCTCAGGATTCACCACGTATTCGCTCGAGTCGAGAGCCTCGTCGATGGCGAACGAGTCATCGTTTCCAGGAGAGATATAGCATATTATGCCTGTCCCCTTCAGCCTCTCTTCTGCGAGGTTCACCCACTGCTGAACGCTCTCCTTCATCAAGCGTTCGAAGAGATTGTCAACCAGGACCTTGCTGGCCTTAAGCTCCTCGATTTCCTTCGGGTCGGTGAGGAATGGGTAGTAGCCCGAGTCCTTCACTTTCTTGATCATCTTGTCTGTCTCTTCTTGAGATTTCAGTGTGATTTCTTCTCCTCCGTAGTTGCACATGAAGGTCCCGTCGGGCTGCTTGACGAATGGGACGATCATTTTTCCCGTGATGTCCCCGCCGAGGACAAGGACATTGACACCGTAGAATTTCCCTGCGTTGACGAACTTGCGAAAACACCTTTCAGAGCCGTGAACGTCAGTTACGAAGTAAACCTTCGTTCCTGCCATGGCGATTCAGGCCGCTCCATTGCGGGTTAAACATTTCAGGCCGTCCCCTCTGCGCCGTTGGTTGCGATTCGCGAGTCTACGACCTCCTTGTCGGCCTCGGGCAGGTCGTACCACTTCACCTTCTCTCCCACCCTGGCCCTCATCTTCCACCTAAGTTCCTTGGGGTGTTCTTCAATCATCCTCCTGGCCTTGCTCATCCGGTCCTTCACGGTCCGCTTGGTTTCTTCATCCAAGTCCAAATCGTCCGCTTTCCCGAGAAGCCTGTCGAGGTTCATGGTGAACGTCTTGTAAATCCCCCAGTCGCCGGCGCACAGCTTCGCGAGATAGGCGCCGTTGACCATCCCCCTGTCGCTGTTGCCCACATCGTAGTCCGCGAAGAGCGTGACCATGTCCTTGAGGTCCTTCTCATTCACATCGATGATCTGAAGTTTTGTGACAAGCATGTCTGCTAGGGGGATTGTCTTTTCATCGATTTCCAGCCTGTCCTTGAAGTTGAAGCTGTGGCACATCTCGAACACGTCTAGGAAGACGTCCACTCGCCTCTGATGGGCCATGTCGTTGAAGATCAGCCTCCTGTAACCTTGTATCGCGTTGAACTTGTCCCGCGGAAGATAGCCGAGCGAAACGAAGAGCTGCTTGATGTCGCGTGACTGTTTTGAATGGCCCATGAAATCTATGTCGACGTAGTTTCTCTGGAGACCTTTGCTCTTGGCAGATGGGCATCGGAACCAGAAGGAGACACCTCCGAACAGTCGCAGGACCACCTTATTCGCTTGGGCGGCGTCCATGACTCGTTCCGCCTCCTCCATGGGGCTCTCGAGTGGAGGCATGGTCAGCAGCGGACTCGTTCCTCTTTTATCCTTGTTGGAAAATCGAGCGTGCTCACGAGCAGCAGGGCGCAAGAGGCAGCCAGCGTGTGCCGAGACTCCTTTCTTGCGTCTACCCCTGCCCTTGGACGGGTTCCGTTCGCTATCTGTGAGCCATCAACGCTTTACTATCAGCCACGGGGGACGGTGTTGAATGGAAGGCCCAGCAGAGGAAAACAGGACTGCCGTGTCTGACTCTCTCCGCATCTACGGATTCTCCTTTGATTATCCCGCTGCATGGAGGTTGGAGTTCGACCCGAAATTCACGAGAGAAGAGGGCAGCCTGGCCATCAAATCCCCCTCCAAGTCTGTCATCTTCGTATCTTGGGGGGACCTTCGCAAGGTAGTCAGAAAGTTGCCTACGCCGGCCGACCATTCCAAATACAGCATGGAAAGGGCGAAGAAGAACTCCCGTGGAACACTAAATGTCGTCGAGCAAAGGGAGATGCAGGTGAACGGGCACTACGCGGCTTTTGGTCATGCCAAAGTCGAAACGCCAGGAATTCTCGTCGGTGCGGGGAAACGCAGCCAGGAGATAGAATCGCTGCATCTGCACTGTGAGAATACTTCCCGCTACTTCGTAGTTTACACCGCACTCGAACCGGAAGGGCCCAAGGACCGAGAGCGACACGACACTCTGTTGAACGTGATTCGTACATTCAAGTGTCACTAGGGTAGCGGATGCGTCATACAACAATCTGGGAGGACGCGCCAAAATGCCTTCTTGCATAGTGGCCGGGTGGCGGTGACCGAACCGCTGTCGAACGAATGATTGGATTGAGCCTTGGCGTGGACTCGCTTCCCCGGACGTCTATGATTGACCCATTTCCTCTTGGTAGATGGAATCGTACCTCTCGACCCTGGGGATGATGCAGAGGAACTCTGCGTTCCTCTTCCCAGTGTTCTTGTACCAGTGAGGCGTGCCTGGGGGGATGTAGATCGAGTCGCCCTTCTTCACCACGTGGACCTTCTTCCCGATTCCCACCTTGTACCGTCCCTTGAGGACGTACTGCTCGTGCTCTATGTCTGGATGGTAGTGCCTAGGGATGCTTCCCCCTGGCTTGATGGTGAACCTACGCATTTCGAAGTTCGGAGCACCGTCGTGCCTGTCCAATAGCCATTCGATTTCCGCCCTTACGGCCTTGTCGACCTTTTGCGGCGTCACCTTTCCTGCGCGCTTCACAGACATAGCAGTACTCGCTTCTGACTTGACCTGCTTTAAGAAAGTTGCTTGGTCTCAAAACAAAACGGGGCGGCTCATGCCCCGGCTACATCGCGGGCTGAGCCGGCTGAGCTGATGGCATCGGAGGGGGCATCTGCGTGTTTATGGTGAAGAATGCCACTATGAAGAGAATGTCAGCGACGAAGATGAGCAGGAACCCAATCAGGATGATTGTGAGGACAGCGCCTATGAGGTAGAGAAGCGCTGCGGTGCCGAAGAGGCCAACGTTGAGCCTCCTACCTAACTCTCCGTAACTTCTCCTTAGGAATAAGGAGGACACCAGGAAGCAAATCCAGACTGCAACCAGGCCGAGGAGTACCGATCCGAGTAGTCCCATGATGTTACCCGGAGCTACGGTGGTCGGCCCGGTGTAGGTGAAGGAGCTTGACAGGTAGCCCAAGCCGATTGCCTGAAACACGACGGCGACGACGGCCACCACGCCGACCACGAGGCCAATGATACCAAGAATAACAGCGTACAGCATGTTCATGAATATCTTGGAATCACCCAAGATGTCAGACGCGTACTTCAGGGCCACCAAAACTAGGATCAGGCCTACGATGGCAAGGACAACACCTGCTGTGGGAACGATTGCGAGCAGGACGAGGATGGAACCTATGCCCCCTAGGTTTTTCACTTCATTCAGCGAGGGCATCCCATCCTGTGCGAGGACGTTCTGTATTAAGGATGCAGGAGGTCCCTTCCTTGGGGCGATGGCACGGGCACCTACCTCGTCAAGACTTAACATGTAGCGTATCACCTGATTCGGCATGGTCACGCTGTCGAAGACAAAATCGCTCTTCTCAGAAGGAAACGTTCCTCCGGGAGGAACCTGTCTGTCCTCCTTCGTCATCTTGTCGAACGGAAGGGGCATACTGGTCGGAAAGATGGCTCGTCCTGAAATCTGGACGGAGAGATTTCTTGTCGGGCCGAAGTTCGCGCCGACATACGCGAGTAGTGGAAAATATGTTCTGCCGGCCCGGCATCTCCACTGGTACGAATCCCCGCTCGAGGCGGCATACGGAGTCCTGCGAGACCAAGTAGGGCTGGGCATCCCCAAAGGCAGAATCTCACTGGTGGATGTTCAGTCTCATGTTTCGGGCGACATAGACAACGAGGAGGAGCCGCCGCACTGGGACATCTGCTTCCTGTACAAGACACGACTCTCAAGAAGAGAAGCCGCGAGTCTAGCCCGGCCTGAGTGGTTCAGCGAGCTCACGTTCAAGCCCCTGAGCAACCTCAAGCAGGGCGACTTCACTCGGGGGCATGGGGACGTTCTCGAAGTGGCGGGAATGATTGGTCCCCGGCGCAGGGCAGGCACAGTGCGGAGCACCACAGCAGACCGCAGGCATGGGTCATCCTTCCTCGTCTAGTGCCGTACCGACACGGCGGCTGACGCGCTTCTGTGGGATGCTATTCCGAAGGTCGGAACTTGTTGCCATACCTTTCGGCTGAGACCAGCTCTTCGAGAGGCTTCCTAGACTTCTTTCCCTTTATCTTGTGGACTGGATAGCCGAACCCCAGGACGGCAGCCGGCTTTAGCTCCTGGGGGATGCCGAAGTCACGGCGAAGCTCGGCTTCCTTAAACCCCGTGAAGAGCCTCGAGACCACCCCGAAATTCCACGCAGCCAGCTGCATGTCCTGCAGCACCCTACCCGCGTCGATGGCAGAGCCGGGGACCTTGGGGTCGACGTTGATGATGACTGCAAAGTCGGCTCCCCGTACCCACGGCCCAGTAGTGCTATCTTGGGCTAGCGTGGCCAGGTTCTTCGAATCCCGGACAAGGATGAATCGCCAGTGCTGGGAGTTCATCGCGGAGCCGGTGAACCTGGCCGCCTGGAGGATCTTCGTCTTGACAGCGTCGTCGACATGGCGGTCAGAGAACTCGCGGACGTCCAGTTTGGTCAGTATGGCGTCGTAGGTGTCCATGAAACCCCGAGGTCGCCGCTTGTGATTAGCTTTGCGGTCGAGCAGCACCGTCGACTATTCTCTTGGGACTTCGGCGTGGGCGTTCGCAACTCACCTTCACCCTCAGGGCAATTGTTTTAGGTTCTGTCTCTCTTGAGTACCCTCCATGGTTGAGAGCCGATGCTCTCTCCGAGTGGTACCGTCTGGAAGCTGGGCCTTCTCCCGCAGTCTGTGGCGAACGGGCTGACCACAATCCTAGTACTCTTCTTCCTTCTGACCGACCTCCACGGAACCCTTCTTGACGTCGGGCTCCTTACCGGGATTGCCGCCCTGGCCCTGATACCGTCTCAGATGTTCTGGGGGAAGCTGATAGATGGCGTTGGGAGGTGCAAACCCTTCCTCGTGTTTGGCTTTGTGGGGATGGGCGCGTCGACCGCCGCCAT
>DASPOK010000032.1:0-18385 GCA_035626075.1 Nitrososphaerales archaeon
TGTTAAACGCCATAATGGAAGAATCGGTAGGGAGGGGATACATGTTGGACAGATTGATGCCTTCTCACCCGGCGGGATTGCGGGCGTCGTTGCCATCGGTCCTCGGCGTCTCCTTCCTCGGAATGCTGTATCACATTCCAACGTACTTTCTCGGCTACCATTTCTCGCCTCTCTCTGCCATTTTCAACTTTGGAGTCGTGTTTCTGAGTTTCACCTTCGTTGGACTCGGCTACGTAAGGTCTCGGGTCAGAAATATCTCCGGTCCCATTTTGGTTCATTTTCTCCTCGATGCTTCTTCCTATCTGCTCGTGATTCTGTGACGGGTGAGCGGAGCCGCTGACTATACGGCGGCGACCTCAAGCCTTCTCGACGCGCCGCCCCCGCGATTGTGGCACCTGCCTTAAGGTGTGGGGGGTGGGAACCCAACTTTAGGTTAGAATCGCACACTCATACCCATGAGAACGGTTTCTCAAGCAGAAGTTGGAACTTCGGAGGGTGATGTCTTCTGATGATCCCTCCGCGACCGCCCTTTTCCACACTTTGGGCAGACCACCTCTCCCGCTTGATGGCGGCCCTCCAAGAGATGGCCAATAGTGGGAAGGTCTGAGCAACCCCGAGCACGACGAATTGTTGGCCGACGACTCCAACTGGGTGACGCTTTGGTCGGTCAGGCAATTGCTAGCCCTCGGTTTCATAGATTACAAAGTGGACTTCTTCGGGGGCCCTGCCAAGTACACGGCGACCGAGCTGGACAGGAATGTGCTTGCGACCATGATGAAGGCCAGAGAACCGTAACAAGAACTACGACAGTGTAGATGGGACCTCAGCCGAGGCCTGATCTAAAGGGATGGTTTTATCGCGAGGTATCTGTTACGTCGTGCTGGGCCCCGGGCGCCGCTCCACCTCGGCGAAGTACGCCTTGACGTGGGGCCTCCACAAGTACCATAGGACGCACAGATTGACGGCTACGCCGGCTAAACCGGACCACTCGCCGAAGACGATCCCGTAGAGGCTTAGGATGACCGCGAATCCATCAACGATGACAGCGAGAGTCCAAGCCCATTTCTTCCCTCTCCACATTCCCCAGCCGACGGCAATGCAGAGGATTCCTATCGCGACAACTAGGGCTCCGTCTGCAACTGCCGCAAGGCCGGTGAGGGCGCTGTAGGGGTACACTGTCAGAGTCGGGGTCGACAATCCACCGACGACAAACCCTCCCGCAACTAAGGCTAGGGCTCCGGCAACAAGGTCGAGGACCGCTAGGACCGACACTCCGAGCGGACGGTTTCCCCAGTCCATCTCTTCCATGGCTGCCGACTATTCCTCAACGTATCTATCCCAAATAATGTTATGGTGCGGGGGGTGGGATTCGAACTAGCAGACCCCTATGGCGGACATGATTGAATGGGGGTAGTGAATGCCATACGTCACTTCGTTCTCTTTGCTGAGCGATTAATCCTTCCCAGCCTCGTGTTTTCTTATCCCGCTTCTGACCAGCTTCTTAATCAGTCGTACTGGAATCGGCCTATCCAGTGGGAAGTGGAGCGCTGATTTGGTGCTCAGGTACGGTTCTACCTCATCCATATGCTCTTGAAGGAATGCGGGTCGCGTGTAGAAGACGATCTTCTCCTTCAGGAATCCGAAGTAGCAAAGCCTTGCCTGAAACCCAGTTTCTCCCTTGAAACTGTAGAAGGGCATCCCGTAGCTGATGGTCTCGATTGGATCGGGGGCCGCCTCTCTGATAGCAGTCCTCATCTCCCTGAGCTTCGGTCGGATTTCCTTCGGCGCGTTCTCTATGTACGCATTGACATTTCTCGCAGGACTCACGAGCTTAGCTACGCATGAATGGGATAATAACCGGTTGCGCGCCTTGGGGAGTCCTTGGTGCGGGACGAGGTCGTTTAACACTGTGCTCATGGTGGGAAGTGATCGCCGGAGGGGGCAATCACCGACAGGACAGGGGGTCCCCCATACACTCTATTTCGAGGTCGATTTCCGACGATTTTTCCTGATGAGAGACTCTCCCGTCCGGTAGGGGTATTTGGTGCAGGGGCGGGAATCCAACCCAACATGAGGGGCGGAGATTTGACAGAACGCATGTAGTGCTGAACAAACCCCTGAAGCATGACTGCTAGGAGCTTCTTGGGGACCCGGGTTCATATCAGACGCGAGCATGAGGAGCGCTAGCGAGGCCGCTAGGCGCGTGTTGGCTTCAAGGAGATCAATGCTGGCCGAGCCCACCCTGAATTGAAAGAAAGGAAGATGAGCCGCATAGTGAAACGGCGAGGCATATAGATCGATATTCGCGACCGCCCTGCAGTGCGGCCGGGGGCGGCGGGCCCGCTTCCTCCGCTTTGGCCCTCTGCAAATCCCTGACAAGTCGGACACATAGTTATCCGACGTAAGACGATGGCAGCGTTAAATATCGTAATGGCACGAACCACATATGCGAAAGCTAATCGCAGATCTCATCATCTCCCTCGATGGATACTTCACCAGCCTAAAAAACGAAATCGACTGGTTCGGTGGGTTCGATAGTGAGGAATGGCCATGGTCGGGCGACATTCTTCGCGGGGCCGACGCAATGCTTTATGGTCGTGTCACTTACGAGGAGTTCCGGCAGTTTTGGCCCACACCTGATGCAAAAAATAGTGGCATTGATCCATACCTCATAGAGCGGCTGAACAATCTACCGAAGATTGTCTTTTCGAAATCCCTGGCCGAAACACGATGGAAACCTGCGTCCTTGGTACGGGGGGACCCGGGCGCAGCCGTAGCCCGGCTCAAGCGCGAGCCCGGCAAGGATATGGTGGTGGTCGGCAGCGGCACCCTGGTCGCCTCCCTCCTTCAGGATGATCTCATCGACGAGTACTTCGTCCGAGTTCGCCCTATGATTCTGGGTGCCGGTAGGCCAATCTTCGTAGATCCCAATGGCCGACACCCTCTGAAGCTCGTCAGCACCAGGACGTTCAAGTCGGGGGCCATAGGGTTACATTACGAGTCCGTATCCCCGAAGAAGAGCGGACCGTGAACACGGTCGCCACAGACTTCTGTGCTTCAACGGCAAGCCACTCTGGGGATAGAGACAGATGAGCTCCCCTAGTCCGGCTCAGTGATTTCAGTTGGTATCCTTGCCAACCAAGCCGGCACGATATTGGGCTATGCCCATAAAGTGTTGAACAGGGTCGCCAAGACCTCTGCCCGACTTGTAGGACCTGCGCGCATCTTTCCGCCCGTCAAAGAATGCGGGGGGTGGGATTCGAACTAGTATAATCCCCACAGTGGACATAGTTCTATGGGGACGTGTTATACCACGTCCAGCTCTTGTGCTGGGTTCCAACGAAAGTGGAACAAGTGTGTGGAGCACTTGCAGTCGGAGGAGCCGAAGCCAGGAACGATGATTTCGCTGCCCCGGAGCCCTTCAACCATGCGGCTGAGCTCGCACTCCGAAAGAGCGTCACCGCCGTGCTTCTTCACCTCGACCACTCGTCCCTGTCTGAGGAGGTAGTCGATATGCCACCGCATTTTCTTCTGCTTTCGGAGATGCCTAGCGACCCTCGACTCCAACCCTCGCTTAGCGCTGCCGGTGTAGACGTAGTAGCCGGCGGGGAATGGAAAGGATCCGAGACGTCCAATCATTACCGCTCGAGTCTTGGGCATCCTAATGACTAGTTGGTAGAGGCCTGAGTCGATGCGGGGGCATCGAACCTCAGAACGATGTGGCCCACGAACGACCTGACCAAGGCCCCTGGCTGGCCGAGGAGACTTCTTAGGCACCAGGCCTCCCAGAGCTCCCACCCCTTCCAGACAAGGGCTTCGTCTTCAAGACTCGCTCGACTATCCTGGGCAAGATCTCTCCCGTCTTTCCTCGAATCAGATAATCCGAAACACCCTCTTGAGTAAGGAGCGTCGGCTCGGCGTTGACCTCGATGATCGTAACAGCCTGGAGGTCCTCATCTATGGGCAAGCCTGAACCCGTCCTCGTCATCTCCTCTTTCCTCGCGAACCTCCTTTCCCTTGCTATCCTGGGCAGCTGAGCGAATGGGTAGACCACAGCCGAGGTTCCGCAGATTAGCATCAGGTCGCACCTCCGTGTCTCCTCCAGGCTCAGGCGAGATACATTGTGTGGGATTGGCTCGCCGAAAGCGACGCTGTCCGTCTTCAATACCCCACCACAGAGGGGGCACAGCGGAGGTAGCTTATCGTCGAACATCAGCCTGCGAAGGTCAAATTGGTCCCGCGCAAACCTGGACGAGCAGAGGCTGCATCTGAGTTTCAGGGCACTGCCGTGGTATTCCACAAGATTTTTTGTTCCTGCCTTCTCGTGAAGCCCGTCGATATTCTGGGTGATTACGCACTTCAGGATGCCGAGCCGCTCAAGTTCGGCCAGGGCAAGGTGTCCGGGGTTGGGCCGTAGCCTCTCTATATCTCCGAACGGGCTGCTACTGGTCAGCCTTTCCTTCCACCATTCTCTTGGGTCTTCCAAGAATCTCTCGTAGCTCTGGTAAGCTCTCCTCTCCGCGTCGGGGTCCCTTGTCCAGATGCCCGAGGGTCCTCGGAAATCGGGGATTCCTGATTCGGTCGAAACTCCAGCACCAGTCAGCGCGATGGCGTACTCCGACTTTAGCAGGTCTCTTGCTGCCCTTTCTATCAGGTTCTCCATCTGTGGCTACGCTTTCAGCACCTAAGATAGCATCATCTCGTGCATTAATGGATTCCCTCTCTGATTTGGAAGGGGCGTCCGTCGAACGACTGGGACTGCCAGGCCCTATTCCCTGTTTTTTGGGCAACTAGGCAGCATACAATTAAGGATGGTCGGAGCAACAAGACTGCAATGAAGAAGACGGCGGAGGTCGTATTGCCTCTGCACTACGGTGTTGCGCCCCCTTGGCTAGTATCGCGAATGAAGGGGCTGGCCGACGAGACGGTCCGTCTGCTGGTGGAGGAGGAGGGGCCGGAGGAGTTTCTCCGGCGGGTCTCCGACCCCTTCTGGTTCCAGGCGTTCGGGTGCGTCCTAGGCTTCGATTGGCACTCGTCGGGCCTGACCACAGTGGTCACGGGCGTCCTGAAGGATGTCCTGACCGTGGAGGAGCATCGGGTCCGGGTGGCAGGTGGAAAGGGGAGGGCGTCGAGAAGGGCACAGGATGAAATCGCAGCTATTGGAGAATCCTTCGGAGTCTCATCGAGCAAAGTGGAGGGGCTTCGGTACGCGAGCAGGATGGCAGCCAAGGTGGACACGGCGGCCCTACAGGCAGGCTACCCTCTGTACCACCACGCCTTCTTCATCACCGAGAGCGGCGAGTGGTGCGTCGTTCAGCAGGGGATGAACACTCAAGACAGGACAGCAAGAAGGTATCACTGGCTCTCGGAGGATACGAGGGACTTCGTCGTCGAACCGCACAAGGCGGTGGTGGGTGAGGCCGTCAGGCCCATGGTCCTGAACATGACCGCGAATGAGGCGGAGGAGAACAGGAGGACGTGCGTGGACCTGGTGCGAGGCAATCCTGAGAATCTGGTCTCGTCGATTAGGAGGATTTCTCCCGAGGCCAGCCTCGACTGGTGGACCGAAGGCGGCGGACCGCAGGTCGCCTACGAGTCCTTCGAAATGCCCAGACGCTTGAACTGGGGTCTCTTCAGGGAGATCTACGACGTACAGCCCAGGAACTTCGAGGAGCTCCTCGCCTTCAGAGGTGTAGGGCCTTCGGCTGTAAGGGCCCTCGCCCTCGTAGGGCAGCTTGTCTACGGGAAGCCAGCCAGTTGGAGGGACCCTGTGAAGTTCAGCTTCGCCCACGGGGGGAAGGACGGGGTCCCCTACCCAGTCGACAGAAAGACAATGGATAGTTCGGTAAGGACGCTGAAGGAGATTGTGTCGGCGACGGAGGTGGAGAAGGCGCAGAAGGTCGATGCCCTCAAGAGACTGGCGAGATTCTCCACCAATTGGGGGCTCTAGGCGGTGGAATGAGAGGGATGCTGGCGAGACAGCCAAACAACTTCGGGAGCGATTAGTCGGGACGAGGAAAGCGCGTGTCGTCAAGAAAAGCAGTAGCAATATTCTGGTTCGACTGGCGGACTACTGGTCCCTTTCGGTGAGTTCATAGGCAACTCGGAAAGGGTCTCGCCCCAGCCAGGAAGTCTGCATTCATGGGGGATATCTCTATCCGGTCTCTGACAAAGAATTACGATGGACTGGTGGCTCTGAACAACGTTTCATTCATGGTGAGTCCTGGGGAGATTGTAGGGCTCATCGGCCCCAACGGAGCGGGCAAGAGCACCCTCATGAAGATCGCCGTGGGGATCCTCAGGCCCACCAGCGGCACGGTCACGGTCAGCGGCCACGACATCGTCCAGGACCCGGAGGCGGCGAAAAGGCTCATCGGCTACGTCCCCGAGAACCCTTCGCTCTACACCGCTCTGACGGCGAGCGAGTTCCTCCGATTCGTCGGCAAGATACGTCGAGTCGAGGACGCGGCTCTCGAGGAAAGAGTCTCCGAGTCCCTCCGCACCTTCTCGCTGGCCGACAAGGCAGACGCCCTCCTCGGTAGCCTGTCCAAGGGGATGAAGCAGAAGGTGGCCCTCATCGCGGCTACCCTCCACGACCCCGACGTTCTCATCCTGGACGAACCCCTCACTGCCCTCGACCCCAAGACCCAGGCTTTCGTCCATGGCTGGATAAGGTCCCAGGGCGCCGGGGGCAAGACGGTGCTCCTCTCCACCCACAACCTCGAAATCGTCCAGGACTACGCCACCAGAATCGTGATCTTAGACAAGGGGATCGTCATCGCCACCGGAGGCCTCGAGGACCTTCGCAGGCTCGCTCAGACCAGGGGGGACGCGAGGCTGGACGAGGTCTTTCTCAAGCTGACCGAGGAGACCTAGGCTGAAAGAGGGCTCCCCCGGCGTCCTTGCAGGCTGGCGCAACATCTTCCTGCTGTCGAGGTACTGGCTCAAGGGACGACTCTCCAGGGCCGCTGCGCTCTGGCTTTTCTTCGGTGAGGCCTTCGCCATAATCTTCATCGCCTTCGGGACCCAGACTATCTTCGCCTTCGCCAACAGATTCGCAGCGGGGGGCCCCGTGGGGCAGTTCTCCACCTTCGCTCTCTCTCTCATCCTTGCCTTCGTCCTGGTGGGCCTCCTCCAAGGCGGTTTCAGCGGGAGCGGCCTCCCCGTTGTCTCTGCTGATGTCGACTACGTCTTCACCTCACCCGTGAGGCCCCGGGAGATTTTCGGCGCCAAGATACTCATCAACTCGCTCACCACCCTGCTCTTCTCCTTCCCGCCCCTCATTTTCCTCTACGTCACCCTGGCTAGGAACTACGGCACTTCGCCTTGGAATGCCTTCCCTGCCGGGCTCGTCACCCTGATCTTCATACTTACTGCCCTCGTCCTCAGCGCCGACGTCACCCTATCGCTCGGCTCCGGCCTCGGCCCGAAGCTGAAGGTCATCAGGAACTTTCTCGTAGTCGGCGTGGCAGTGGTAGCCTTCATCCCGGTGGTGCTCCTCGTCCCGAGCGTCCCCAAGTTCCTCACCCCGATCAGCCAGATCCTCCCTAGCGGCCTCGCAGCCGATCTGAGCATCGGCCTCGTGACCGGCGCCCCCTGGAGCCTCGGACGGGCCGCGGAGGCCCTGGGCCTGTTCGTCTGGTTCGGCGCCTCCCTCGTCCTCGGTATCAGGATGTCCCGGGGCCACTTCTACGAGGTTGTAACGGTTTACGACGCCGACTCCCCGGTCCAGTCCGGCGGCTCGATGAAGAACCTGTTGCAGACATCGGGCAGGTCAGTGTGGTCGGTCGTCAGGGACAAAGAGTCCGTGGTGATGAGGAGGAGCAAGGAGCGCCGGGGCCTGCTTGTGAGCTCCCTTTTCCTCTCAAGCTTCATGGTCATTTACTCCTTGGCCGGGGTCTTCCAGTCGTCTCCCACCTCGTTCCTGTTCATACTGTTCCTCGTAGGGTCCTTCGGCTCCGGCAGCGCCAGCGGCTGGTTGGAGAAGGAACGGCTCTGGATCATCAGGACGTCCGCCATCGATGTCAGGAGGTACGTCAGGGAGGTCTATATGGCGAGAGTCACTCCCCTGTTGCTCTTCCTTACCCCTGTGACCGTAGCCGTAGGAATCCCCCTGGCGGCCGGACAGATCGGCCAGGCGAGCTCCTACGGGGTCCTCCTCGCTCTCCCCGCCGCCCTCGAGGTCGCCGCAGTCATGATGGGGGGCGGAATGTACTTCGCCGCCAGATACGGTCAGAGCACCACGGACGACATACTGCCGTCCCAGTCTCAACAGCTGACCGATGTCAAGCGTTTCCTCTTCCAAACGGTGTTCAACCTCGCACTCACCGCGCCGATAATGGGCCTGGTTCTCGCCGGGGCTGAGGTCTCGGGCTACATCCCTCTCCCTCCGCCCATTCTTGCTTCAATCCTCTTCGTCGCCGCGGGAGCCTACACCTTAGAAATCCTCAGGCGCCTCCTGAACACTTCAGGGGGTTGGATAGCCAAGAGAGAAGACCTCTGATTCCCTCGCATCCTGAACCAGCAAACAGAGGGATTGTCTCTCTTTTTCCAGTACAACCCACATGGGATGCTTGTTGCGTATTGCGTCAAAGGAGCACAGCCACAGTTTCCTGTCATTTAGGCGACAGTGAACCCCGTAACTTCCTCAGTCAGGCTGAGCCTTGATGGTGAGAAGGCCGTTGAATTCGATTGCATCGAGAGGACCTCCGAGAACCGCGTCACGAGAGTGAAGCTGGTCCCTGGTACCTGGCCAAATTGAATCTCCGAATGAGAGATGGTCGCGGTGGCAGTTGTCGCAGGCTCGCCATTGCATCCATCTTGGACTATGACTTCCACCAAAGTGGGTGGTTCCCAGTTGGCAACGCTCATCTTCGTCGTTCCGATTGTGATGGTAGAGGTGCTAACGGTGCGACCGCCTGAGGAAGAGTAGTTCAGCAGGATTAGAGGTGTGAAGAGCGCCAGGGGCAGGGGTGTGCTAGATAGGTTTCCGGTCGATCTTATCATCGAAAACACGCTTCCATTCCTGGCGACATCAGCCACGACGGATCCTATACTCGTGACGTTGCCGGGGCTCGTAATGGTCGTTGTAGCGTTCTGAGTTTCATATGTCGTGACCTGAGGCTCGATCGACTTGGAGGTTACGTTGACCTCGTAAATGGGACCCGACGGAGTCGAGCTCCTGTTAAGAACGGCCATACTAGACGATGTGAACGACTTTCCGTTGGAATCGTTGCCGTACATGACCACCGTCATGGCAGAGAAGTTGCCCAGCAGCGGACCTAAGTCAAGGCCCTTGTTGCTAGCACTGTTGCCTGGGCTGCTCGTGGTGGTTGTGCTCGTTTGAGCCGTGACCGAAACTGGACACGGGAAGTAGACGGTGGTGGTAGTCGTTCCAACCGGGGGCGATGAAGTGGTTCCAGGCTGATTTCCGGTTTGCAGGTATATGACTAGGGAGGCTGCAGCCAGAACGACAACTATCCCGACGACGAGGAAGACCCTTGAATGAGGCGACCCGACTGGTCGGTCTGTCATCATCTCGCCTAGTCTTGCTCTCTGTCGGCTGATATTACGCCTATCGGAGTGGAGGCTGCGGCAATCGACCTGTGGGGGTCGAGCGGGTCCTCTGGAAGTCTTAGAGATTTCACATTCGTTTGTTGACATTATCGTGAACCAAATCATACTTCCCACCAAATAGAGAGTCTAGACGGTGTGATACTCGAAGCTATCAATGTCCACATTCGCAGGAAAATGGCAGAAGGAGGATAACCAAGGTTTCGGCAGCCAGGTCAAGGACTCCGTAAGAGGTCCTGGACCCATGAAGCCAAGACTCGATCTAGCCGTCCGTCAAATCCAAGTCCAAGTAGCCAAACTTGATTCAACCGCAAACAGGTTACGCGAGAGAGATAACGCAATGTTCGCCAAGGTCGTGGCCTCACTCCAGAAACACGATACGCAGCACGCATCAGTATATGCCAACGAGCTTTCCGAAATTAGAAAGATGAACAAGATGGTCACTCAGGCCAAGCTCGCGCTGGAGCAGATAGTGCTCAGACTCAACACAGTAACCGACCTAGGCGAAATCGTAGTCACACTCGCTCCGGCAATGGCGGTCATACGCAGTGTCAGGCAGGGCATGGTGGGCGTATTGCCAGAAGCCGAGAATGAAATCGGCGAGATCGGTGGATTGCTGAGCAGTATCCTGGTTGATGCGGGCACTGTAGGCGGCTATTCGATGAACTTCGAAGCTGCGAACGAAGACGCCGAGAAGATCCTAGGTGAGGCTTCTGCGGTCGCCGAGAGTCGCATGAAAGAGAAGTTCCCGGAGATACCAACTACATTGCCTTCTGCAGAAGCCACGACGGAGAGCAGTTCGTACTAAGAGACGGGAACCAAGTGTTCCCGACTCCCCTCTTTTGTTCTTTCTACACACAGGCACAGTCAGCCAGTCACTGCTAGTCAGACAAGCACAAACACGCAAGCACAAGTGTACAAGTGAATGGGGGCATTTGGTGCGGGGGGTGGGACTCTCACCCAACGTGGAGGGCGGAGATTAATCATCTTGTGTATGATGTCGGTCATAAACGGTAGCAGTTCCCTGTAAACGACATCTCAAAGGATAAGTGTGACGAAGGAGGAAAGTGTTCGTGCCTATTCTCAATCTGACTCCAGACGAGCTCCTCACGACTACCCGGGCCGTGCGCAGGAGACTTGACCTGACTCGCCCAGTCGAGCGGAGCGTAATAGAAGAGTGCGCCGCAATCGCCCAGCAGGCCCCGAATGGTTCAAATCTTCAGCGGTGGCACTTCGTGGTAGTCACCGACGCCGACAAACGTGCCGCCATGGCCGATCTATACAGGAGGGGGGCGGAGTATTACTTCGAACATCTTCCAGTAGCGGACGATGCTGCGACAGGAATGTCGGGAGACGCGACAACGCGACTGACAGAATCCGCCTTCTATCTGGTTGAGCACATTCACGAGGTGCCGGTCCACGTCATCCCGTGCATAACGGGCCGTACCGACGGGCTGCCCGGAAACCAGCAGGCCGGGACCTGGGCTTCCATTATCCCTGCCACTTGGAGTTTCATGCTCGCCCTGAGAGCCAGAGGACTCGGGTCTGTCTTTACGACCTTTCATCTCCACTGTGAGGAGGACGCAGCTAGGATTCTCGGAATCCCCTACAACCAGGTCATGCAGGCAGGGCTGCTGCCGGTAGCCTATGCGAAAGGAACAAGCTTCAGGCCGGCTCTGCGTGGACCACTCGCGAGCGTGCTGCACTGGAACCAGTGGTAGCCAGACAATCTGCTCTCCCGTGTATTTTGTTCTCTCTGATGTTTCCTTGAAAGGACAGCACGAGCTTTTGCTGGGGGTTTGAATGTAGTGCGGGGGGTGGGATTCTAACATGCATACCCCCTACGGTGGGCATAGTTGCAGGGGGTTCGAATCATACTGCCGTGAAGGCTTCTCCTTGTCCTGCGCGAGACCAGAGTTCGAGTCCTAGCCGTAGCTGCACGCATTTGGCGTGGAAAGGGTATGCGTTAGCTTATATAAGGGGTGTTGGGGAAAACCCAACATATGTTGGGGAAAAACGAACACCCAAACGGAATAGCGTTGAGCAGGAGCGAGTTGAAGGCATTGGCACTTTTCAGAGAAGACTACAAGAAATCGATACATGTCAGGGAAATCGCGCGGAGGGTTGGAGTCGACCCAAGCACAATCCTGCAGCATCTTCAGAAGCTTGTTGATCTTAACGTGTTGACGTACTCCCTTGCGCCGAAAGGCAAGAACAAAGAATACAGCCTGAATCTCGAGAGCCTTTCCACCAAGTACTGCATGGCAGAGGCGGAAATCAACACGACGTTCAACTTCCTCCAACATAATTATCTAATCAGCAAGGTCCTTTCAGAGCTTGGCAATGATTTGGATGGAATTACACTCCTCTTCGGAAGCTACGCGAAAGGGACGGCAACCGCGAAGAGTGACATCGACCTCTTTTTGATCTCTGGTCGCAAAGTAAGCGAAAGTCTAATCGGGGAAGTGTCAAGAACAATTGGAAAGGACATTAACATCGAACGTGCAACCAAGAATCGCTTCATGGAGAGCTTCAGCAGCAACGAGCCGCTAACCAGAGAGGTTGTGGGAAACCATATCATTCTCAAGGGCTTCGATGGGTTCTGCGACATGATGTGGCACTACTTTGGCGGCAGATAGAAGACTCCTAAGGAATTGCATTGGCAAGTTCGGCGACGTTACTATTGGGTCGCCTAACCCAACTCTAGTCAGATCATATCTCACCCAATCAAAGAACGCTATCGTTGCGATGGATACTCTTGCGCCGGCAAAGGTGGAGGAATGGATTGTTGAAACGAGTTACTACGCGAAATACTTCGTTGTTTCAGCTCTCCTGGCATCAGTCGGTGTTAGGTCCAAGAATCATGCTTGCACAGCTGAGTTCTTCGAATTTCTCTTCAGGGGGAGTCACCCAACCCTAACGGCTGATTTGAAGGCTGCTAGGGGAAAAAGGGTTGGCGCGATTTACAACGCAGCAATGGCAGGTGTTGATTTCAAGGTCCTCGTCCCTAACACTAAGGTGTTCGTGACCGACGTTGAAGGTATCATCAACGGGCTGAGATCGACGGATATAGCACGGTTGAGAAGTCAGCTTTCGGGCATTTGACGTTGCGAGAACAGGCAAGCCTACTGTGAGTGCGTCAAGTGGACTTCAATGGACGAGTGCGTCGGACCCAGCTGACTCTCTTTCCTTGATTAGGATTGACAGCCTGGGCCACGTCCTCTTTGCCTCTTCGAGGACACGCCGCAGGACCACACGTCTCACCTTCTGTCGAATCCGGATTGACTTGAGTGATCGGACTTGAAGCAGAGAGAGTACTCGTCACATGTCTGTAGCGGACCCAGCAGTGCCCCTACTACGCGGTCCGCCCCTTTACGAAGGGTGAATCTAATGTTTCCGGGCAGAATCGACTTCAACCGGACAAGAAGAGCCAAAAATCGATTCCGCCAGGCGATTGGGATAACCTCATCTTGGAGGACGAATCGGACCGTTCCCTCGAATGATGTCTACCTTGACGTCGAGCCGTAAAAGAACCTCCTACAAGATAGGGGTTCTACCGTACACGCTTTTTTGGTGGTCAATTTTCGGCGTTTTTCCTGATGAAACAAACTCCTGTCAGGTAGGTGACTATTGTGCGGGGGGTGGGAACCGAACTAGTATACCCCATACAGTGGAAATAGTTGTAGGGAGTCAGCGGGCCTCGGGCCGGCCGAAGACGTGCAGTTCAGGGTCGCGGAACGGATAGAAACTGCTTAGGGCTGTATTCAAGTGAGTAAGAGCCCTGGGCCGGGCTTAATCGATGTATCGCAAGCGCCCAACCGATGACCAGGCTTCTTTCTTCGTTTATCTATGTTGGACTATCTCCCAATTCGTTCTCCTTATGATCGAGTTAAGAGCCTCGACCTTTGAGTTGACAACATCGAGATTGGAATTGAGTTTCTGCAGGCTCTTGTTAGCTCTTTCAAAACGTTTCTTCATATGGTAAAGGTATCCTCTGCCTGAGCACGTCTTGCAGACCGTCTCTTCGGTTGCAATGACTTGATCTGGGACGAATACCATGGCCTTTCCTTCGCCATCTTCCGTTCCTGCCTCCCACCGAGCGGCCTCGTATCGTGTCTTAGTCCATTTCCCAACTCCTTTGCACTCTGGGCACGCGAACTTCGTATCGTTTGAAGGGACTTCCAGGAGTTCGAAACCAGTCGCCGGGGGAACCAATGGATATTGTGTCCGGCTCCTCCGAGTCGCCAGCCTCCAAGAAGCAATACTGACAGCCGGGAACACAAAAAGAAGAGTGAACGCGACCAGAGCTGCTTGAGGACCCCCGAAGGAATCAATCAGCCAGTTCGAGATTGGGTTTGGAATAAAGACAACATAGATGTCCACCAACAACATGAAAACAGAAACGTAGCAGATGTACTTCCAAACGATGCCTGGGAGAAGTGGAGGGCGGGGCTGCTGTATCATCTTACGGAACACCCGTTCTGGAGAGTCCACCAACAGGAGTTCGTAAAGGCTGAGGTCAAACGGCCGTCCTCCAACCGCGTACTCCAACTCGGTCTCCGTTAATGGCCTAGTTGAGCCCGGGACTGCCTTCACGATTGAGAAGTTCTAACCCGAGTGATATTGACCTTGTGAGCGGATAGAATGGAAATGCAATCTATGAACAGAACATAGGTTGCACCTGAGAACGTGGGATAGGAGGCGGGGCGAGCCCACGAACCCGCCGTTTCTGGTGACGCTAGCGAAGGTGAAGGAGAAATGATTTTTGCGACCCAAATGATGGGTATGAGTCACATTGAGCAGTGGTATGAGTGATTGGAACACGCCGATAATCGCCGAGTTCCGACGCAACCACGGTAAGGTAGGTGGCTCCTGGGAGGGCGCGCCCCTGCTTCTCCTGAATCACACTGGGGCCCGCACCGGCAAAGCCAGGGTCAACCCGGTGATGTACCTCAAGGACGGCAATCGCTACTTGGTCTTCGCCTCGAAGGGGGGAGCGGACACCAACCCCGACTGGTACCACAACCTGAAGGCGCACTCGCACATCAAGATTGAGGTGGGAGACGAGACCATAGCCGTGAAAGCCGAAGAGATCAAGGGCCCCGAGCGCGACAGGTTTTATGCGCTGCAGTCATCGCTATACCCAAGGTTCGCGGACTACCAGAAGAAGACCAAGAGGATAATCCCGGTGTTAGCGCTCACGCCCGAGTCTGCAAGGTGACTCGTTCAGTAGTCACAGTCCGTGCATCTCCTCGGTGGTAGAGTCGACCTTGAATGGATGAGAGGGGCCAGAGATCGACTCCGTCAGGCGATTGAGACAGCCTAGTGTTGTGGGGACGATTCAGGCCGTTCCCTCGAATAATACTCGTCTTGACGAAGAACCGTGAAAGACCCCCTACAAGGCAGGGGTTCTACCATGCACCCTTTTTCGTGGTCGATTATCGACATTTTTCCTGATGAAAGACCCTCCCGTCCGACATGGGTGTTTGGTGCGGCGGGTGGGAACCTAACTTTAGGTTAGAATCGCGCATAGAAGCCGTTCCGCACGAGTGCCCCTGCTTAGAACCTGGCCCCTTTGGCAATCTTCGTTCTTCTCCCCTCCCTTCAGTCTATGGCTTGGCTTCAGACTCGACAGCGCGCTTCATTCTGCCGATCTGTGCCTCCCCTTCCTTCCGAAACTGTCCGGGGCGGCCCATGAAAGGCTGGAGCAGTTTGTAGAAGCCGCTGAAGTGGTAATCACCGCCAGTGGTCAGCCTTGTCTTTCCTTCGATGTTCTCAAGTCTCATCGTAAATCTCGACCCGTTTATTGGCCCAGAAGTCATTGCAATTGTGAACATGCTTTTCGGCTCATACTCAGTCATTCGATAGTCAATTGCTTTCGGGGTCTTCGAACGCGTTTCATGGAATGTCGTACCAACTCCGATTGGTCCAGCGGAAGTCTGCTTCGATTCGATGACGTCAGGGTTGAGGGTCTTCGCGAACCTGTCCAGGTCTGAAAACACGAAACTCCAAACAGTTTCGGTAGGGCGGTCAATCATGACACTCGCCTCTGCCTTTGTCATACCCATTGATTCACCTCCTGCCCGCGGCAGAAATCAGCTGCCTACTACGCCTTTCCACGAGTTCTCCGAATACTCGTCCCCCAACAGTTTGATCATGTTTCGGAGTGTGATGCGGAGGTTCCACACCAAACCATAGGTTAGAATCGGCGCCAACACTGCTCGTTTCATGAGACGTCAGGTGCGGGGGGTGGGATTCGAACAAGAAAACCCCATACGGTGGACAAAGTTGTAGGGAGTCAGCGGGCCTCGGGCCGGCCGAAGACGTGCAATTCAGGGTCGCGGAACGAATGAAAACTGCTTAGGGCTGTGTTCAATTGAGTAAGCGCGCTGGCCGGGCTTAGTCGCATGACTGTAAGCACCCGGTTGTACTATAACATCTGCATGAGTTGCTCGCCAAAGTTTTATAATTTGATTCACAATTTCAACGGTCGCGCAATGCAAATGCTGTTTGGAAAAAGATTCTTTGCGCTATCAGTTGCCTTAATCCTCATACTAATGGTCGCTGCTCCTTCTGCACAGACAATCTCTCCTCCTTTCCCCGAGCCAGTCTACGTCTCGTGCTATACTTCCTCTGGTCTGCCTGCCCATCTCCTAGTGTTCTTCGACCTTAGCGACCAAGGCAAGTTGACGCAATTTCTGAACAATGCCTACTACGATCCCTCCAGTCCCTCGTTTCACGACTTCCTCTCCGCAAGCCAGTTCGATGCCCAATATTCTGCTCCAGCTCCGGTCGTCAACGTTGTCAAATCACTCGTTTCGTCCAATAAGCTAACCACAATCACAACTGCTCCCATGCTTATCGAGGCCTCCGGAACAGACATCCAGGTTCAGAGCGCTCTTACGCAACTCTCAACCGCACCTGCGAGTATCCAGAAATTCATCATAGGGGCGGAATGCATGCCTGAAACAATAGAACCAGAGTTCCTATCTGCCCAGAGTTCTCACGTTCCTTTCTACGCTCCCGCCGATGTTAGAGGGCCCAAAACAGGTCCATCCCCAATGTCCTCAGAAACGAAGGGGGCCTTCGGCACGTGCACACCAGAACTTCTGAGCAGCGGTTCGAAGCCCTTCCTAGAAGCCTGGCTTCCGTGTGGACTCCAGACAATATATGACGAGAACCCGCTACTTCAACAGGGCGTCTCGGGTTCTGGTCAGACTATCGCCTTAGTCGATGCTTACGGAGACCCGGATAACAGCACGGGACAGTTGACGGCAGCCAATAACTACGTTTTCGACAACATCGCCTGCCCCGACCTGGCCACATTTGACGGGACATTCAGCCTCCCTAGTGCAGGCTGCCGCGTGATATACCCAACAGGGGTTCCAGTCTTAGGCCCAAACAACTATCTTGACGCCGCAGACTGGTCGCCGGAGACCGCGATAGACACCCAATACTCTCAGGTCATGGCGCCCCACGCCCACATTCTGGAAGTAACATCATCGTCAGACTATGATGACCTATACGCATCGGTCGAGTACGTGGTCAACCACCAGCTGGCCGGCATAATGAGCCTCAGCTGGGGGGAGTACGAAGACATGTACTACTGCGTCAATCCCGCATACGGATGCTCACCTCCCGCGACTGCCGCCTTAATGCTGGGGTACGACGAGATCTTCCAGCAGGCCGCCGCCCAAGGCATCGGCGTCTTTATCGCCACGGGCGATTACGGCGCCTATGATCCACTCCTGAGCGCCAACGAGGTGTCGGCTTCGACTTCTAACAATGACCCCTGGGTCTCAGGCGTGGGTGGAACGACTCTAAACGCAACATTCACTCCTTCCTCGGTCTTCAGACTTGAACACGCCTGGAGCCTGGGGTCAGACTATTACTGTCTAGCCTGCGGATCGGCCGGAGGCTTCTCGATGCTCTTCAAGGAACCACTGGGGCAGAAGCTTATCCACATATCGACGCAGGTGTCATCCATCCCAGAGCCTGCCCTGGGAATCACATTTCACCCGCAGGGCATGAGAGGCACCCCTGACCTAGCGGCTCTTGGTGACCCAAGCACAGGGGTCTTAATAGTCCAAGACGGCTCTTTTTCGCCATATATTTGGGGCGGGACTAGTCTATCAGCTCCACTTACCGCCGGCATGATCGCGACTGTCCAGAGCAACACCCGATTCTTCGCAATAGGCGACCTTGCACCTTCGTTGTATCTACTGTATCTGCAGACGAACCACGGTTTCTACACATATCAAACTCACTTCAGTCTTTCAGATTTCACGCACGGCGTCCCCGGTGCAATGTTCGAGACTGCATATGGACAAAACGGCCCATTCCACGTCACACCAGGTGTCTGGAATCCTGTCGACGGCCTCGGTCAACTAAATGTCTATGGGTTTGACCGAGTAATATCCTCAGTTGGCTACGGCTCCTAGGCAAGACCGTAGTCTTCTCTCTTTTTTATTCATGGCTCGCCTACCTCTCGAATAATACTCGTCTTGACGAAGAACCGTGAAAGACCCCCCTCCAAGGCAGGGGTTCTACCATACACACTTTTCCGTGGTCGATTTTTGACGATTTTTCCCGATGAAAGACCCTCCCGTCCGACAGGGGTATTTGGTGCGGGGGGTGGGATTCGAACCCACGAACCCCTAAGGGATGGGAGCCTCAGTCCCACGCCGTTGACCATGCTGGGCGACCCCCGCGCTGAATAGGGTCGCTTTCGGGAATTCTAAAAACCCTTGGCCGGGCAACAAGGCTTTAACGAGTTGCAGACGCGGGTCGGGACCGTGCCGGCGTAGCTCAG
>DASPOK010000033.1:0-2490 GCA_035626075.1 Nitrososphaerales archaeon
GGTCCTGAACGTAATGCACGCCAACCTTCCCTATCTAGGTCGGGGTGGGCTGAAGGCCTACATGTCATCCAAGGAGGGGACCCGGTTTGCCATACTGCTCTTCGACACGTCCGATTCCAGGCCCCTCGCAATAATGGGAGCCGACACCCTCGGTAGGTATCGAACGGGCGCCGCCTCGGGGGTGGCGACGAAGCACATGTATGGCAAACCGTCTGGGAGCGTGGCGCTCTTCGGCTCGGGAAAGCAGGCACTGACGCAGGCCCTCGGCTTAAATTCCGTCATGTCCGTGGATGAATTCAGGGTCTGGAGCCCCAACTCGGCCCATAGAGAACGCTTCAGCCGCCTTCTCGAGGAGAAAGGGTTCAGGAGCGCCGCCTTCGACTCCCCCGAAGTCGCCCTGAGGGGTGCCCAGGTCGCCTGCGCGATAACCTCGTCCAGAGAACCCTTCCTGACCGACAGGATGCTCACCCGCGTCTCTCATGTCAACATCTGCGGCAGTAACGACCCGGACCGCGCTGAGATAACGCCGAACGCCCTGGGTACCTTCGATACCGTGGCGGTCGACGACCTGGCACAGGCCAAGGTTGAGTACGGCGACCTCATCTACGCGGTGAGGTCCGGGACCTTCGCCTGGGAATCTGCCATTGAGCTTGGGCAGATAGTGGCAGCCAAGCGGGTGGCAAAGGGGCGTACACTGTTCAAGTCGGGAGGGGTTGCGCTCGAAGATGTGGCAGTAGCCAGCATGCTCTACGACAAGGCAGTGATGTCAGGCGGACGCTACCCTGATGTCGAACTACGCTGAACTTCTACATTGGTGGCATGCCGCCCATTCCGCCCATCCCACCTCCGCCTCCCGGAGGCGTCGGTGGCGCCCTCATCTTGCTCGCGGCAATCACGTCGTCTATCCTCAGGATCATCGAGGCCGCTTCTGTGGCTGCCCTGAGTATCTGCAGCTTCACCGCCAGCGGTTCCCACACAGACTTCGCATACATGTCTGCCACCCTTCCGTTGAGGGCGTCAACGCCGTACCACTTGCCCTCCTTCCCATGCTTGGCCCTCAGGTCGACCTGAGTGTCGATCGGATCCATTCCCGCGTTCTCGGCCAAGGTCAGCGGGATGCTCTCCATGGCATCTGCGAACTTCAGCGCCGCCAGCTGCTCCCTCCCCGATAGTTTCTGGGCCCAGTTTCTCAGCTGGACGGAAACCTCCTCCTCGGGGGCTCCTCCCCCTGCGACGACTGCGGGAAACTCGACCACGTCCTTGGTCACCATTATGGCGTCATGCAAGGCCCTCTCAGCCTCGTCTACGATCCTCTGTGTCCCTCCCCTCACCAGAAGCGTGACGGCCTTCGGGTTCTTGCATCCCTCCACAAATACCCACTTGTCCTCCTCGAGCTTCCTTTCCTCCACCAGCTTGGCGTAACCCAGGTCCTTGCTTGTCAGGTCATCGAGGTTCGTGACGATCCGAGCCGCTGTGGCCTTGCTGAGTTTCGTCATGTCGCTTTCCTTCACCCTCCGCACAGCGAGTATCCCAGCCTTCGCCAGGAAGTGCTGTGCCAGGTCGTCAATCCCCTTCTGGCAGATGACGACGTTGGCGCCCGCAGCTTCAACCTTCTCCACCATTCCCTTCAGTATGCTGGTCTCCTCGTCCATGAATTGCTGCATCTGTGTCGGGTCGTTGATCCTGATCTCCGCAGAGAACTCCGTCTTCTCAATCTCGAGGGCAGAGTTGACAAGGGCTATCTTCGCTTCGTCTATCTTCCTTGGCATACCCGAGTGGACCACTTCCTTGTCCAGGATTATCCCCTGGACGAGCTTGGTGTCGGTGAGGGCGCCTCCCGGCTTCTTCTCGACCTTCACGTTGTCGATGTCCACTTTGAAGCCTCCCTCCCTCTTCTCCGCCACCTGAAGAATCGCGTCGACCACGATGCCTGCGAGGTGCGGCGCGTCCTCGATTACCAGCTTCGTCAGCATGCTCGTGTTGGCGACTTTGAGGATCTCTGCCCTGTTCATCGGGTCGACCTTTTCGGCTATCTCCTCCAGAATCTTCTGGGCTTTCTCGGCCGCCCTCGAATAGCCGTCGACCACCACGACCGGGTGCACGTCCTTGTTGATCAGGTCCTCAGCCTTCTCCAGCAAAGCCCCCGCAACCACCACCGCCGAAGTCGTTCCGTCCCCGACTTCGTTGTCGGTGGCCTTGCTGATTTCCACCATCATCTTGGCCGCCGGATGCTGAACGTCCAGCTCTTTCAGCATCGTCGCCCCGTCATTGGTAATCGTGACGTCGCCCATGGAGTCCACGAGCATCTTGTCCATCCCGCGCGGGCCGAGGGAGGTCCTGACGACCTCGGCGATGAGCTTCGCTGCAGAAATGTTGTTCCTTTGAGCCTCTCTCCCTCTCGACTCGCCGGAACCTTCCTTCAGAATTATCACTGGTTGTCCAGTAGCTGACATTTGAACCGACGGTATACAACCGATTGGGGTTTATTAG
>DASPOK010000034.1:0-4452 GCA_035626075.1 Nitrososphaerales archaeon
AAGAGGACTGATGAACCTGGCTTTCACTACATCAAGGTGGTGAAGCTCACAGCCCCACACCCGCTTGTCGAATTCTAGATTGATCCCTTGATGAATTCCTCGGCTTCGGTCAAAGTCGCCTTCGAGTTGTCATAGGAAGCCCTCTCGAGTGCCCCTTGATAGGGGAACCAGCCGAAGCCCTGGTGCTCGAAGGAGATCTTCACCTTGTCGTTGGCTGTGACAGCGAGGCGGTACACAACCTGCTTGTGTATGTTCTTGCCGTCCCGCCTGTAGAAGTATTCTATCACCTTCCTGAAACCAGGAACGATACGAATGTCTTCGAGGCCTGTCTCTTCAGTGACCTCCCTCATGACCGTCTGCAACTCGCTCTCCCCCTTCTCCACCCCACCTTTCGGGAAATCCCAGCGCCCTCCGTTCTGAAGCAAGAGATAGCGGCGCCCGTCCTTCGCCTCCCTGTATAGGACCGCCCCTGCCGACTTCTCTTCCACACACCTGTCGGCCATGACGCCGATTATTAGTATTCTCTCAACTTGAAGACAAACCGTTTTAACGTCCGTTCCTTCGGGCGTGAGAATCAAGCTTGTCGAAAATCAAAGTCGCAATTGCGGGCGTGGGCAACTGCGCCTCTGCCCTGGTCCAGGGGTTGCACTACTACTCCAAGAAGGGACCAGACGAGGGGATTACCTACTGGGATGTCGGCGGTTACAACCCGAAGGACATCGAGTTCGTCGCCGCCTTCGACGTCAACGCGAAGAAGGTGGGGAAGGACCTCTCCCAGGCCATCCTTCAGCCGCCTAACAACACGGTGAAAATCATGGACGTGCCCAGGCTCGACGTACGGGTGAAAAAAGGCCCAGTTCTGGATGGGATAGGGAAGTACCTAAGGAACGTGGTGACCGTATCAAGCCAGCCCGAGGAGGACGTCGCACGGGAGTTGAAGGACTCGGGGGCGGAGATACTAGTGAACTACCTGCCTGTAGGGAGCACGGCCGCGTCATCAGCCTACGCCGAGGCCGCCCTGAAGTCCGGCGTGGCGTTCGTGAACGCGATACCAGTGTTCATAGCTTCTGAGAAGGGCTGGGCCAGCCGATTCTCCGAAGCGGGCCTCCCGGTGGCCGGGGACGACGTCATGAGCCAAGTTGGGGCCACCGTCCTGCACAAGACCCTGGTCAAGCTTGCTGTCGACAGGGGGGTCAAGGTCGATGAGACCTATCAGCTCAACATTGGAGGGGATACGGACTTCCTCAATATGTTGGAGGAGAGCAGGCTGAAAGACAAGAGAGAGAGCAAGACCAGCGCGGTACGGGCCATGTCTCCCTACGATGTGCCCACAAGGATAGGACCGAGTGACTACGTCCCCTTCCTCGACAACGACAAGGTCTGCTACATCTGGCTGAAAGGGAGGTACTTCGGAGGGACAATCGTGAGGGTCGACGTCAAGCTCCACGTGGTGGACGCCTACGATAGCGGCGGCGTCATGGTAGACGCGCTCAGGGGAACTCGCTTGGCTCTCGACAGAGGGGTCTCGGGGCAACTGGAGAGCCTCTCTGCCTTCTGCTTCAAGCATCCGCCTGTGCAGATGCCGTACCAAGCGGCAAAGGCCGCCTTCGAGGAATTCACTTCGGGGAAGCGGGAGCGCTAGGGGCCGCCTTCCTTCTTACGTAGAAGGCGACCGCAAGCAGCACCAATAGGATGAACCCAGTCGGTATCAGATACCTGGTGGTCACGTCCTCGGCGATGCCTATGCCGGTCTTGGTTGGAGTTATCCCGCTCACCGTCACTCCTGCATAGGAGAAGGTCAGTTTCGCTTTGTCGAATGGGATGAGAATCCCCGAGCTGGCTACGGCGGAGGCGCTCGCGTTGTACGTCGCGTGGGCGCCGAGATCCCCGGCGGACACGGTGAGCACGCCGGAGACGACCTGGGCGTTCCGAAGGTTCGACAGGCCGAGCCCAGTTGGGACCGGGAGGGTGAACAGGACGTTGGAAACGGAAACCCCTGAGGGGTTATTGATCACGAAGTTGATGACGAAGCCCTTCCCCTCCTCAGGACTGGCAGGGGTTGTCGAGATGGAAACACCCAGCGGGAGGTACAGCTGGACTTTCGGACCAGCCCCCTGAATCGAATAGGATGCCCCGTCGAAGAATAGGGTGGCGGCGACAGCCGTAGCCGTTTGGTTCCCCGAGACCTGGAATGCTGACACTCCGTATGAGAAGGTGACGTTTCCTTGCGGAGCTACAGAAACCGCTTTCTTCGAGAGCGACGACGTCGATGAAAGAGTGTCGAATCCGTCTGCAGTGGTGGACAAGGTAACATTGTAGAACTGGAGCGGTCCCGAGTTGGTCGCGGACACCGTTACGAGGGAGTTCATGCCGCCGAAGAGCTGAGTTGGGGAGAACTCCTTCGAGAGGACTAACCCACTTGGAACTGCCACGGGGTTAGACTTTCCTGTCACGCTGCCCAGGGAAGACACTCCGGTGAAATCTGCGGGGCCGATGAAATAGTTGAGAGGGCTTGTCAGGTTATACTTCATGTACGAAGTCAAGGTGGAAGACGCGTTGACGAACGAATAGCTGATTGCAAGCTGCCCTCCCGCGCACGTGAGCCCCTTGCCTACGATACTCCCACAGCCCAGGCTTGCGGGCAGGTCCTCACTTGCTTCGAACGACGTGACGTTCACGGGCCCCAGGTTCGTTACCGTGAACGAGAGAGTGAGATTCGTGTTCAGGTTTGTGAGCGTGGCAAGCTTAGCACCGAGGGTTAGGGTCGGATAGCCGACCTTCATCGTCGCATGCGAAAAGACATCCGAGACCACGTTTGTCGTCGCGTTGAGCGAATTCCCACCGGGGTCCTGATATGCGACGAGGTATGCCTGGGTGGAGTTGACGCCCAGAAGCCCGGTTGCTGACTGCACTACCGTAACGGTCGCCGTCCCTCCAGGGGAGCCGCCTGACTTGGCCGCGAGACCAAGAATCGAGTGGCCCGCAACCAGCACCGATGATGCCGGGAGCGTACCCACGTTGGTAACAGTAACGTTGAAGCTCTGGGGGGTCCCTACTGACTTTCCGAACCCACCTGTCGGCGTTTCGGTCGCGTAGACCACGGCGTCGTCAGTCCCTAAAGAGAGCCTAATCGGGTTGAGGACCGCCGTTGCGTTGAAAACCGCAGCCCCGACTTCGTAGCTGTACCTTACGACCGAAGCGGGGATGATCATGGCTCCTGTCGTAGTGCCGGTATACCTGAGCCTGTAGACGGGGGTGACGCTCCCACCGGCCGCCAGCCCGGTGTTCGGGGCGGTGTAGTTGCCCCCGAGGAGCTGGAAGACCCCAGTATTGTTCCACCAGGTGTCGGAGAACCGCACCTTGGTTATCGTGTAGGTCGGGGAGAGGTTCTTCAGGTTCAGGGTCACTGCGAGCGTGTCGTTGGTGCGGAGGACCCCTACGTCAACCGCCCGAGTCGCTAGCAGGGGGGCGGGCTGTTCAGTCACGGTCGCGTTGATCTTGGAGACGTGCTTGCCTTGGCCGAGGCTGAGGGTGTAGGACCCGGTGAACTGGGCGCTGTTGTCAGAAACCGTGGCGGAGTCCGTCGACTTCACCAGCCCGTCGAGGAACTTCAGCTGGATAACTGACGACGAGCTGTGGTTGGAAGCTACGAGGGAAGTCAAGGTCGTCCCAAAGTAGCTCATCACGGTCGGCCTGTTCAGCGAGTCGAGGGCCGAGGCAACTATCGAACCAACGACCAACGAGTGACTGAAACCCGAGGTAGACTTCTGACCTTCGAGGACCACGAAGGGAGAGGCCGTCAACGGGAAGCTAGTGGTTGAAATCGCCTCCGAGAACCCACCTTCCGACGTCGGGAGGAACTTGAGAAGGGTGGTAGGCACCAAGTCGCTGAAGGAGAGCGGGCTGTAGAAGGAGTAGGTGCCGCTTCCGTTAGACAGGGAGACGAAGGAAGTGAAAAGGTAGGAGTCCAGGGCGGACGCTGCAGCAACTGCATCAGGGTACGAATCCGAACCCACGGTGAGGAAAAGGCCCTGGGAGGCCGCGAACGGGACTGGGAGGAGGTTGTACCCCTTTGGACCGAAGACCTGGAAGTCTGACTGCCAAGCGGACGACTGGAATGCCGTTACGTTGTAGGAACTCAGACCGGGGGTCGACTCGAGGGCAGAAAGCTTGCTTGAGCCGTTGACCCCTCCGAAGGTGAAGTACCACAGGGCATCGGACCCGGCAATGAAAACGTTCAGCTTCTCTGTGTATGCCCCCTGCCCCTGCACCACCTGGACCGGGACAGCGGTCAGCGCCATGAGGACAACTATGGAGACCGCTAGCAATTGAGAACGCTTCAAGCGAGACGCCGGAGGGCGCCCGGTTCACCATATAAAACCGTTAAGCGCGCCTCTACTTCTTTCTGGTGGTTTCTTCCGACGGGTCGTCGATTCCCCTTTCGTTGAGGAT
>DASPOK010000035.1:0-8589 GCA_035626075.1 Nitrososphaerales archaeon
CTCCCGCCAGTTAGTACGCAAATAAAAACGTAGGTTTGTCAACTTTGAAGACGGCTCAGGTCAACTCGGTTATCACGTCGTTGATATATTATCCGTGTAATTACACCGGTGATAACGTGGCTTCCCAGGCTCAGGTCGAACAGTCTCGAACCCGGACGTTCCGCTGGGAGCAGCTCGGAGTGGATCTGTATGATCTCGAAGCGGACGGCAACGACGTAGAATAGCCATATCCGGCCCCCCCGAGTTCGTTCTGGGCGCGTGTCGGAATCATGCCCTACATGGCTCGGAACTATCAAGGGAAGGGCGTGATTTAATTACATCCGGCTTCGTGTTAGGAGAGTGACTGTTTTCGACAACAGGCGGGCGCTCTCGTCCGCCGAGGGCTTTGACACAATCTTCGAGATGGTGAAAAGGGCGGTTGAAAGGAAGACCGGGATGCACAGAGCCGGGCTCACCCTCGTGCTCGGAGACATACCGAACAACGTGGGGGCATACCACGAGATGGGTTCTAACGCCATTGTGATGAACAGGAACCTGCTGAGGATAGTGGAGAAGCTTTCAGAGTCCAGGTCCAAACGGAACTCCTACGTCTTCATGATCCTGCTTCATGAGTACCTACACAGCCTGGGCTACACAAGCGACAGGCAGGTGAGGAACCTCGGGAGGCAGATAACCGACGAGTACCTAGGGAAACGGCACGTTGCCTCCGAGATGGCAGTTCGCCCCCTAGACCAATTCTTTCCCGACCTGACGAAGTTCTCCAGCTTCAGGGACCAGGGGGAGTATCAGACAGTCCGAAGGTTCGACTCATCGAGCACCCCTTACATCGCCTGATCTGAGAAGCTGTAAATACGCCGCACGCTCGCGCGGCCCTGAAGGCCTTATGGCTCTTCAATTTGGTCTAATTGCCCTAGACATCGCTGCGTCTTGGGTCAGGATGATCCTCGCGCTCGGGCTAAGCATCGTTTTCGCATTGGCCGTGGGTATCTGGGCAGCGAGAAACAAGCGCGCAGAGAGCGTCCTTCTCCCCCTCCTCGACATCTTCCAGTCAATCCCCATCCTCGGATTCTTCCCCTTCGTCATCTTCGCAATCTATGGTCCGCCTAACAGTCTCCTCCACAACTTCATAGGGGCCAACCTCGCAGTCATCGTCCTAATCTTCACCAGCATGTCCTGGAACATCGCCTTCGGAGTCTACGAGTCGGTGAAGGCAATACCGCAAGATTACGCCGACCTGATGGGGGTGTCTCATGCAAGTGGATGGCAGCGCCTCAGGACATTGTACATCCCTGCTTCCATGAGCAGGATTGCATACAACACCCAAATCTCCTGGGCCGTAGGCCTCTTTTTCCTTGTCGCAAGTGAGATCATCAGCTCCGGTTCTGCCAACATACCTATTCCCTATGGCATTGGGGTGGCCGTAACACAGTACACCCCGAGCACTGACCCCGGAGATTACGCGCTGCTGATTGCCAGCATCATCGTAACGGTGGTGGTGTGGAGGTTCCTCTTCCTAAGGGAGTTTGCCTTATGGTCGGAGAAGTACAAGATGATGGAAGAGCCCAGGGAGGTGCACAGGGACCCCGTCATGCGGTTCTACTCGTGGGTCAATCAGCGCAGTGTCTCGAAGCTGTTCCTTCTCGCCCACGGAAGAGGAGTGACTAGATTCACCTCGTCAATAGCACGCTTCAGAAAGGGACTCAGGTACGCGGTCTTGATCTTCCTTGCCTTCTTCCTAATATTGATCGCCGCCACGCTGGCATACTCTGGGACCCTGCGCATCTCTAGCATTCCATCGGCGGCAACTCTTGGGGCAGGGGAGGTTTCCGCCATTATTGCACTCGCCGTGTCCTTCGTCCGCGTCTGGTACGTCGTCGCGATTTGTATCGCCATCGGACTACCCATGGGAATCGTGATCTCGCTCAATTTCAGGCTCTACGACACTGCCTCCCCAATACTCGAGGTGATTTCGTCCATCCCGGCGCCCATCCTCCTCCCCGCAATTGTGCTGATTCCAGTGATAGGTCGGAACCCCGAAGTAGTCGCAGGCATCGTGATATTCCTGTCTGTCTTCTGGTACATCGTGTTCAACGTTATGGCTGGGGTGAGGACCCTCCCTGCAGACATGAAGGATCTACCTCATGTCTACAAGGTCGGAAGGGCCTCGGCTTGGAGGAACGTCTACATCCCGAGCTCCTTCACTGCATTGGTCACGGGCGCGATCACAGCTGTGGGAGGCGCGTGGAACGCCCTCATCATCGCGGAGTACTTTCAACCTGACCCCAAGGCGGCTCCTGTGACTCAAGTCAGTGTGGGGATAGGTAAGATGATCACTCAAGCGACCAACGCAGGGAACAATCTGACGATATTCTTGGCGGTGAGCTCGATGACCGTGTTGATAGTGACATTCAACCTCACCGTGTGGAGGAGGTTGTACCACAGAGTGACGCAGCGGTACGCGTATAACCGCTAGGAATCTGGGGGCGCAAGTCGTGTCTCAAGTCTCGGGAAAGTTGGCGGCCGGGAGCCCTGTGGTCACCGTAGACCACGTCAGCCTTGATTACTACAAGGAGAAAGAACCACTGCCCGTTCTGAGCGACGTGTCGATGACGGCCTGCAAGGACGAACTCGTGGCTGTGACGGGGCCGTCAGGATGCGGGAAGTCGACGCTTCTCCGAATCATCGGAGGACTAATCAAACCGACTTCGGGCGAAGTCAAGGTTCTGGATTCCGCAGTGACTGCCCCCAGAGACGACATTTCGATGGTGTTTCAGAACTTCGTCCTACTTCCTTGGAGGTCGGCGCTGGAGAATGTCCTGTTCGGCCTTGACTCCAGGAAAGACCTCTCGGATGCCCAGAAGAAAGCGAAGGCAGAGAGCGCTCTTGAAATCGCTGGCCTGTCGGGCTTCGAGAGCGTTTATCCGGGCGAACTTTCAGGAGGAATGAAGCAGAGAGTCGGCGTAGCCCGTGCGCTAGCCACGGACCCCGAGGTCATGCTCCTGGACGAGCCATTCAGCTCACTCGACGACCTCACGGCCGAGAGGCTGAGGAAGGAGACGTATACACTACTAATCAGCCCTCAGACTTCTGTCCAGACAGTAATCCTGGTTAGCCACAACGTGGAAGAGATCATCGAGTTGGCAGACAAGGCAATCGTCCTCTCCGCGAGGCCTGCCCACGTGGTGGGGGAGCTTAGGATCGACCTCCCAAGACCCAGGAACAAGAAGTCGGATGAGTTCTTCCAATGGGTTGACAAGGTGTACTCGCTCCTATCATGAGAACCTCAGACCTGCTTAAATCGAGGACCCGGCGCGCCAGGAGGAGGAGATAACTTGGCCGAACCTCACAGGCCTCTGCCCACCGCCCTCCTCATGCCCAGCAACGTCCGCGGAGGTCAGGTGATCAGCCTCGTGGAGGTGGCGGGGAGCATCGGAGGGAAGGTGGATATTCCGAAACTGGCTGATGAGCTGGGCGCGGACATCTCCGTATTGCTGCCCATAATAGACGCCGCGGAGATGCTCGGACTGGTCAGGACCGAAAAGGGGGACGTCCACCTGACCGAGTTCGGCCTGAAATTCCAGAAGACCTCGAAAAACAAGCTCGTGATTCTGAAGGACAGGATAGCCTCCATCGAACCGTTCCGGACAGCGCTGGAGCTTGGGGCTCACGGGAAGCCTGTAACTGCGTCCCAGGTTGCCGAAAGCCTGGCAGAGATGGGCCTGAAGTGGCACTACCAGCCTGAGATCAACGAGTCTCTCATACAGGCGCTGCTCGTCCATTGGGCCATCTACGCGGACCTCCTGAAATACGACGGCAGGTCCGGCAAGTTCCAGAAAGTCTAGGCAGAACCGAAGGAGTGGACGACGTTTCCGTTCACTATCGTGGCAAGCACCCCCACTTTCCTGAGTAGCGCAGGATGCATCCCCTCGGGGTCAGAGTCGATGACTGTGAGGTTCGCCCCTGCCCCTTCCTCCAGAACCGCGTCGTCGGAACCGTTGGCCGCTGCGTTGGAGGTGTACAGCGAGACAGCTTGCGCCAGGTTCAGACACTCGTCCGGGGTTGACCCTCCCCTCGTCATCGCTGCCCAGATTCCCAGGATTGGGCCCGGCGACTCCACTGGGCAGTCGGACCCGCCGGAGGTGACGATTCCGTCTTCAAGCATGGACCTGAACGGGTAAAGGTCTCTCACGCGCTCATCGCCCAGCCGAGCCGGTGCCCAGGTGTCGGACGTGACGAAGAGGGGCTGAACGGCCGCTCGAATCCCGTGCCTGGCCATCTTGCTCCTTATGTCCCTGGGGAGAAGGCTCGCATGCTCTATCCTATGCCGCCTCGGGTTCCTAGATCCCGCGACTCTGCCAAGGGCTTCCACAGCTTGCTCGACTGCCCTGTCTCCTATGGCGTGGACGATGACCTGGTACCCCTTTGCGTCCGCTTTCTCGACTAAGCCGGCGAGTTCCTCGTCGCTGTGCCTGAGCATCCCGCTGTTGGATGGTGCGTCCGAGTAAGGCTGGCGGAGCGCGGCCGTCCTCGCTCCCAGTGACCCGTCGCCGTAGATCTTCACCCCGTTCAGCCTCACCATTCCGCCTGCGAATCTCTCCCGAAACCTCCCTTCCTCCGCGAAGTCCAGAGCCTCAGGGGGGATGTAGACGCGGTAACGAAGAGAAAGCGATCCGCCAGCGTCGAGCGAAGCAAGGGCGCCCAGCTCTTCCCGGAACCCCTCGGGAGAGACGATGCAGTGCATGGCGGTCAAGCCCAGGCGCGCCGCCTCTGCTTCGACCGACTGCAGGTCTGCTGCGGACCTTTCTGAGCTCCTTGGAATCCTTCCGTACACCTCTGTCAGTACCCTCTCCTTCACTATCCCCGTGAGGCTTCCAGCCTGGTCGCGCTCGTACTCCTCCCCCGTTCTCCCTTCGAGCCCTAGCTCGACGATAGCCCGGCTGTTGAGCAGGGCTATGTGACCGCACACTCTGGAAAGCGCGACCGGATTTGAGGGGCTGACGTCGTCGATGTCCGCCCTCTTGGGCATGGCTCCGCCGGCCATGGCTTCCTGGTCCCACCCCATCCCCGTTACCCATTCCCCTGGTTTTGCCCGCCGGATTCCGCCCTGGAGCCGCAACCTGATCCCTGTCACGTTCGTCGTGCCGCGGAGGTCAACGCTGCGTTTCAGCCACCCGTACTCGAACGGGTGGCAGTGCGTGTCCGCGAAGCCGATGAAAAGGGCGCCCCCGTTAGCGTCGACAACCTCCGTCCCTGAAGGCACTGCCTGAGTCTCGTCCTCGGAGATTTTCGCCACCTTTCCCCCCTCGCAATAGACAGAGCCGAGCGTTCGCCCTGCGACCTTGCAGCCGCGAATCAGGACCCCGGTCAAAGCATCACCTTCCTCGCGAAGACGGCAGCCCTCCCAGTGGACCTGGAGCGGGCCAACGCCCGAAGGTCCGACGGAGAATCCACGTCGAACATGATCGTCCGCTCTGAGCATACGGCCACGGAAAGCCCCCTCCGGGCCGAGGCCCTTAGATGATTCCAGAAGCTGTTGTCGTCGTAGCTGAGAGCCGGGTCCGACGAGGCCGAGAAAGCCAAAGCGTTGGTCCCGTTGAAGGCGAGGGACGGCGCTATCACTACGTCAAGCCCTGAGGACCTGAGCGCAAGTATTCGTCTGATGTCTGCTGCCCTTAGGAGAGGGAGGTCAGAAGGGACGACGAGGATGTCGCAGTGTCTCCCTGCCTCGTTAACCCCCGCGGTGACCGCGGCGTTCACTCCCGCGTCTGCCGACTCGCGTACTATTCCCGCTCCGAGCCGAGAAGCGAGCCTGAGCACCTTCTCGTCGGAAGAAACCACGTGGCAGCTCTCGATCAGCCCAGCGCTCCTGAAAGCTCCTAGGACGTCGAGGAGAAGCAGCGTCGCGAACTCCTCCCTCTGGGTCCGCGAAAGCACACTCGACAGCCTCGATTTCAGCTGAGAATGTTTGACGGGGATGATCACGGCCAGCGGGGTCATGCTTTGAGGAGCTTCCTGGCGAGCCTGAGCTCGTCGTTCTCGTTCCGTATCCGTGTATCCCCGGTGACGCACTCGACCCCCAGTGATTCGATCTTCCCGCACATCCCCTCGTCCTCCTCCGAAATCATCAAGCAGTCAAGGAACCTCGAGTACAACCGGGCGACCGCCGCGGAGTCGTGACCAGACTTGGTCGCCCTCATCAGCTTCGCGGCAGGCCCGCTGTACGAGGAGCCACCCACCATCGGGGAGAGGGCGACGACTCTCGCCCCCGAATTTGATAGCAGGCGGGCAAAGCCCGGGATAGCGAGCATCGGGCCGATACTCGTTACGGGGTTCGCCGGACAGATCAAGACCCTGTCCGCCTTCGCGATTGCGGTGGCCACCTCCTCGGTGACTTTGGCCTCGCGAGCTCCCCTGTACCAGCATCGCGTTACCGCCGGCGCCCCGCCTTCTCTGACCCAGAACTCCTGAAGATGCATGTCTCCCCGGGGGGTGACGACCCTGGTTTCGACTCCGTCGTCGCTGACGGGGAGGACGAGGCTTCTGACACCCATGGCGCACCGGATCTCCTCAGTCGCTTCTGTCAGGGTCTTGCCCAGACGGAGTGCCCTAGTCCTGGCAAGGCTGGTGGCAAGGTCCCTGTCTCCGAGTCTGAACCAGGTTTGAACCCCCATTCGCGAGAGCTGGCCCAAGGCCTCAAAGGTGTCCCCGGCTATTCCCCATCCACGGACCCGGTCAGCAATTCCTGCGAGGGCATAGCAGGCTATGTCGATGTCGGGGCATACATAGACGCCGTAGATCCATACGTTGTCCCCGACGTTCGCCACCACCGAAAGGTCGATTGGGAGTCGCACGAGACCTCTGAGGAGCTTCGCCGACCCCGTCCCTCCGGCCAAGGCGACCACCTTCAAGTTCTCACCTAAACAGGTCCCTGCTTCGAGGCATGACCAGCGACTTCACGCCAGCCTCGCCTGGGACATAATCGACCCCACGGACAAGTGCGACAGGAATCCCTTCGAGCTTGCCTATCACGAGCTCCGCGGCTCCTGCCACCTCATCGACGACCGCAGGCTCAGTGACCCTCAGCTCGTAGCCGAACTTGTCTTTCCTGCCTGCGTAGGAGTGAAGGGGGAGCATCCCCGAGCAGCCTATGGCTACGTCGGTCTGCCCCAGGCGCCATGGCCGCCCGAAGGTGTCTGTTATCAAGACGGCAAGCCGCTTCCCTGAGGCCCGCTCGAGCCTCGCCCTGATGCGTCTGGCGCTCAGATCGGGGTCAAGTGGGAGAAGAGCGACCGACCCTCTGCCCACGTTGGACTGGTCGACCCCGGAGTTGGCACAGACGAGGCCCTGCCTCGTCTCCGTTATTATCACACCATGGCCGGCCCTGACTATCCTGACCGATTCCCGCAGGATCAGTTCCACTAGCTTCGGGTCCTTCCCAAGCTCTTCCGCGAGCCTTTTCGCCCTTCTACCCGGAACGACATCAGTCAGTCTGATTGTGCGCCCTTCAGCCTTGGAGACAATCTTCTGCTTCACAACCAAGACATCTCCGTTGCGCAGCCTTTTCCCCTGGCTCTTCAGAGACTCCAGGATTAGCCCCCCGATGTCAGCCCCTCTTCCTACCTCCGGTAACCCGGCGACGGGGACCACCTCGATTCTTCTCACAGCCCTCAGGGCAATGCGCCTAACGCGGTCGATAAAGACTCTGCTCGGAGGGCTAGAATTTTAAGCCCCACGCGGAGGCTTCCCCCTGAATTGCCCACCGAAGCGGATGTCCTGAAAGCTCTGGCGGGGGTCAAGGACCCTGAGCTCGGCAAGGATGTTGTCTCTCTGCGCATGGTCGACGGCGTGACAGTAGACGGAAGCAGGGTGACATTCACTCTCAATCTGACCACGCCTGCCTGCCCATTGAGGACGAGGCTCGAAGAATCAGCCAAGGCAGCGGTGGCAGCGGTGCCGGGGGTAAGGGAGGTCGTGATGAATACGGCGTCAAACGTCTTCGCGACGAGGGACTACGCCGGCGCCGAGATGCTCCAGGGGGTCAAGAACATCATCGCTGTCGCGAGCGGGAAGGGAGGAGTGGGGAAGTCGACCGTTGCGGTCAACCTCGCGGTGGCGCTCTCCGCCTCGGGTGCCAAGGTAGGGATACTCGATGCCGACGTATACGGTCCGAACATACCGCTGATGATGGGGGTCAAGGCCGCACCAGAAGTGAGGGACGAGAAGATCGTGCCGCCAGAGGCCTATGGGGTCAAGGTGGCCTCCCTGGGGTTCTTCTACAGCGAGGAGACACCTGTCATCTGGAGAGGGCCCCTTGTAGCGGGAGCCGTCCGCCAACTCCTCACACAGGTCGACTGGGGGGAGCTCGACTATCTCGTCTGTGACCTCCCGCCTGGGACTGGCGACAGTAGCCTCACCCTTGCGCAGACCGTCCCGCTGGGCGGAGTCTTGATAGTCACCACCCCGCAGGATGCCGCCCTCAATATCGCAGCGAAGGCTCTTGCCATGTTCAAGAGGCTCGACGTCCCCATCCTCGGAGTTGTCGAGAACATGAGCTATTTCGTCTGTCCGCATTGCGGCGAGAAAACTTAC
>DASPOK010000036.1:0-4680 GCA_035626075.1 Nitrososphaerales archaeon
AATCGACGGAGATTGTTCCCAACCCGAAGGATTCGGGCTCAGCCGACCTTAGGAAGCTTTTCATCAGCGCGTATGAGCCGGTCGGACCATGAGAGAGAGGTACGGGAACGTCATAGGCGGTCACGAAGATTTCGAGGGAGACGAGGTCGCCCTTCGGAGCCCCGCAGACGGATCACTCGTAACCACTGTTGTGCACGCAGATCCGGCTAAGACGAAGGAAGCGATTGACGCCGCCGAGGACGCGTTCAAGAAATGGTCGAAGACGAGCCTGCCTGAAAGGCGGGAACTCCTTCTGAAGCTCGCGGATAGGATGCAATCAAGAGCCGAAGAGTACTCGATGCTTGAAAGCTTGGAAACGGGAAAGACGATTAGGCAGAGCACCATCATGGACATCCCAATCACAATCGAGCACATCCGCTACTTCGGAACAACGAAAGACATCCCGTCCACCCGAGAGATTGAACATCCCGAGTACCCAGGAACCAGAGGGATTATCCAATATGCCCCCGTCGGGGTGGTGGGAGCAATCGCACCCTGGAACCTCCCCTTAGTCCTTGCAGTGTGGAAGGTTGCACCAGCGCTACTCACGGGCAACACTGTCATCCTGAAGCCCTCTCACTATACTCCGCTGACCGCACTCGAACTCGCGAAGGATGCCAAGGAGGTGGGCTTCCCAGGTGGAGTTCTGAACACGGTGACGGGTGGCGGCGCGGCCGTAGGCCAGACACTTGTTTCGAGCCCGAAGGTCAACATGATCAGCTTCACCGGCTCCACTGCGACGGGAGAAGGGCTCATGTCGAGCTCGGCAGGAGTGAAGAAGTTCACCATGGAGTTGGGGGGCAAATCCCCCAACATCGTGTTCGAAGATGCGGACCTGGAGAAGGCGGTCAAGGGCGTGTTGTTCGGCATCTATCTGAACTCGGGCCAAGTCTGCGAGTCGGGGAGCAGGCTCATTGTACAATCCTCCATTAAAGAGAGATTCCTGGCAAAACTGGCAGGATTGATCGAGAGGATGAGGGCGGGAAATCCGCTTCAGATGGAGACCGACGTCAGCGCAATCACCACGGAGGAGCAGAGGAAGAAGATTGAGACCATGGTGGAGAGCGGAATCAAGCAGGGAGCACGTCTGTACTACCAGAAACAGATTTCCCAGCTCGTTCCGAAGGGAGGCTTCTACTACTCCCCTAGTCTGCTGACAGAAGTCCCTAGGGACGCCCAACTCGCCAGGGAGGAGGTGTTTGGCCCCGTGCTAGTGGCCCTCGAGTTTGAAAGCGAGGATGAAGCCACGGAGATTGCGAACGACACAGAATACGGGCTCGCGGCCGGGGTCTGGTCGAAGAGCCTGGAAAGAGCAAAGAGAGTAGCGGGCAAGATAGACGCGGGCACAATCTGGGTCAATGCCTATCATCTGGCGTCGGCGGCCGCTCCGAGGGGGGGCTTCAAGAAGAGCGGTATTGGCAGGGAACTCGGCCTCGAAGGGATTGCGGAGTTCACCCAGACCAGGCACATCTTCGTCAACGAAGGAGGGGACATCGACGAAGTGGCTTACGGACTCCTCCTCCCGGAGTAGGCAGAGCTTCGGGCAGGCCGCACTAGACCATTTCGTTCACGCACACGTAGACATGTGACCTTATCCTCAGCCCCAAGTGGTCGACCGCGCCCTCGAGGACGCAAAAGACGTCGTTCAGCCACCTGTATCTGTGGTCGTCTGTCTCGAAGATGATCGAGAGGAGCTGCCGTCCTATCCCCATTCCTTTTACCCACACCGTCTTTCCCTGAAACGCAAACAAGATTATCGCGCCGTCGTCTGTCTTGATTACACCGTCGGCGTCCGGGAGGACGGAACCGTCGCCTCTGTGACGAGAGTGACTAACCCAGCGAATCTTCCCGTTCAGCCTCTCTCCCTTTATCGACCCCTCCCCTTCGCCGAATCCCCATCCTTCCTCGCTTCCGAACGGTCTGACTAAATGAAACTTCTGACCGAACGCCGAATCGCGATAGACAAGGTCCATGTCACCTAGCAGTTCGAGTCTCATGTTCATCGTGAAGCCGGACTGACGATTTACGAGTTTCTCGGCCAATGATTTTGGCTGGTCCGGTGAAATGCGCCTTCCTTCGAGCTCTTCTGCCGCACCGATCTCCATTCCACGGTTTCCTTGACAAATGGACCGACGACGCCCCGGCCCAAGGATTAGCCTCACCAAGCGGCGCAACGAGATGACAAATGAGGATGCAAGATTAATACCGAGAGACCGAAGTTCGCCTGTGTGCAGCCATCGCTCAACAGTCTTAGGGCTCTCCCGAAGGCCGACCTCCACAGCCACATCGACGGGTCTGTCTCGGCGCGAGAGCTGTTCCAGATAGCAAGGAGAAACCGACGGAGGATACTCACACCGAAAGGCGACGAATTGAATAGCGTGACTGCCCTCACGAGGTACGTCACGGGCGATGGGTACGGCTCCCTGCTCGAAAACATAGTTGACCGTTTCTATCCGATGACCGGTCTAATGCAGTCAGAAGTAACAATCAGAGAGGTCGGAATCTCCTACGTCAAGGAGCAGAGAAAGGACGGCGTGGCGTATGCGGAAGGACGTTTCGCGCCTCAATACCACACGAGGGAAGGCCTGTCGTTGAAGGATGTAATCACGAGCATGTCCGAGGGACTTGCGGAGGGCGCCGAGAAGTATGGCGTGAAGACGGCCCTCATTGTTGCGATTGGCAGGGAATCGTCCCCACGCTTGGGGGAGGAAGTGGTGAGGGCCGCCTTTGAGAGCGGCTCGGCCGTCGCCATGGACCTCGGTGGCCCCGAGGCAGGAAATCCGCCACAGAAGTTCAAGGATGCCTTCGAAACCGCCGTCGCATCTGGGTTGAAGGTCACCGTTCACGCAGGTGAAGGGGCGGGGTCGCTCAAGCAGAACCTGGCAAACATAGAAGCCGCCATCATCCAGCTCAAAGCAAATCGTCTGGGTCATGCCATCGACCTTGCTCGAGATGGGCATCTGATGTCCTTGGTGCGAGACAGATCCGTCGTAGTCGAGATGAACCCCATTTCTAACTTGGTCCTACAGAAGATAGGGGGTCTGAAGGAACTCGCGATTGATCGCCTCCTGAGGGAAAGCATCAGAGTCTCGGTCAACTCCGATGACCCGGCAATCTGGCCCCATGGGAGTCTTTCCGATGTCTATGCCTCCGTGTGCGAGGCCTACGGGTTCGGAATGAGAGAGCTTGACGCTCTGGTCGAGAATTCATTCAGGGGAGCGTTCGCCGCAGACAGGGAGAAGGACGAGCTGGTTGAGCGTTACAGGGCCGCCAGAAAGCGACACTGTTGATGGCCCTACCTGGTTAGCATCTCGTTTCTATTCCCGCTTTCTCTGCGACCCTTTCGTTGCCTGCCCAGAGGGCGAGTCCTTCCGGGGTCCCTGCGCGACCTTCGACAGAGCGTAGAGCAATGCGAGGGCAAGAGCCAGACTCGCAGGCGGCACAGCAAAGGCATTGGTAAGGGAACTCGAGGATACAGCGCCCGCAGCGATTGGACCGAGGATTCCTCCGACGCCGATTGACGATTCGAATAGGCCCGCTCCTGCGCCTCTCTGTTCCGAGGATGTCTCTGCAATCAAGGTCGTCTGGGATATCGCGTACACTACTGAATATCCAATTCCGAATAGGATGAACGATAGAAAGTAAACTGCTCCTGTCGTATCCTTGACGAAAAGAAGCAGGCTTGACAGAGAAGCAACGCATGCGAAAGCAACCAAGTTCCTAACTCGCGCTCCGGCATCGAAGACCCTGCGCCGTAACGATTTCTTCGCCAGGGCGATGTAGGCAAAGAATCTTACTACGCCGAAGGTAGTCGTCACCGCGCCGATTAGGACGACCGCCATTCCGATGGAAGCCGCGTAGGGACCAAAGAACGTGAAGAAGACCGCAGACGTCGCGGTCGACAGAGCCATCAAGATCAAAGAGGACCACACCACAAAGCCCCTCTTCTCCCCGCCTGAGGAGAAAACCCCGCGTACAGCCAAGGAGAGGGTCGATTGTTGTTTGGTGCTCGGCCTGGCGATACCTAGGCTCCTCGGAGATACAAGGGGTTCTTCCCTCAGAAACGCTACCCCGTTCAGGAGGATAGGAACAACGAGCAATATCCCGCTTGCCAGGAATGCAGCTCTGTAGGAAAATGTCGACACGAGTAGTGTACCGATGACCGGACCGCAAGCGGCTCCCGCAGACCAAGTATAGTTGAAAATCGCCAGCGAACTCCTTGGGTCTCGCGTCTGATCCTCAGTAATGGCCGCCTCCATCGCTGGCCACAGCATCGCCCAGCCCAGTCCCTCGAAGACTCTGACTGTGATTAGAGTGACCGCGTTGTTTGCAGCAGAGTAGAGCAGCGAAACGACGAAAAGTATCAGGAGTGAGGTGATGATGAAGAACTTTCGAGAACCCCGTCGGTCTGAGAAGTGGCCCATGACGAAGGGCATGAAAGAGTAAACGGCATAGGAAGTGCCTCCGACAAGCCCGAGCTCCAGCGCGTTCGCTCCCAGACTTGACGCGAATAGGGGGAGGAAAATGTAGAAGATTGGAATTATCGCGTCTGCCAGAGCCGACGAAAAGAGATAGACAACGATTTTCGACTTTGGCTCCGTGGTTTCCGCCCCGATTGGGTGCCTTTCCGAGGTTTTTCAA
>DASPOK010000037.1:0-9764 GCA_035626075.1 Nitrososphaerales archaeon
TAGACATCCTTGACGTTCGGGATGTCCCTGAGCTTCTTCAGCAGGTCCTCTTCAGCACCAAGGTCAGCGTTTACTAATACAAAGGCCATAGGCATCTCTGGTTTCCCTCTGGCCTTCATCTGGAGTGGTAGCAGTAATAACCCTTGCTGCTTAAATCGCTTAGGCGCCTATCTGTCTGTGCCCGGGTACAACCTATGGGCTCAAGTAGCAGGCTACTTTGACGGTGACGGCACAATTTACTTCTCTGACACTACCAACCAGCCGTACAAGCTCAGTGTGTCGTTAGTCTTTGTTGACCAATCATATGATCAGGTCAAGAACATCAGAGATTTCCTTCGGTCCAGAAACATTCGGACGAGCAACATTCTCAAGAGATCCGATGCAGGAGCCTACGAACTCGCAGTTAGTGAATTCAATTCTGTTAAGGAAACGCTACGTCAAATGCTGCCCTATCTTTGCAAGAAGGCGAACGAGGCAAGTGCGGCGCTTGAATACTACGATGGGAAGATTACGGGGAACGAACTATCTAGTGTGTTCGAAGGTGAGGTCGAGGCCGGACGCAGGGAGAGGAAGTCGAAGAAAGTCAGGATTAACACGCCTTACCTGCGTCCAGTTGGGGATAGGATGATGAAGACGTTGCGAAATGACAGGCTTCGAGACGCCTTCGGGCGGTACAGGGCCAAGGTGACACCCGGCGACTACGCCCAAATCCGAATGAAATACTTCGAGCAGGGGATGCGCGTCCGCGACCTGGTGAAGGAGTACCCCCAGTACGCCAGGGAGACGATCAGGAGGGTCCTCGGCGGGGGACGAGGCTACGTGGGCGTGAAAGGGGTGGGCCGCGTGGAGACGACCGACAGTAGATAAGCAACCTTCGAAGGGCCGTCATCAGGTCGCAATGCTAGGCGTGTTCGCGCTGGAGATGGGTCAGGACGACCCTACGAAGTGCACGGCCAGGAAGATGATCAATATGGACCTCGCCAGGGGGGTCAGCAGGAAGTTCCACGCCTCCGACAAGGTCATAGTCCTGAACCCCTACGCCCACAGGGTGCTTTCACCGCCTGACCGGGGGGCGAAGTCCGTCCTGGCGGTGGACTGCTCCTGGAATCAGGCCCAGGAGGTGTTCTTCAGAAGGCTCGGGGGGAAGCATCGGAGGCTCCCGGTTCTGCTGGCGGCCAACCCGACGAACTACTCCCGTGCGGGGGTGCTCAGCTCTCTCGAGGCGGTGGCTGCGACCATGTACATCCTAGGGGAGGTGGATGAGGCGGCGAGGTACTTGTCAATCTACAAGTGGGGCCCGACGTTCATCACGTTGAACCAGGAGCCTCTGGAGGCGTACAGGAGAGCGCGGACCGAGGGAAAGGTCCTCCAGGCTCAGAGGGACTACTTCCCGAAGCTATTCGAAGTGTAGGCGGGCTAAAGCCTGGTTGCACTGTGCCTCTTGAGCTGGGAGAGGAAGTGCTCCCAGCCGCTCTCCCCGTCCTGCCTGAACCTCTCGTCGAAGCCCTTCTGCAGGAGACTCACCCTCGTCCTCCTTCCGGGGAGCTCCTCGAGGGTCCAGGTGACCAGGGCCGCAGGGGCACCCTCCATCCTTGCTGGGTCCCTGTCGCTGCGCATGGCAGCCACCCAGGTGTAGGACACCTTCCTCCCCGGGATCAGCTCCACGATTTTGCCTGTGACCTCGGTGTCAACGTTCCTTGCTTCCCAGTGGAACCTGAAACGCAGGGCTCCGCCGACCCTGAGGTCCAACCTGGCCTCGGTGGGCATCCACTGGACGAGCTCCTTCTCCTCGGTAAGAGCCCGGTAGATGACGTCCGGAGGCGCGTCTATCTCTATGGATTTCCTGATCTCGGCCGTGCCCGACCAGCTGCTCATTGCTTCGACTCCGCGTGGCGTTTCAGGCGGATCAGGCTGTCGTCCCAGAACTCTTCGAAGAAGCGGACCATCTCCGACATCTCCCTCCGGTTGAGCGAGTAGAACCTGTTCTGTCCCGATTTTCTTTCAGAAACGAGATTCGCCTCCCTCAGCACACGCAGATGTGTGGAAAGGGCGGGGAGGGTGAAGTCGAAATTGCCTGCTATCTCGCTCGGTGTCTTCTCGCCGTCCTTGAGCAGGACGAGAATCTGCCTCCTGCTCGCGTCGGCCATGGCCTTCCAGTGGTCCCCCATGGTCGATACAGTAGTTCATTATCTAGTTAATCATTTACCTGATTCGGATGGAGGAGCGTCAGCGCGCCGACGGCTGCGAGAAACGGTTATGTGCCTTCGAGTGGGTGCGATGTCGACGCGAGCCGGTGGACGGGCCACGGGGATCTCCTGGGGAAGTTCCTCCCTCGCAGCAGGACGCACGGCGCCAGGAGGCGCGACCCGAGAGGGTCGGCTCCAGAACAGAAACGAGACCCGACCCATCGTGGGCGATGATAGGGCGACCTTGAGGTCGGTGGCGAACGGGATGAAACGGCTGACCCGTGCGGAGCAAGGCCAAACGTGGTCGATGAAAGGCCTGCGGGAGACCAGGGTAGGCCGCTGAGCTGAATCCCGTCTAGAACAGAAGGAGGACTACGGCCGGGACGCGTCGAAGTGGTCGGGGCGCGGCCAACTGTCGCGCTCTGGCCGCATTTTTCACTTCCTGGCTTCCCGCATCGATTACTGGGACATGCCCTCGGCTTCTTTGCCTTGGCCCTCCTGGGACTGACCTTGAGTCTTGGTCGTGGCAGGTTTGACATGGCTTCGGACCTGGCCCTGGCCCTGGGCAGGCGCTTCTACCTCTAGCGGGAGTTCCACCCTGACGTAGTCTTCCTCTGGGTGTAGGGAGAAGCCCATCTCTCTGCATAGGCTGAGCATCGGCTGATTCTCCCTCAGCACGACGCCGTAAATCGATTCGAGGTGCTTTTCGGATGCGATGTCAATAACCATGTCCACGAGCTTCCTCCCGAGACCCTTCCCCTGGTAACTGTCGGCTATGACCACGGCGAATTCGCCTCTCTTGCTGTCGGGCTCCGCTATGATCCTTCCCACCCCTATCTCGCGGCGGCGCCCCCCTTCGGTCACCTCGGCGACTATCGCCATTTCTCGGTCGTAGTCGATGTTGCAGAAGCGGACCAGGTCCGAGTGGGGGAGGTTCCTTACAATGTTGAAGAACCTGTAGCGGCTTGTCTCCTCCGATAGGCCGTTGATGAACTCAGACTCGATGGCTTCGTCCTCGGGCCTGATGGGTCTCAAGAGGACGTCGGTGCCGTCCTCCAGCTTCCATGGGATGACGTACTTCGTCGGATACGGTATTATCACTAGGTGAGGGTAGGGCGTCGAGCGGTCAATAGGGTTCGGGTCCAGAAGAATCCTCACATCGACTGCGAACGCCTTCCCCTCTGATACGGACAAGGGGTTAATGTCGACCTCGGAGATTTCGGGGAAGTCTGTAACCATGCTGGAGAAGCGAACAAGCACCTCTTCCAGGGTCTTCAGGTTGACCGGCGCCTTGTTCCTGAGGCCGTGTGCGAGCGCCTTGTAGATCTTCGTGTCTTCCATCAGCCGTCTCGCCAGCACTTGGTTAATCGGCGGCAGACCGATCGCAAAATCCCTGAAGAGCTCGACCCCTATTCCTCCGGACCCGAACAGGAGAACCGCGCCGAAGTCCCTGTCTTTCTTCGACCCGAGTATGAGCTCGTAGTCCACATCCTTTGCCATCCTCTGAACGTAGACGCCATCTATCTTCGCCTCCGGCTTCAGGATCCTAATCCTGTCCATGAGCTTGGCAAACTCGTGGGCCAGCATCTCGCTCGATGTGATATTGGTGACCACCCCGCCCACGTCCGACTTATGGACCACATCCTGCGAGACGATCTTGATGACCACCGGGTACCCGATTCTTCGGGCGACAAGCAGGGCCTCTTCGGCGCCCTTGGCGAACCCGCCGGCGAGCCTGGGTATGTTGTATGCGTCTAGGAACTTGTCTGCATCGGCCTGGGAGAGGAGGAGTTTGCCCCCGCTTATCGCCCTCCTAATCATCAGCTTAAGGTGGCTGTTAGGGGGCATGAGGTCGACAGGCAGCTCTTCAGGCGTCTCGTAGAGCAGATCCAGGTTCCTCTTGTATCTGTACATGTACATGTAGGTCTTCACTGCCTCTTCGGGCGTGGGGTAAGTCGGGACGCTGTTCTCCGCGAACTTGCGCCTCGCCTCGGCGACCCCCTTCTCCCCCATCCAGACTGTCAGCACTGGCTTCTGCTTGTCCTTCGCCAGCCTCACGACCGTTGTCGCAAGCTCCGCGGCTGGGGTCACCCCCTGTGGGGTGCAGATGGCGACAAGGCCGTCAACGCTGGGATCGGCGAGGCAGGTCCCAACAGCGGTCTCGTAGCGCGCGACGTCGGCATCTCCGAGGACATCTACTGGGTTGCCGTGGCTCCAATAGGGAGGCAGGTGCTCGTCAAGCACCTTCATAGAATCCGGAGACAGCTTGGCCATCTCCCCTCCTAGGTCAGTTACCGCATCGGATGCAACGACTCCCGGCCCTCCCGCGTTGGTCACCATGGCCACCCTGGGACCTGACGGGAGACGTTTCGAGTCGAGGACGCTGGCGCAGTTAAAGAGATTCCCGATTTCGTCCACTCTGACCACCCCAACGCGCTTGAAGGCGGCGTCGTAGACTTCGAAGTCGCCGGCAAGGGCCCCGGTGTGAGACTGAACCGCCTTCGCTCCGGTGTTGTATTTGCCTGCCTTCAGTACCACGATGGGTTTCGTGCGGGAGAATCCCCTGGCCGCGCTCATGAACTTCTTGGCATTGCCGATGCCCTCAACATAGAGGATGATGCTGCGGGTTGCAGGGTCGGTCCCCAAGAAGTCTATGAGGTCTCCAAAGTCCACGTCGAGCATTGACCCAAGGGAGGCGAACATGCTGAAGCCGACGTGAGACACTGTGGCCCAGTCGAGAATGGCTGAACCGAGGGCGCCGCTTTGAGAGATGAAGGCTATGGAACCCGGCTCCGGGTTGTCCCTTAGGAAGGTGGCGTTAAGGTGCGCCGAGGGGCGGGCAAAGCCGACGCAGTTGGGGCCGAGGAGTCTCAGACCGTACTTGGCACGGATCACCCTAATTTCATTCTCTAGCTTGACTCCCTCCGCGCCAATCTCTTTGAAACCTGCAGAGATTATCACAACGCCATCCACCCCGGCCTTGCCGCACTCGTCGACGACTTCAGGGACGGTACTGGCCGGAGTCGCGATCACGGCGAGGTCGACGTGCTCCGGTATTGCGGCTATGTTCGGGTAGCACTTGAGCCCTGCAACGCTTTCGTGGGAAGGGTTGACCGGGTAGACTGTGTGCTTGCCCTTGCCGATGAGGAGGTTCTTGAGGGTGGCCTCTCCGACCGTCCCTTCCTTCTCCGTCGCGCCGATGAGCGCCACGGTCCTCGGGTTGAACATCCGGTCTATGTCGGCCAAGGTCCCGGGGGTTCCGAAATTGACGAGTATTATTGCGTTTGGGCGTACGGATTAGGGGGTAGAGGCCCTCAAATCAGGCTGGAGCCCTAACGCCGGTTACGATAGAGGTCCCGTTTCGTTTCTCGACCCTGAATATGTGGTCGGCCATGGACTCGAGTTCTCTTTCATGGGACACCAGGATGACCTGCCTGGAACCGAGCTCTTCAAGAAGCCCCCTTATCCTGTAGACTTGCTCCTTGCTGAAGCCGTCAGTAGGTTCGTCGAGGATGACCAGCTCGGGACGAGACGCCACGGTCTCCTTTACGACAGCGTTTAGGGCGAAGCGGTAGGCTAGGGCCATGCTAGTCCGCTCACCCCCGCTCAGGGCTTCGAAGTCCTGTTCGAACCCTTCCCTTTCGAAGAGCGGCGAGAAGTCCTCCTTCACCCGGACCACCATGTCAGGGTCGTCCACGAGGGAATCGAAGAAGCGCTGGAAGTGTTCGTTGAACCTGGCGGCCGCCTGGGCCAGGGTCCGCTTCTCGATTTGTTCCACGGTTGGCCTGAAGAATGTGGAGAGCCAGCCCTGATACCCGGTCAGCCTCCTGGCTTCGTCCAAGAATCCCTGTTTCCTCCTGACCTCGGCAGAGAGCCGCTCGACCTCCCTGGTCGTGTCTGCGAGCTCTGTCTCCGCCTGGGTCAACTCAAGGCTTGCCTGTTTGTCTTGCTGTCTCGCCTGCTTGAGCCTTGATTCGAGGTCCGCTATCCTTTCGGAGAGCTCCCGCATCGCCTCCGCCTGAACGGTCGACTCTGAGAGCTCGGACATCTTGAGCGAGAGCTGGCTGTTAGACTGGTGAATCTTTTTTCGGAGTCTCACTATCTCTCCGTTCACCTTCGCCCTCTCCTTGGTCGCTCGTGAATGCTCCCTCTTCGCGTCTTCGAACCCTCTGGCTGCCTCCAGCTCCTTTGCCAACTCTGCGACGGATGCAACGCCCCCTACAATCTGCTCGTCGAGTCTGGTGAGCTCGGTCTCGGAGTGCTCGGTCCTGGCAGGCAAGTCTCCGGGGATGCGCTGGCCGCAGAGCGGACATACCCCCTTTGCAAGGAGGTCGCGCGTCTTTGCCAACCCGGCTTCCAGGGTCTGTTTAGACTCCTTAAGCCTGGCCAACTCTTCCCTTTCCGCGTTCAGCCTTTCCTCGAGGTCTTTCGCCGTGGACGCGGGCTCTGGCAGGGCCTCGAAGCTCCGGATAACTGGTTCCAGCTCTTCAGCGAGCTGAGTTTCAAGTCCCTTGAGGTTGTCATCTTCCTCTTCTATCTTGGCCTGTAGGTCGGCCGTCTCCTGCCTGAGAAGCGGAATCTTGGCCTCGCTCTTGGTCAGGGCCTCGCGGTGACCCAGGGAGTCCTTCCATTCGGCTTCGAGGGTCCTGACGAGCCTGGATGAACTCGATTCCTTTTCCTGCAGCCGTGGAATCTCCGCATCGAGCCTGGCCTCGGCGCGGGACTTCTCCTCCATCTCTTCCTTTTTCTCTTCCAGGTCCTCGCTGGCCTTCTTCAGGCCGTAGGAGATCTCCTTCACCTTCTTCTCGACCACCTCGGAGTTCTCTGACGCGATCTGGTAGCTTTGGGCACCAAGGACCCTGCGAATCACGTGAAGCCGGTCCTCGGAATTCCGCATGAGTATCTCCTTCATCTGTTCCTGAGGCGTGAATACTGCATAGCGGTAGACTAGGCTCTCGGCTTTTGGGTGGATGGGTTCGTTGAAGCCGAGAATGGAAACGACCCGCTCCTTGAGGTCGCTGGGGGAGAGCCTCGTCCTCTCGCCCCCGGAGGCGATGGTGCATTCGTCCTGGACGACGTCGTCGCCCTTCACCTTCAGCCGGCGGTCGATGGTGTATTCGGTTTCTCCTTCTTCGAAGGTTACGGACACGCTTCCCTCTTTCCTTCCCTCGCTCAGCAGGTGGGCCCCCTTCATGTCGCTGAACCCGAACAGCGCGAACTCGAGCGCATAGAGGAGGGTCGACTTGCCTGAGCCGATGTCCCCCTCGAAAAGCACGACCCCCTCGGGGACGTCGAGGCGGGTCTCCTCGCCGTCGTTGTAGCTCCTGATGTTCCTAACAGCGAGGCTCCTTACGAGCATCAGTCTGCCTCCTTGATGCCAAGAACGCCGAACCCGGCCTTCACAGTCCTGTCTTCGAATTCCCCCTTGTTCTCGTTCTCTCTTCGGCCCTCCTTCAGGGTCTTCAGGAGGGCGAGAGCAGTCGTCACTCCTTGCTCCCCGCGCAGCTTCGACTCCTCTGACTTCACTCTGGCAATCTCCCGCTGGAACACCTCGCGCTCGGTGACCACGACGGGCTTGGGAGGGCCTGGCTCTTTGGGCAGCTCGGGCGAAGAAAGGTGGCTGTAGCTGGAAAGCACTATCAGGGGCCGGGATGCCAGGAGCCGTTTCCTGATGGCGAAGAAGTCGATATCAGAGGTCTTCCCCTCCGCCAGTTCCCCTTCCACCGTAAGCAGGACGACCTTGCCCTCGACCCTGGCCCTTCCGGCGATCTCCTTGAGCTCCTCGTCGGCCTTTCCCGACATCTTCCCTTCTGCAGAGTAGTGGATTTCGGACACGTCGCATACCTTGACGGGGACGAACTTGACTTCGGAGACCTTCTCGTCATCGTACTCGACCAAGTAGAACCCCCTTTCCTCGCCGTGGGCGAGCTGGAGCAGCTCCGTGTAGTCTGTCGCGAAAAGGGGACCTGGAAAGGCGACGTTGGGGTGCCCAGGCAATGACGTCAGGCTCCGGCTGTGCACATGGCCCCCGGCGTAATAGCTGAAACCGGCCGGGAGGTCGGATACCGGCATCGCCTCCATCATCTCAAGCGAGGAAGGCTTCACCTCCTCCACGGCGCCGTGAAAGACGAAGATTTTGAAGCCGGGCTCGTCCTCCAGCTTCTGCCTGTCGAGGGACGCGTACTCCTCTCTGTCGATGGAAAGCTTCTTTCCCGATATGCCGCAGAGTTTCGGGCCAGAGGGATCCTTCACGAAGGAGAGGCTGACCAGTCCTTCGGACCCTGACCGTATCTCGACTTTTGTGAACAACCCTGCCCCGTCCAGCACGTCGACCATGGAGGAGTAGTTGGGGCTGAAATCGTGGGACCCATAGATAGCGTAGAACCTGATGCCGGCGTTGGCGGCCTCCCTCATCTTCTTGGCCGCCCGCCTCACGGAAGACAGGTCCGGGATGTTGGAATCAAATATGTCCCCAGCCATGACCACGAAGCCGACCTGCTCCTGTATGCATCGGTCGATGGCCGCTTCGAAGGCGTCGAGGAGGAGACCCTTCAGCTCAGGCTGCCTGAACGCCCCGATGTGGATGTCCGACATGTGAGCGAACTTCGGCATCCTGCGTCAGGACGATTGCGTGGTATATTTGAGATAGCATGATGGTAATCCTCGGGTTCCGGAATCACCACGGGCTTTAAGTGAGAAGAGCTGGCCCGGAGCAATGAGGATGCCCCGGAGAATAACCTGGCTTTCGGCAGTGATGCCCGCGTCGGTAACGGGGCTCGAGGAGGAGGCTGCGAAGTCCATAGAGGTGGTCGAAAGCCCGCCGGCCTGGATGTGCCTGGCGTGCAGGGGAGCGAAGCTCCTTTGCGGGAGGCCGAGGTGTCCAATAATAATGAAGGCCCAGTCCCTTGCCAGGCACGGGCCTGCCATGTCCACGGACGAGATTCTCGGGTCCTCCCCTCCGGGGGTCTTCGTCGGAAGGCTGGGATACCCCAGGGTGTCCATCGGGCCCATGGTCCCGCCCCAGTTCGGGGACACCGCGATACTAGACACACCGGAGGAGTGGCTGGGCAAGCCCATCGACCAGATAGTGGACTACCGCTACTCCCTCGTCAGGGGAAACTCCAGGGCGAAGGTCGAAGAAGCCAGCGAGCCCGGGCGGCTGCTGTCTTCGCTTCAGGAGCTCGCGATGGCCGCAAAGCCGGTGGACACGGAGCTGAAGCTGACGAAAGCGCCCCGCAGGATACTCACCCTGAGCGAGGACACCCAGCCCTACGGGCCTTCGGGCCCTCTTGACAGGTTCAAGATTGACAACCCGTCAGTGGACAGGAGGGTGCAGACTGCCTACTACGACAGAGACCTGGACGCGTCAGGGGCGGTCTCGGACCTCTATCGCAAAGGGGTGCTGGTCACACGAATTCAGAAGGCGTTCTCGCTGGGCATGTTCGGGGTGGGGCCCCGGCGGCGGATTGTCCCTACCAGGTGGAGCATCACGGCTGTCGATAGCTCCATAAGCCTAGGGCTGATTGAAAGGGCGAAGCACAGGCCGACCATCGACGAATACCGGGTCTACGGCTTCAG
>DASPOK010000038.1:0-4435 GCA_035626075.1 Nitrososphaerales archaeon
AAATGAAGATTGGATTAAGCACCTGGTCCCTCCTGAGCCTGGACGTGATCTCGGCGGTCAGGGCAATTGGCGACGCAGAGTTCGACTATATCGAGCTCTGGGGCGAAGTCCCCCACGCCTACCCCGAATGGGTCGACAGGAGGAAGCTCAGGGATGCGCTATCTCCGTACAAAATGACCCTAACCATGCACGCCCCTTTCACCGACCTCAACCCGGCCACCCCCTTCCAGCCCGTCAAGGGAGCGGTCGAGAGGACCCTGGAGGATTTCGTCAAACTGGGTGACTATCTGGGGGCAAGCATCATCACGGTGCACCCCGGCGGTGTCCACAACGAAGCTTTGATCCCCCGGTCCGCCGAGAGTTCTGTGGCGACGTTACGGAAGCTGGTCGCAGCAGCAGGGGGGCGCCTTTCGATCAATGTGGAGAACCAAGTGAAGAGTAGGTCCAAGTATCACTTCCCGCTTGCTAGCACCTCCGAATCCCTGATCCTGATACTCGCCGAGGTTGAGGGCCTCCGCTTCACCCTCGACACCGGGCACGCCAACGTCAACGGCCAGAGCCCCCTTGCCCTCGCTGAAAGTGCCGGCCCCAAGCTCACCGAGGTCCATCTGAGCGACAACGGCGGTGCCTCCGACGACCATCTAATCCCGGGAGAGGGGTCGCTGGAGTTCAAGGGACTCATGGAAAGGTTGGTCGGGACTGAAGCCCTGGTCTGCTTGGAACTCGACCCGCACAGGTACACCCCTGACCGGGTGCTTAAGGCGTCCGCCTTGTTCAGGAGCAGCGCGTAAACATCAGGCAGGAAGCCAGAAGAGCAGTTGCGGTAGCCGGCCCGAACCCTTAGGGTTGCGCTGGCTGGACCAGCTCGAAGGGCTGCCTCCCCTTCGATGCAGGCAGCCCCATGATTCCTCCAATCAGGCTCTCGGCGGCGATTCCCCTCCTCTCCAGCACCTTGGCTAGCATGAGAGAGGTATTTCCTGCCATGCACACCACCAGCACCGGCCTGTCGTCAGCGGGCAATAGCTTCTCAAACTGCGACGACGGCTCCCTCCCGTTCAGGACCGCCTGGACGTCCCTCACGTCAGCTACCCTTACTGCGGCCTCGTCGCATCTCAGCGATGACGCTATGGCCCTGATGCCATCCTCTCTGGGTACGAACATGCTGTGGGCCCAGACGACCCCTCCATATTCACCGACAGCCGAAGCGGCCTCCTCCAAGCTGACCTGGTCTCTCTTCCCCCTCGTGGCGATGGCTCCGACCACCGAGGTGTACTTCGAAGCCCCATCCGCCACCATCGCTACAAGACATCTACCGACTCCGTAGTTGATCAGCTGCATGCAGGCGTACAGCGCAAGCGCCCCGCTCTCGCCCACATCGAACCCCTTCCTGTTGAAGAACTCGAAGACCCTTGTCGCTTCCTCGAAATCTACCTCGTGCGCCCCCAGCAGGGCCCCGGGCTCGTAGAACTTCAGCCCTGCAGCCTTCTGCCTCGTCCTGATCCCAGCCACGTCCTGCCCTTCCAGCGGGAAAACCGCCCTGACCCCCTTCCTATCATGCCTTGCTGAGATGTACCTGCTGACCCCCATGGCCGTCCCGCCGGTACCGAAGGCGCATACGAAGTCTGCTGTTCCCAGCGAAGTCCCTCTCTCCGCAAGCTGCTGGTCCAACTCGGGGCCGGTCACAGTCCTGTGGACTTCGACGTTCAGCTCATTGTCATACTGTTCAGTGCAAAACCCTCCGTAGGTGCGGGCCAGAAGCTTGGCCAGCCCTATGGCGTCCTGCCGGGTCAGCAGCTTCTCAGCCTCGCTTTCGACAACGTCGAGTCTCTCCGGGTCGAAGCCCAGCTGCTCGAGCTGCTGCCTTACCGTTCCGGATACTCCTTTGGCCATGAACATGTCTGCGTCTCCCTGAATCCCGGGAGCGGGACAAAGGTCGACGTCCAGGTTAACCAGCCGCACGCCGTCTGCCTGCAACTGGTCGACGACCCCTTGCTGCAGCCTCCTCGAGACAAGGGCGATAACGTCGAGGCCGAGCCTCCCCATGTATCCGAGGGCGAGCCCGAAGTTCCCTGAGGTGGCCTCAAAGACCGTCTGGCCCCTTCTGAGCCGCCCGGAAGATATCGCTTCCCTGATTATCATGGCAGCGGGCCTCACCTTGACGGAACCCCCCTCAATCTTCGAATCTAGCTTTGCAAACACCTTGACCTCCTCTGTTCCAAGTTTCATCCCGAACTCTCCGGCCGCGCACTCCAGCAGGTCCTTTGTGACATCAACCAGTGGAGTGGGATTCACCACCTCATCGCCGTTGACGTGGGGGATCTTGGCCCAAACCTCGGAGTCGAACCTTCTCAGAAGGTCCAAGTCAGTTGAAGGGCTCTTCAATCCGATTAGCTCCTGTCCGTCAGGGTTATATAACATATGTTATTATCACGTATGTTATGAAAGCAGCCTACAAAGCTCCAGACGTTCCAGACAGCAGGGTCACCCCTGCCTTCGTAAGAGACGAGCTCTTGAAGTGCTTCGAGAGTGCCAACGGGGAGTTCGCCAGGCTCATGCACCAGCCTGTCACGGACGAGCAGTTGCGGCAGCAGGTGAAGGGCTTCATGGAGGGGGTCTTCTCACAGTGTGGGGTGAGCTACGTCTCTCCCACAAAGGAGGGAATCATCACCGCCATATCAGAATGCAAGCGCAACGCCGAGCAGATGATGGGCTCACAGGGTGCAGCGATAATCGAGCACCATTACTCGGAGATGATGAAACTGGTGGACAGGCTGTAGAGACTCTCTCCATCAGCCGGAGCCGGTCGATTCTGCGTTACGCTTGAACTCGTCAGGCGGTCCCAGGTACAGATTCGAGGACGGCGCCTCCGGAAGTACATACCTTATGTGTGGGTAGCCGCGCTTGTCGTGGTAGGCGTCCGAGGCCAGCTCCCCCTTTCTGAAAGCCTCCCTGAATTGGTTCCAGTCCTTATGGTGTATGGCCTCGAAGATGGGCTGCAGGTACTCCCGGTCGAAAGCCACCAGATCGTCAGCGAACCTTGGCCTCGTCGTCCTGCCAACCCTGAACGCGCCCCGCAGCTCGTTCAGGTGGTGGGCTGCGAGCTTCCAGTTCCCTCCCTTCGCTGCGTAGTATGTCTGGGTGTACCTGTCCCCCGCTTCTTTCATTATCGCGGCCATCCCTGGCTGGATCTCGGCCAGCTGGTCGATGGTCATATCTCCATGCGGGGTCTTCGCCCTTACTTCGCTCATAAGGGGCCCTCGCCTGCTGCCCACTAATCAATCCAGCCCAAGAAACCTTCACGCTGGCGGGCGCAAAGGCGGAAGGGGTTCGCGGGGGACTCCCGGCTGCGGGAAGTACGGTTCCCTTGGAAAGGAAGCCTGAGGTGAGCGAAGCATCTACGCTTCCGCCTCACTCGGCGTTATCTTCAGCTCGGTCAGCTTCTCAGACCTCAGAATCAGGAGGCCGACCTGTCGCCCAACCACCTCGCCGGAAAGAGCCCTATGGAGCTCATATTCGTCTGTGGCACGCGCGTCCCCAAGCTTCAAGATGACATCACCGATGGACACCCCCGCTGCCTTGGCCGGGGATCCGGCTTCGACTGCCCTCACCATCAGTCCCTCGTCCTGGCCGACCTCCGGAGACATTGCGAGATCCTGCGGGAGTTCAATGGGCTCGACCACTACCCCGAGGAAGCCCGTTCTCATCCTGCCGTCCTTCAAGACCATGGTGACGATTTCTTTCAAGGAGCTGACCGGGACTGCAACGCCCCTCCCTCCGAAGTAGGCCACGTTCATGCCCAGCACTCTTCCGCGAGCGTCGACGAGAGGACCCCCTGAATAGCCGGGGTTCAGCTTTGCATCGGAGACTACTGCATCCTCAATCACCACTCCCCAGAAGCCCCTCATACTCCTCCCGTAGCTCGTGACGATTCCAGATGTCGCAGATGCCTTCTTGCCCCGGGCGTTGGCCAGGGCCAGGACGAACTGTCCCACCTTGGGCCCCTCCGCGCTCCCGGGGCTCACCGCCAGAAGCCCATCAACCTCTACCTTGAGCAAGGCCACGTCGGTGTAAACATCTCTCCCAAGGACCCTAGCCACGGCATGCGTGCCGTCGCCAAAGGTCACGACCGGAGCCGTCGAGTGCCCTACCACGTGGCTGGCAGTGACAACAAGGCCGTCCCCAGACCACACCATCCCCGACCCGCTCCTCCTTCCTGAGTTCACGTTCACCACGCAAGGTGAAACGTCCCCCGCCAGCTCGCTTACAGCGTTCGAAAAAGACTGTAACAGCTGCGCTCCTTCTGCGTTAGTCATGTTCTCGAAATCACCGGCAGAAGTATGCGTGGATGGCTACTTGTTGAGCAGGTTCGGCCCCAATGCCGTCACATGGCGTGGGGGAAGTACCCGACGCGCATCAACGCCAACCTACTGCTGGC